>JANYAM010000094.1 GCA_025361365.1 Opitutus sp. | reverse complement strand
CTGGAAGACCACCTCTTCGCCGCCTCCCGCGAATGGACCCAGCCCGCCAAAGTCGCGGGACTCATCCACGGCTGGCTCGCCGATCAGGTAAACTCTGGCGTTCCAATCTAAAGTCTATAACCTAAGGGACGTTGGTATTAGCCGTCTTTCCCCTTGGCGGCGGGGCGGCTTCGTGTGAGGTTCCTGCCGTGGTCACGCCGCCTGACATCACCCTCCCTGTCGTCCTCTACGGGCTGCTGGTGCTGGGTGTGTTCGGGGGGCTCTGGATCTACTACGACCGGCGCGACCGGGCGCTCTACGACGATCAGCGCCGCAAGATTACCTTTCACTGCATCCGCTGCGACCACCTCTACACGGAGAAGAGCGGCACGGGCACGGCGCCGTGCCCGAAGTGCGGCCACCCCAACGCCCGGCTCAAATTTTAGACAGAATGAACAAAATTAACAGAAGGGCTGACTCGGCTCGTGGATTCGTAGTCTGACATTCTGGTCATTCTGTTAATTCTGTCGGATCTCCTCACTTCATCCCCATGCTCAAACGTCTCCTCCTGTCCCTGTGCTTGTTTGCGGCCGGTGTCGCCCATGCGGCCACCACCCTTTCGCCGTTCCAGACGGTGCTCAACGATTACTACGAGGATTATCTCGCCCTGTTCCCCGTCGATGCCGCCGTCAGCGGCGATAGTGATCCCCGCTACGAGGCCGTCTGGCCCAATGACATCGGCGCCGAGCACCGGGCCAAGGTCGCTGCCATGTGCGGCAAATATCTCGGCGAGCTGGCCAAGTTTGATCGCGCCAAACTCTCCGCGACCGACCAGCTCAGCTACGACACCCTGAAATGGAGTCTCACGGCTCGCCGGGAGCTCGGCACGCATTTCTTTAATCTCACGCCGCTCAACCAGTTTTCCGCGCCGCACTTGACCTTCGCGCAGATGGGTTCGGGCAAGAGTGTGCAGCCGTTCAAGACCGCCCGTGACTTTCGGAATTTTATGAGCCGCGCGCATGATTTCCAGATCTGGGTGAACACCGCCATCGCCAACATGAAGGAAGGCGTGAGCCGCGGAATCGTGCAGCCAAAAATCCTCATGGCAAGGGTGCTGCCGCAACTCGAGCCGCTGATGGCGGACGACCCCGTGAACAACGTGTTCTTCGGTCCGCTGCAGATGCTGCCGGCCGACCTGTCACCCGCTGCCCGTCAAAAACTCGAGATGGATTACCGCGCCACCATTCATGAGGTCATTCTGCCGACCTACGCCCGGCTGCATGCCTATATCAAGGACGAGTATCTCCCGCATTGCCGGGACACCGCGGGCATTGGTGCCCTGCCCGGCGGCAAGGAAGCCTACGCCAGCGCCGTGCGCTGGCAGACCACCACCGATTTCACCCCGGAGCAAATCCACGAGATCGGCCTGAAGGAAGTCGCCCGCATCAAGGGCGAGATGGAAAAGGTGCGGGCCCAGGTGGGCTTTAAGGGCACGCTGCCGGAATTTCTCAACTACGTCGCCACCGACGCCAAGTTCGCGCCCTACAAGACCGATGAGGAGGTGCTCAACGGCTACCGGGCCATCGAGGCGCGCGTGATGGCCGCGGTGCCGCGGTTCTTCGCCCATGTGCCCCGCACCAAGTTCGAGATCCGCGCCACGGAGAAATTCCGCGCGGCCACCGCTTCGGCCGAATACAACTCCGGCACGCCGGACGGCTCGCGCTCCGGCATCTTCTATGTGCCCATTGTCGACCCGTTGAAGTTCCGCACGCCGCGCATGGAGGATCTTTTCCTGCACGAGGCGATCCCGGGCCACCACTTCCAAATCTCCCTCACGACCGAAAACACGTCGCTGCCGAAGTTCCGCCGCTACGACGGCAACAACGCCTACGTCGAGGGCTGGGCCCTCTACACGGAGAGCATCGGCAAGGAGCTCGGCATGTATACCGACCCCTATCAATACCTCGGCATGCTGTTCGGCGACATGCACCGGGCGGTTCGCCTGGTGGTTGACACCGGCCTGCACGCCAAGGGCTGGACGCGCGAGCAGGCCCTGCAATACGGCGCGGACGCCGAGGGCGGCAAGCCGGAGGTGCAGATCGCCGAGATTGAGCGCTACATGGCTTGGCCGGGCCAGGCGCTGGGTTACAAGATGGGCCAGTTGAAGATCCGAGAACTCCGCACCCTGGCGGAGAAGCAGCTCGGCCCGAAGTTCGACATCAAGGAATTCCACGACCAGATCCTGATGGAGGGCGCACTGCCGCTGGCGGTGCTCGAGGCCCGGCTCAAGGCCTGGGTCGGTTCGAAATAAGATACCGACAGGGTGGAGCGGCTTGCCCTCAAGCCGCTTGAGCGCGTTGGGGCAACGCCTTCACCTCAAGACGGACCCTGATCGGCATTGCACCTGCTAGGGAAGGGGTGGCTGTCACGCTATCCCCTTCCTCATGAGCCTGTCGATCGACACCAAGCGGCTGACCGACGAGATCGAATATCTCGCGCATATCTCCGACACGCCCTATCCGTCGGTGACGCGGGTGCTCTTCAGTTCAGTGGACCTGCGGGCCCGCGAATGGTTGAAGCTGCTTTACGCCGACGCCGGCCTGGTGGTGCGCGAGGATGCGGTCAGCAACACTTTCGCCCGCTGGCCGGGCACCGATCCCGCCGCGGCGCCGGTCGCCACCGGTTCGCATATTGACGCCATTCCCAATGCCGGGCGCTTCGACGGCGTGGTCGGCGTCCTCGGCGGGCTGGAGGCCATCCGCGCCCTGCCGCGCGCCGGCCGCCGGCCGCGGCGCTCGATCGAGTTGGTGATGTTCACGGCAGAGGAGCCCACGCGCTTCGGCTTGGGCTGCCTTGGCAGCCGGTTGATGGCCGGCACGCTTAACCGGCAGAAGATCGCGAGCCTGCGCGACCCGCAGGGTCTGTCCGTGGACGACGTCTGCGCCCAGGCCTACATGCACGGCACGCTGGAAAGCACGCGGCTGACGCCAGGTTGTTACGATTCCTTTGTCGAGCTGCACATCGAGCAGGGTCCTTTGCTCGAGCTGAAGCAGATGCCCATCGGGGTTGTCACGGCCATCGCCGCACCCGCGGCGCTGCGCATCGACCTGTCCGGCCCGGGTGGCCACGCCGGCACCGTGCTCATGCCGGACCGGCACGATCCGTCGCTGGCGGCCGCCGAGATCATGCAGGCGGTCGAACGGGCGGCGCTCGCTACGCAGAGCCGAGATACGGTCGCTACCTGCGGCCTGGTGCAGGTGTTGCCCGGTGCGGTGAACAGCATTCCGCGCGAGGTGCGGCTTGAGATCGATGTGCGCGACATCGACGGCGCCCGGCGCGATGGCGTGCTGGTGGCCATCCGCGCGGCCGCCAAGGCGTCGGCGGAGCGCCGGGGCTGCGGCTTCAAGGAACAGTTGATCAACGCCGATCCGCCCGCCACTTGTGCGCCGCATATTGTCACGGCGGTGGAGCAGGCGTCGGCGGCCGTCGGCCTGCCGTGCCAGCGGATGATCAGCCGGGCCTACCACGACTCGCTGTTCATGGCCCAGGTCTGCCCCACGGCGATGATCTTCGTGCCCTCGAAGGACGGGATCAGCCACCGGCCGGACGAATACACGGCCCCGGACGAAATCGCCCAGGGGGTGCGCGTGCTGGCAGGGGCGCTGGACCTGCTGGCGGGGTGAGGTAATTTTTTGGTTTCTTTCGGTCAAAAACCACCCCAGTTTCCCGCATGGCGCAGACAATTGCTGTTCTCGATTTTGGTTCCCAGCTCACCCAGGTCATTGCACGTCGCATCCGCGAGTCCCAGGTCTACTCGAAGATCTACCACTTCAGCACGCCGGCGGCGAAGCTCCGCGAGGAAGGCGTCGTGGGCATCATCCTCTCCGGCGGCCCGCAGAGCGTCTACGCCAAGACCGCCCCGCATCCCGACCCCGAGATCTTCAAACTGGGCGTGCCCGTGCTGGGCATCTGCTATGGCGTCCAGCTGATGGGCCATTTCCTCGGCGGCACGGTCGCCCTGAGCAAGGCCCGCGAATACGGCCACGGCCACCTCACCATCAAGAAGCCGGGCAAGCTCTTCGCCGGCCTGCCCAAAAAACTCCGCATCTGGAATTCCCACGGCGACAAACTCACGAAGCTCCCGCCGGGCTTCGTGGCGACCGCGGTCTCGGACAACTCGCCGTTCGCCGGCATCGAGGATCCCAAGCGCCGCTTCTACGGCATCCAGTTTCACCCGGAGGTTTTCCACACCGAGCGCGGCGTGGACATGATCCGCAACTTCCTCGTCCGCGTGTGCGGCGCCAGGCAGGACTGGACGACGAAGGACTTCATCGCCCACGCCGTGGCCGACATCCGCGCCAAGGTCGGCAAGTCCCGCGTGTTGCTCGGCCTCTCGGGCGGCGTCGATTCCTCCGTCGCCGCCGCGCTGCTGCACAAGGCCATCGGCAAGCAGCTCACCTGCGTCTTCGTGGACAACGGCCTCCTCCGCAAGGACGAGCGCGCCTACGTCGAGGCGCTCTACCAGCGGAATTTCAAGATCGACCTGCGCGTCGTGGACGCGACCCCGCTCTTCCTCAAGCGCCTCAAGGGCGTCAGCGAGCCGGAGACCAAGCGCAAGATTATCGGCCGCACTTTCGTGGAGGTCTTTGAGAAATCCTTAAAGTCCATCGGTGGCGCCCAGTTCCTGGGGCAGGGGACGCTCTATCCGGACGTCATCGAGTCTGTCTCCATCGCCGGCAACCCCGCCTCGCTGATCAAGACGCACCACAACGTCGGCGGCCTGCCCGCGCGGATGAAACTCAAGCTCATCGAGCCGTTGCGCGAGCTCTTCAAGGACGAGGTCCGCCAGGTCGGCGCCGCCCTCGGCCTCCCCAAGGAAGTCGTCTGGCGCCAGCCGTTCCCGGGCCCGGGCTTGGGTGTGCGCGTGATGGGTGACATCACGGCCGATAAATTGGAAATCCTCCGCAACGCCGACGCCGTGCTGCAGGAGGAGATGATGAAGTCCGGTTATTACTGGAAAGTCTGGCAGTCTTTCGCCGTCTTCCTGCCCGTCAAGACCGTGGGTGTCTTCGGCGACGAGCGCACCTACGACTACGTCATCGCGCTGCGCATCGTGGAGAGCATCGACGCCATGACCGCCGACTGGGCGAAGCTGCCGCACGACCTCTTGCAGAAAATTTCCAGCCGCATCACCAACGAGGTGCGGGGCGTCAGCCGCGTGGTGCTCGATATCAGCTCCAAGCCCCCGGCGACCATCGAATGGGAGTAGTTTCCCATTGCTCCGGAGGGCACCCGGCGCCAATTCTCCTGTCTGAACCACCCCATGAAAGCCCGTTTTGCCTTGGCCGTTGCGGCCTTGTTAGTCGTCGCGCTGCCCGCCACCGCCCAGACCGCCGAACAATGGATCGCCCGCGCCCGCGCCCGCCTGGGGAGTGAGAGCGCCCTGCAGGGAGTGACGAGCGTCCACTTTGTCGGGACGATCGAGGTCGATGGCGCTAACCCGCGGGCCATGGACATCATCTTCCAGAAGCCCATGCAGCAGCGCTTCACCTTCACCAGCCCCGAGCTCATTGAGGTGCTGGCGCTCGATGAATACGACGCCTGGCAGAAGCGTACCAACCCGAAGAACCTCACCCAGTGGCAGCTCACCCTGCTCGATGCGAACCAGATCAAGCGCTTGCGGGCGCAGGCCTGGGACAACCTCAATTTCCTCCGCGGCATCGAAAAACTGCGCGGTTCCGTGAAGGTGGGCGGCGACGCCACCGTGGACGGCCTCGCCTGTGTGAAGCTGGTGTTCAGTTACAGCGACAACATCGTGCTCACCCGTTACTACGACAAGGCCACCGCCCGGCTGGTCAAGACGGAGACCGAGGCCGGCGTCGAGATCCGCGAGGAGGGCGAGATGTTCGTCAACGGCATCCGCTTTGCGCGCAAGGTCAGCAACCGCGAGAAGAGTGGCCGGACCGTCACCCTCAGCTTTGAGAAAGTGATTCTGAACGAGACTTTCCCCGCCAGCGCGTTCGCCGTGCCGCCCCTGCAGGCGAACTGAGCCTGGGAAGGTGGAACCCGCCTCCGGGCGGATTTCCAGGACGTGCGTCGAACCAACCCGCCGGAGGTCGGGGTTCCACCATGAAACCGAGCGGCTTGCTTCATGGGCTTGATACGCTCCCTAATGCCTGCCCGAGCCCCCCAAATATCCCGAGGCTTTGCTTTGCAACGGGCCTGATTTCTGCTCTTTTTTCTACTCCCCACCATGGCCAAGAACGCCCTCATCAAGATCGACGATAAGGAAGTGACCTACCCGGTCATGACCGGGTCCGAAGGCGAGCAGGCGATCGACGCCCGCAACCTCCGGAAGGACACCGGCTACATCTTCTACGATCAGGGTTACGGCAACACCGGCTCTTGCGAGAGCCAGGTGACCTTTCTGGACGGCGACAACGGCATCCTGCGTTACCGCGGCTACCCGATCGAGCAGCTGGCCGCCCAGTCGGAGTTCGTCGAGACCGCCTACCTCGTCATCTACGGCGAGCTGCCGAACGCCGCGCAGCGCCAGAAGTTCGGCGACCTGCTGCGGGACAACGCTCACATCGAGCCGCAGATGCAGCGCCTCTTCGAGGGCTTCCCCAAGGACGCCCCGCCGATGGGCATGCTGTCGTCGCTGGTCGGCGCCCTCGCGGCCTATTACCCGAACCTCGCCACAAACAACTTTGATAAGGACCTGCAGAACTTCGACCTCGCGGCCGCGCTGGCCATTTCGAAGATCCGCACGCTCGGCACGCTGATCTACCGCCACTCGCGCGGCCTGCCGTTCATGCACCCGAAGGATCTCCCGTTCTGCGAGAACTTCCTGCACATGATGTTCTCGGAGCCCTACAAGGAATACGTCGAGATCCCCGAGGTCACCAAGGCGCTGAACCTCATCCTCCTGATGCACGCCGACCACGAGCAGAACTGCAGCACTTCGACCGTGCGCATGGTCGGCTCCAGCGGCGCGAACCTCTTCACCTCGCTCGCCGCCGGCGTCAACGCCCTCTCCGGCCCGCTCCACGGCGGCGCCAACGTCGCCGTCATGCAGATGCTCCAGTCCATCCACGACGAGGGCGACGACGGCACCCGCTTCATCGCCGCCGCCAAGGGTGGCTCGAAGAGCAACCGGCTGATGGGCTTTGGCCACGCGGTCTATCGCAATTTCGACCCGCGTGCCCGGGTCATCGGCGAGGCCTGCGGCGTCGTGCTGAAGAAGCTTGGCAAGTCCGACCCGCTCCTCGACATCGCGCACAACCTCGAGCAGGCCGCCCTCAAGGACGACTACTTCATCTCGCGCAAGCTCTACCCGAACGTCGATTTCTACTCGGGCATCATCTTCCGCGCGCTCGGCATCCCGACGAACATGTTCACGGTCATGTTCGCCATCGGTCGGTCGCCGGGCTGGATCGCCAACTGGCGCGAGGTCGCCTCGAACCCGAAAGGCCGCATCTACCGCCCGCGCCAGATCTACGTGGGCCCCGCCAAGCGCGACTACGTCCCGGCCGCGAAGCGCGGCTAGGGCGTCCCGTCCGTTGGCTTGTCCGCCGCGCCCGGTTCCGCCGGCGCGGCATTTTTCTGTCCAGCCGGTTGGTGCAGGATCTCGTCGATCGTCAGGCCGGTCAGCCGTCCGATGCCTTGGAAGAGCCGCCACAGCGCATACATCATGATCGCCATGGCGGGCACAACGGCCCCGCCCAGGCTGACCCAGTGCATTTTTGCGATTTGCTGGACCCGCTCCGTGGTGTTGGGCGGCGCGGTGATGATCCATCGGGCCAGGACGAAGTTCAGCACCGCGCTGATGGCGAACGCCGTCGCCAGCAGGTAGCTGGAGCCGTGCATCAGCCGGGTGAATTCGTCGCGATTGCCCCGCTCCGCCAGCGCCGCTTCCACGCGCCCGGTGTCGATCACCTGTGGGTTGTAGAGCATTTCCTCGACCAGCGGCGCCTTGCTGCGCATCGAAGCCAGCACCGCCACGGCGATCAGGGCGGGGATGGCGCCGTCCTTTACCGCGAACCAAAAGCTGTCGAGGCTCATCAGCCCGAGTCCACCGGTGATCAGGATGCTGCCGAAGCCGACCGCCGAAATGAAGTTGAACCGCCGCCGGGTCGCGAAGTCGTATAGTCCATAGCCGAGCGGGAAGAGCAGCGACATTACCAGACCCCAGTTGGGCCCGAACCAGCGGTCGCCACTGCCCCAGGTCTGGATCGCCGTCGGCACCGCGATATTGAGGATCAGATTGAGAAAAAGATTCTCGGGCTTTGTCTTGGGCACGGCGGGGGAGGTGGTCATTTCGCTTTTGCCAAGGAGAAGTGCGCGGTCATTAATGGTCAACCTCCACCTCATGATCCTCCTCGGCGTCAACATCGACCACGCAGCCACGCTGCGCCAGGCCCGCTACCGGTCGGCCGGGGCCACCCACGGCGGCGCCATCGAGCCCGATCCGGTCGAACTGGCCTTCCGCTGCGAAAAGGCCGGTGCCGACGGCATCACTGTCCACCTCCGCGAGGACCGCCGCCACATCCAGGACGAGGACGTCCTCCGCCTCGGCCGGTCTAAAACCACGCGGCTCAACCTCGAGATGGCCTGCACGCCGGCGATGACCGAGTTTGCCCTCAAATTGAAACCGCACTCCGTTTGCCTCGTGCCCGAGAGCCGCGAGGAAATCACCACCGAGGGCGGGTTGGATGTCGTGAAGCACCGCGACAAGGTCGCCCGGGTGACCGACGCGATGAACGCCGCCGGCATCAAGACCAGCCTCTTCATCGACCCGGATCCGGCGCAGATCGAGATGTCGGCCAAGCTGACGGCCCCGTGGGTCGAGTTGCACACCGGCGCCTATGCCAATGCCTATTATGGTGGGGGTCGCGCCACCGAGTTCGCCCGCCTCGTGGCTGGAGCCCGCCTGGCTCATGTCGCCGGGCTGGTCGTCAATGCCGGCCACGGCATCAATTACACCAGCATCACCGAGGTCCGCACCATCCCGCACCTGCACGAACTCAACATTGGCCACAGCATCATTAGCCGTGCGTTGACCGGCGGCATCGACGAGGCTGTGCGCACGATGAAGGCGCTCATGAATCCTTGAAGATTGGCCCACGAAACACACTAAAGCACACGAAATGAAAATGACATGTCATCCTGAGCGCAGCGAAGGATCCAGAAAGATTGACGCGAGTGAGCGTGCTGCTGGATTCTTCCCTGCACTCAGAATGACTGGGCTTGGATTCCTCATCTTTTCGTGTCCTTTCGTGTGTTTGGTGGGCAATATCTTTTTCGCATGAGTATCATTCTTCCCCCCGGCGGCGTCCTGATCGGCCTTGGCTGCGACCTCATCGAGACCGAGCGCATCAAGAAGGTGCTGGAGAAGCACGGAGAGCGCTTCCTGAAGCGCGTGTTCACCGACGAGGAACGGGCCTACTGCGACAGCCTGAAGTATTCGCACAAGCATTACGCCGCCCGCTGGGCCGCGAAGGAGGCCGTCTCGAAATGCTTTACCACCGGGATCGGCGAGCATTTGGATTGGACCTCGGTCTCGGTTTATCACGGTTCGCGCAAGGAGCCGCTCGTGCGGCTCGACGCCAAGGCCACGGCGCTGCTCGCCGAGGTTGGCGCCACGCACGTCTGGCTGTCATTGTCGCACATCGACTCGCACGCGATGGCGGTCGCGGCGCTGGTGAAACATGTCTAGGCCATGAGCACTGCCGGCAGTCGCACCATTCCGGCCAATAAGGTTGGCCTGATTGGCGGACTGTTGCTCCTGGGGTGGCTGGCGTTTGCCCTTTGGCCGGATCGGCTGGCGCCAAAGCTCGCGGCTGCACCGATTCCGGTTGAATCCAAACTGCAGGCGGTCGGCTTGGCGGATAATGTGGATTGGGAGGGAATGCCGGAATTGTTTGCGGTGTGGTCTGAGCACGCGGGATGGAAGGACGACAAGGCCCAATTCGCTTATTGGGACCGGAACGATCGCTCCTACTCCTACTTCTTTGAAGCGACCCGTGTGAACGGAAAGGTGCGATTTCGGGCCATGTCTGAACCGGATTTTATCAAGGACAGTGGTTCATCCTATGCGCTGATCTATGCGGGCGAGCCCGGGATATGCATGGTGGCGGACCAAGACCTGAAGACCGAGTCACCGGAGCACCCGTTTATCTTCTTCAAGCCCGTGCCGGTTCAATGGAGTGTAAGACGGAGCGCGATTCCAGACGCACCGGGTAACACTGGCACAACCAAACCAGTAATTAAGATCGATATTGGATCTCCGTCTGTGGACTTGCCGAAACCATCAGGGAAGACCGGCGTTTCGGGTGGTCGTTGAGGAATAGGCTTTTTCCAACGTCGCTCTCGACGTAACCTGTCGCCATGTCCTTGCATCCGTCCCACCCGGTCCTCACGTGCGTCGAGGCCCGGGCGTGGGAGCAGGCCCGGCTTACGGACGAGACGCAGGAGTGGGCGGCGATGCAGACGGCCGGCGCCAAGGTCGCCCTTTCCATTCTCGAGGATTTCAAGGAGATCGGCGGGCTGCCGGCCGGCGGACGCATTCTCGTGCTGGCGGGCAAGGGGCACAACGGCGGCGATGCCCTGCTCGCCGCGCGGACGATTCTCACCGAACGGCTCGGCACCTCGGCCGTCGTCGTGCTGGCCTTTGGCGCCGGCGACCTGCGACCGCTGGCCGGCCGGGCGTTGGACTGGCTCCGGGAGCAAGCCCCGGACCGCGTGAAGATTGTCCCGCAGGAACTGGCGCTGGCAGCCGGCCAGGAGTATGCACTCTGCCTCGACGGCATCTACGGTTTCCAGTTCCGGGCGCCGATGGACCCGGCCAGCGCCCAGTTGATTGTGCGGGTCAACGCGCACAAGGGCATCCGGTTTCGCGCCGCCGTCGATCTGCCGAGCGGGATTGGCGAGACCAGCGTGCCGACCGCGTTCCACGCGGATTTCACTTACGCGACGGGCAGCGTAAAGTATCCGGTGCTTTTGCCGCGCCATGCGGTGGTGGTCGGCCGGCTGCGCTACGTGGACATCGGTTTGTTGCAGGAAGACTCGGCGCCCGATGCAACAGAGCGCATCCTGCTTGCGTCCTTGTTGAAGCCACTGGGGGAACTGCGGGCCGCGCAGTCCGACAAGCGCACCTTCGGGCACCTGCTCATCGTGGGCGGTTCGCACAGTTATCCCGGCGCCGTGGTGATGGCGGCGCGGGCGGCGCTGCGGAGTGGCGCGGGACTGGTCACGGCCTTCGTGCCGGAGGAACTGGCCGCGGATTACGCGGCGCGTCACCCCGAGGTGATGTGGGTGGGGTGTCCGGTGACGCCCCAAGGCGGCCTCGCCGCGGGCACGGCGGACTTGGTGCGAACGCGCTCGACCAAAGCCACCGCGATGCTGGTTGGCCCGGGCATGGGCGCGGAGGCCGAGACCCTCGGTCTGGCCGCGCACCTGGTGGGCGAGGCCGCGGTGCCGCTGGTGCTGGATGCGGACGCGTTGCGCCCCGAGGTGGTGGCGTGCGTGCGCAGCAAGCCTTTCATCGGCACGCCGCACGCCGGCGAGTTCGAGCGCATCGCGCCGGCGCTTTTCACCGACGGCAATTTCACCGCGCCGCAGGGCGTGCTGGTCTTGAAGGGGCCGCTGACCCGCGTGACGGACGGCAAGAAGATCTATCACAGTCCCTTTGGCGGGCCGGTGCTGGCCCGCGGGGGCAGCGGCGACATTCTGGCCGGCCTGATCGGCGGGCTGCTCGCGCAGGGGCCGAAAGATCCCGGGCTGGCGGCCTGCCGGGGCGTGGTCTGGCATGGCCGGGCCGCCGATTTGTTGGCTCGCAGTCACGGGCAGGTCGCCGTAGAGACTTCGGAAATTCTCGAGCAGCTCGGGCCGGCGCTCACTTCCTGAAAATGCCAGATACTTTGACCGAGCGGCAGGCCTTCATGGTCTTGAACGACCTGCCCAACATCGGGCCCGTCACGCTCCACCGCCTGCTGGAGGAGTTCGGCAGCGATCCGCGCGACATTCTCGCGGCCCACAAGCGCCGGCTGGAATCGGTGCGCGGCGTCGGCCCCGAGACGAGTGACGCCCTCGTCAACTGGCGGCAGCATTTCGACCTCGCGAAAGAAGAGGAGCGGCTGGCCAAGGCCGGCGCGACCTTCATCACCACGCGCGATGCGGGCTATCCGAAATTGCTCAAGGAAATCCACGACCCACCGATCGGGCTCTACCGCAAAGGCGGCTACCTGTTCGAGCAGCCGTGCATCGCGGTCGTGGGCAGCCGGCGGACGACGCTCTACGGTCAGTCCGTGGCGAAGAAGCTGGGCGCCGATCTCGCCCGGCTGGGCTTCTGCGTGGTGAGCGGGCTGGCGCGCGGCATCGACACCGCGGCGCACGAGGGAGCCCTGTCGGTGGGCGGCAAGACTGCCGCCGTGCTGGGCTGTGGCATCGACATCGTCTATCCGCCCGAAAATCTCGGACTTTACCGCCAGATCGCCGAGACCGGCGCCGTGCTCTCGGAGTTCCCCTTCGGCCGCAAGGCGGACAAGCAGACCTTTCCGATGCGCAATCGCGTCGTCTCGGGCATGTGCGAGGCCATCGTGGTCGTGGAGAGCGACGTGGCCGGCGGGGCGATGATCACCGCGCGTTTTGCCGGCGAGCAGGGCCGCCTCATCTACGCCGTGCCGGGACGCATCGACCAGCCGAGCAGTGCCGGCTGCCACCAGCTCATCCGCGACGGGGCGACGCTGTTCACCGGCATCGACGACATTCTCAACGAATTGAATTACCTCGACGGCCTGCGCCCACGGGCCATCACCACCGAAGGCCAGCCGGGACTGCTTGAACAGCTCATGCCGCAGCTCGACGCGACGGAACAGCGGGTCATCGCGGCTTTCAGCGGAGGCGGCCTACTGGGCGTGGATGCCCTCACCGCCGCCACCGGCCTGGGCCCGCCCGCGGTGTCGGCGGCGCTCATGGGCCTGGAGTTGAAAAAGCTGGTGCTGAAACGCGCGGATGGCACGTTTGAGGCCCGTTCTTAGCCCTTCATCCTCATCCCCCATGAAGATCCGATTGATTGCCGTATTGTCTCTGCTGGCCTGCACGGCTGGCCTTCTCCGCGCCGCTGACGCGCCCGCCAAACACGCCATCACCCACGAGGATGTGTGGCTCATGAAACGCCTCGACGTGCCCGTGCCCAGCCCCGACGGCAAGTGGGTCGTGTTCGGGGTCACTGAGCCGGCCTATGACGCCAAGGAGTCGGTCTCCGACCTCTGGCTCAAGTCGCTGACGGATGACACGCCGGCGCGCCGCATTACATTCAGCAAGTCCGCCGAGAGCGGCGTGGCTTGGTCGCCGGACAGCCGCAAGCTGGCCTTCGCCGCCAAGCGCGATGGCGATGAGGTGGGGCAGGTTTACGTTCTCGATCTCGCCGGGGGCGGCGAGGCGGAGCGCGTCACCTCGCTGTCCACCGGAGCCGGCTCACCGAAGTGGAGCCCCGACGGCAGCAAGCTGCTGTTTGTGAGCTCGGTCTATGCCGGGGCCACGGATGACGAGGCCAACAAGAAAACCGCCAAGGAGCACAAGGACCGCAAATACAACGTCCGCGCCTACGAGACTTTCCCGCCGCGCTTCTGGATGTCGTGGCTCGATGACAAGCATGCCCATCTCTTCGTGCAGGACGCCAAGGCCGGCGCGGTCGCGCGCGACTTGCTGGCCGGCACCAAGCTCGCCGCGACCCCCGGCTTCGGGGGCCCATTCGGTGCCAGCGGCGAAAGCCTGGAATCGGAGTGGGCACCGGACGGCTCGGCTGTTCTGTTCACCGCGGTGCTGAACCGCAACGACGGCGCCTTCGCCAACGTGAACACCCAGATCTTCTCCGTGCCCGCGGCCGGCGGCGAACCGTCGCGCCTGACCAGCGACTCGCACAGCTATGGCTCGCTCGCATTCTCGCCCGACGGCAAGACGCTGTTGTGCACCTATGCGGCTGAGCAGGCCGGCAAGGTCTACGACCTCAGCAAACTCGCGAGCTTCCCGTGGCCGCTCAAGGGCGAGGCGAAGATCCTCACCGCGAACCTCGACCGCTCGGTGTCGCGCTTCGCGATGCCCGAGGGCTCGGACCGCATCTATTTCACCTTTGAGCACGCCGGCCTCGAGCAGCTCCACTCGGTCTCCTATGCCGGCAACGATGTGCGCGACGAGGCCTCGCCGGCCACCGGCACGATCAGCGGCCTGAACGCCGGCGGTCACGCCCTCACCGGCACGTGGGAGGCCACGACCAGCCCGCAGGAGATCTATGCCTTCAACGGCGCGCCGAAGCGCCTGACCGCCATCAATCGCGAGAAGGCCGCGACGATTGACTGGCTCCCGGTCGAGCACTTCTGGTTCAAGAGCGCCAAGGGCCGCGACATCCACAGCATGATCGTGAAGCCTGCCGGCTTTGACCCGGCGAAAAAATATCCGCTCTTCGCTGTCATTCACGGCGGCGCTGCGAACATGTGGCACGATGCCTTTGTGCTCCGCTGGAACTACGACCTGCTGGCCAAGCCGGGCTACGTGCTCATCCTGACCGACTACACCGGCTCGACCGGTTACGGTGAGGAATTCGCCCGCAACATCCAGCTCGACCCGCTCAAGACGCCCGGCGACGAGATCAACCAGGCCGTGGACGAGGCCATCAAGAAATATTCCTTCATCGACGGCACGCGCCTCGCGGCCGGCGGCGCCAGCTACGGCGGCCACCTGGCCAACTGGCTGCAAGCGACCACCACGCGCTACAAGTGCATCATCTCCCACGCCGGCGAGGCCGACCTCGCGATGCAGTGGGGCACCAGCGACGGCATCTTCGGCCGCGAAGTGAATTCCGGCGGCCCGATCTGGGGCGACAGTCCCGTGTGGCGCGCGCAGAGCCCGGTGCTGCAGGCCGGCAACCAGGCAAAGGGCACCGGCTTCAAGTCGCCCATCCTCATCTCGGTCGGCGAGCTCGATTTCCGCGTGCCGATGAACAACGCCTATATGTGGTTCACGCTGAACCAGCGCCTGCAGGTGCCGAGCAAGCTGCTCGTCTTCCCCGAGGCCGGCCACTGGATCCTGCGCGGCGAGGACAGCCGCTACTGGTTCGGCGAAGTCCACGGCTGGCTCGCGAAATACCTGAAGTAAGTCACTCGACGGTCCAAAAACAAAGCCCGCGAAGTTCGCGGGCTTTTTCTTTGCTGGATCAGCCCGGTGGCCAGGCGAGGGGTCGCTGGCCAAGCAGGTGCACGTGCAGGTGCGGCACGGTTTCACCGCCATCGCGGCCGTTGTTGATCACGATGCGGTAGCCGGACTCGGCGATGCCGAGTTTCTTTGCCAGTGCCGCGGCGGTCAGCAGGAGGTGGCCGAGGGTGGCCTGGTCGTCCGCGGTGGCGGCGCCGACGCGTGGGATGAGTTTCTTGGGGATGATCAGCACGTGCACCGGCGCCTTGGGGTCGATGTCGTGGATGGCGATGCATAGCTCGTCCTCGTGCACGAGCTTCGCCGGAATCTCGCGGTCGATGATTTTCTGGAAAAGGGTCTTGGACATAAGACAAATTCTCCGCGGATTACGCTGATGATCGCGGATGAGTTGGCTCGTATCTGCGTGTATCCGCGTTATCCGCGGGAAATCATAGAAATAACAAATTCAGGTTCGCGTCACGGCGGGAGCGGGCGGCGGCGAGTTCGCGGATGAAGCTCAATGCGTCGTCGTAGTCACGACGGCGGCGCTCGGTCCAGCGTTTGGCGGGCGGGCAGTGGGCGGCGCGAAGGTTGGTGACGAGCAGCGTAGACTCGGGGAAAGCGGAGAGTTGCTTCAGGCCCTGCATCACGCCCGCGCGGGCGAAGAGCGGCGCGGCGCCGGCGTCATCCGCGGCGGCGTCCCAGTGAAAGAAACCGTGGGCGGGGCGCGCCGAGCAGAGGCGGGCGAAAAGCGTGGCAGCAGCGTTGACGAAAGCCGGGTCGCTCGGCGCGCGTTCCTCCGCTTCGGGGAGGCTGCTGGTGATGGCCGCGTCAATCTGCTGGGCCAAGTAGAGGTCGTGCCCCGTGAGCGGGGCGAACAGCGCGTTGAGAAAGTGAAGCCGGCGCAGCTGGGGGGATCGCGTCATTTCTTGGGCTTACCCGTAACATTCGGCGGGAAGGGTGCAAGACTGCTGATTTCGCTGACGAACTCGGAGACGTCCCGGAATTCCTTGTAGACGGAGGCGAAGCGGACGTAGGCAACCTGGTCCATCTTGCGGAGGCGCTGCATGACGTGCTCGCCGACGGCGCTGGTGGGCACCTGGCTCTCATAGAGGGCCTCGACGGCGTCGATCACGTCCTCGATGAGCATCGTGATCTGCTCGTTGTCGACGGGACGCTTGTGGCAGGCGGCGCGGACGGCGCGGAGGAGCTTCTCGCGGTCGAACGGCTCCTGGCGGCCGTCGCGCTTGACCACGACCATGCTGTCGCGGACGAGGGTTTCGGCGGTGGTGAAGCGGTGGCCGCACTCGAGGCACTCGCGGCGGCGGCGGGTGTTGTTGCCGTCGCGCGCGATGCGCGAGTCGATCACCTTGTCTTCAATGGAAGTGCACTTGGGACAGCGCATGGGTCAGTTCAGGGCGAGGAAGTTTTGGAGAATCCTCATGCCGCCTTCGGTGGCGATGGATTCGGGATGGAACTGGACACCGAAGACCGGGAATTGTTTGTGCCGGAGGCCCATAATTTCGCCCTCGGCGGTCTCAGCCGTGATTTCGAGGCAATCTGGGAAGCTCGAGCGCTCGACCAGCAGCGAGTGGTAGCGAGTGGCCGTGAAAGGCGAGGGGAGACCGGCGAAGATGTCGGTGTTGCGGTGCTGGATCGGCGACAGCTTGCCATGCATCTGGCGCGGGGCGCGGATGACCTTGCCACCGAAGTGCTGGCCCATGGCCTGGTGGCCGAGGCAGACGCCCAGCACGGGCTTCTTACCGGCGAAAGTCTTTATGATGTCGATACTTACGCCAGCGTCAGAGGGGGTGCAGGGTCCGGGCGAAATGAGCACCCGGTCCGGGTTTAGCTTCACGGCTTCGGCGGGAGTGATCTCGTCATTGCGGAAGATTCGCATGCTCACGCCCAGCTGGCCGAAGTATTGGACCAGATTGAAGGTGAACGAATCGTAGTTGTCGATGACTAGGAGCACTTTCGGATACCATAGCTGGTAATTGACAGGGGGTCAAGTTCTTGGGCAGGTTGATAGACCGCCACATGCCCGACCATTTCCAACTTCTGAAGACCGATACCGCGACCGCCGCCCGGCGCGGCCGGCTGCAGACGCTGCATGGCGCCATCGAGACGCCCATCTTCATGCCGGTCGGAACCCAAGGCACGGTCAAGGCGCTGACGCCGGCCCAGATCAAGGAGACGGGCGCGCAGATCATCCTCGGCAACACCTACCATCTCAACCTTCGCCCCGGTTCGGAGCTCATCCGCGAGTTGGGCGGCTTGCACAAGTTCATGGGCTGGGCCGGCCCGATCCTGACCGACAGCGGTGGCTTCCAGGCCTTCAGCCTCGCGAAGCTCCGCGACATCCGGGAGGATGGCATCGCGTTCGCGTCGCACCTCGATGGCGCCAAGGTTTTTCTCGGGCCGCGCGAGGTGATGACGATCCAGGCCAACCTCGGCTCGGACATCGCGATGGTCATCGACGAGTGCCCGCCCTGGCCCTGCACGCGTGAAGAGTGCCAGCGCGCCGTCGATCGAAGCCTGCGCTGGGCGACCCAGTGCAAGCAGATCGCCACCGATAACGGTTTCCTCGGCTCCGGCCACCATGTGTTCGCCATCGCGCAGGGCTCAACCTTCGACGACCTGCGGCGCGAGGCGGCGGAGTCGCTCGCCGCGCTGGACTTCCCGGGCTACGCCGTCGGCGGCGTGAGCGTGGGCGAGCCCGAGCCGGAGATGATCAAGCAGGTGGCGGCGACGACGCCCTTCCTGCCGGCCAACAAGCCGCGCTATACGATGGGTCTCGGCACGCCGCCGCAGATTTTGAAGATGATCGCGCTCGGCGTGGACATGTTCGACTGCGTGCATCCGACGCGCGTGGCGCGCAACGGCGCGGCCTTCACACCCGACGGCCTCATCAACCTCCGCAACGAGCGCTACCGCACCGACCCCAAGCCGCTGGTCGAGGGGCTGGACAACTATACCTGCCGCAACTTCTCCCGCGCCTACCTGCGGCACCTGACGATGGCGGGCGAAATCCTTTCCAGCACCCTGATCTCGCTGCACAACGTCCATTTCTACCTCGACCTCGTGGCCCAGGCCCGGGCGCACATCGAGGCCGGCGACTTTTCCGCGTGGAGCCAGGCCTGGATCGCCCGCTACGAGGCGGGCGAGCGCGCCGATCCCACCGCAAGTTTTGCTGGCTAGGCCCTGCGCCTTGCCCTAATTACGCCTCCGTCATGCGCATCCTCATCACCGGCGGAGCCGGCTTCCTCGGCAGCCATCTTTGCGACAAACTCCTCGCGCAGGGCCACGAGATCGTGTGCCTCGACAACCTCTTCACCGGGAGCAAGGACAACATCGCGCACCTGCTCAACCACCCGAAGTTCGAGTTCGTGCGCCACGACGTGATCGACCCGTTCAAGTATGAGGTCGACCAGATCTACAACCTCGCCTGCCCGGCCTCGCCGCCGCACTACCAATACAATCCCATCAAGACCACGAAGACGTCGGTCATGGGCGCGATCAACTGCCTCGGCCTCGCCAAGCGCGTGAAGGCCCGTGTTTTCCAGGCCAGCACCTCCGAGGTCTACGGCGATCCGGCCGTCCATCCGCAGCCCGAGAGCTATTGGGGCAACGTCAACCCGATCGGCCGGCGCTCGTGTTACGATGAGGGCAAGCGCGTCGCCGAGACGCTCTTCTTCGATTACCACCGCGAGAACAAGGTCGATATCCGCATCGTCCGCATCTTCAACACCTACGGCCCGCGCATGCACCCGAACGACGGCCGCGTCGTCTCGAACTTCATCGTCCAGGCGCTCAAGGGAGAGAATATCACCATCTACGGTGACGGGACACAGACGCGTTCGTTCTGTTATGTCGACGACCTGCTCGAGGGTTTCGTGCGCCTGATGGCGCAGACCGAGACCATCGGCCCTGTCAATATCGGCAACCCCGGCGAGTTCACGATGCTCGAGCTCGCGGAAAACGTGCTCAAGCTCACCAAGAGCAAATCGAAGATCGTCCACAAGCCGCTGCCCGCGGATGACCCGAAGCAGCGCAAACCCGACATCACGCTCGCCAAGAAATACCTGAAGTGGGAGCCGAAGGTCCCGCTGGCGGAGGGGCTCAAGCAGACCATCGCCTACTTCAAGACGAAGGTCTGAAGGTGGAACGCGTCGCCTTCAACGCGTTGGCTTGGCTGGCGTGAATTCTTCAGCGCGTTGAGGGCAACGCGCTCCACCTTGGCACAACGGTTGCTCAATACCTCTTATGAAGTTCTCCCGCTGCCTGCTGTTTCTCGCTCTGGTCACCGTTGCGTTGCCCGCGGCCGAGCTGATCCGCCCGAAGGTGATCATCGTCGCGACCTTCGAGGTCGGCGCCGACACGGGCGACAAGCCCGGGGAATTCCAATACTGGGTCGAGCGCGAGAAACTCACCGGCACGATCACCGTGCCCGGTCTCGACCATCCCGTCCGCTTCAACGACCAGGGCGTCTACGGCGTCGTGTCCGGCACCACCGTGCGCAGCGGCCTGCAGATCATGGCGCTATGCCTCGACCCGCGCTTCGACCTGTCGCAGACCTACTGGCTCGTCAATGGCATCGCCGGCGTCAGCCCGCACGTCGGCACCGAGGGCAGCGCGGCCTGGGCGAAGCATGTGATCGACGGAGACATTGCCTACGAGATCGACACCGGCGAGGCGCCGAAGGACTGGCCCTATGGCATCATGGCGCTCGGCAACAAGACACCGCTGACGCCGCCGGTCATTCCCGATTGGGCGCCGAAGCCGATGGCCTGGACCCTCAATCCGGCGCTGGTTGCCTGGGCCTTCAATCTCACCAAAAATGTCGAGCTCTACGACGACGCGGCCGCCCAGGCGCATCGCGCGCAATACACCGGCTTTCCCGCCGCGCTGGCGCCGCCCAAGGTCTTCATCGGCGACAGCTTCGCGTCCTGCCGCTACTGGCACGGGGCGCGGATGCAGCAGTGGGCCGATGATTGGACGAAACTCTACACGAAGGGCGAGGGTAGCTGCGCGATGACGAACATGGAGGATCACGGCATCGCCAACGCCCTCACGCGGCTTGCCGCGCTGAAGAAGGTGGATTTCTCGCGCGTGCTGTTCCTGCGCACCGGCAGCAATTTCTCGATGCCGCCCGCCGGCCAGACCGCCGCCGCGAGCATGGTGGCGGAATACGCCGGGATGGTCCCGTCGCTCGAGGCCGCCTACCGCGTCGGCAGCCCGGTCGTGCACGCCCTCGTCAAGGACTGGGCGAAATATTTGGTAAAGACGCCAGAGTGATAATGATCCGATGCCTTGGGTGGAGCGCCTTGCCCCCAAGGCGCTTGTTTGGGGAGTGCTCGAAGCGCGTTGAGGGCAACGCGCTCCACCTGCTGCCCGTAATTCAGGTGGTCAGGCTACTCCTCACGCGAACCTCGGGTATGATAGTTTCGTCATGTGGCAGAGTATCCCCAGAGGTTGCATCACAATACGCCAGGGTGGGTGAAGGATGGCGCGCAGTTTCACGTTCGCATCCGGGTAGCATCAACTCAGCAGACCAATCTGGTTGAACCGGCTTTGGCTTCGGCTCTCTTGAAAGCAGCGACCGACTATCATGTTTCCAGTCACTGGTGGTGTGAGCTGTTCCTGCTGATGCCGGATCATGTGCACGCGCTCTTGGCCTTTCCAGGTGAGACTGGCATGTCAGTCGTGATCCGAAACTGGAAGCGTGGGGCAGCGAGGATCCAGGGGGTGCACTGGCAGGATAATTTCTTTGATCACCGGATCCGCTCGCAGGCTGAGGCGCAGGAGAAATGGCTCTATATCCGGCGCAATCCGGTCGTGAAAAAATTGTGCGCGAGAGAGGACGACTGGCCTTACTGGTGGGCGGTAGATGCGGAAGCGCCTTGAGGGCAAGGCGCTCCACCTGGCTTAGCCATCGCTACGTGCCGCGCCCGGCGCGGCGGCGTGGGCCGGCTCGAGTTCCTCCAGCCGCGTGACCAGCACCTCGACCGTCAGCTGCCGCTTGGCGGTGCCGCGGTAGGTGCCCTTGAGCGGGGAGACGTCAGCGTAGTCGCGGCCCACGGCGACCTTCACATAATGGCCGTCGGGCTGCCGGTTGTTCGTCGGGTCGAGACCCCACCAGCCGTGGCCGGGCACGTAGACCTCGACCCAGGCGTGGCTGGCCTGCGCGCCTTTCAGCTGGTCGGCGGGGCCGTTGTAGAGGTAGCCGCTGACGTAGCGGGCGGGCATCTTCAGCGCGCGGCAGAGCCCGAGCATGACGTGGGCAAAATCCTGGCAGACGCCGGCGCGCGCCTTCAGCACATCGCGCATGTGCGTGTGCACGTGGGTCGATGCAGGCTGGTAGCGGAATTCGCGGTGGATGTAGCGCATGATGGCCTGCGCGGCCTGCCAGGCGTCCGTCTGCCCGTCGGTGGCGTCGAGCGCGAGCCGCCACAGGTCGGCGCCGACCTCGACGTAGGTGCTGGACTGGAGGAAATCGTAGCAGCGGTCGAGCCGGGCGCACGCGCCAATCTGGTCGAGCGGGGAGGGCGTGGCGGCCGCGGCCAAGGCCGGCACATCGGGCGTGGTCACGGTCGAGTTGGCCTCGACGGTCAACTCGGTGTGCGCCTGGGTGATCTCGAACAGGTGCACGTAGTTCAGGTAGAAATCGAGGTAGTGCGACAGCTTCGAGGTCGGCAGAACCTTGAGGAGGAAGCTGTGGCAGGTCTGGCCGTCGGTGGTAACGGGTTGCAGGCGGGCCTCGTTGAAGCTTTCCCGCACACTCGCTGCATACTTAAAGCGGGTGCGGTGGAAAATATGGAGTTTCATGCGGACGGCGGCCGAACAGGGAAGCGCACTTGCTGTTGTTGTTCCTCTTGCTGGCGGAGCTCGTGTTCCTCGGGGGTCTGGAAGGGTTGGAAAATGTAGGCTTGGAAGAGGGCGTCGCCGATGGCGTTCAGCTTCGCTTGCGCCACATCGATGTAGTTGTGGAGGCCGATGTCAAAAATATCATCGGCCGTGCTGAACTGCAGCTCGGCGAGGAGGCGGCCGGCGAGTTTTTCGGCGTCGTTGCAAAAGCGCCCCTCGGCCACGCCCGAGATGCTGCGCAGCGCGCCGTCGAGCCGGCGGACGCAGAAGCGGACGGAGCGGGGGAACTCGTCGGAGAGCAGCAGGAACTCGGCGACCAACGCGGGCTGCACCTCGGCGCCGTGCAGGGCCTTGTAGGCGTCCCACGCGCTGCAGGAGCGGAGCACCGCCGACCAGCCCAGCGCGTCGGCCTGGCTCGGAGCGGCGGTCGGCAGGCCGCGGGCAGGCAGGGAGGCGTGGCGCACGTCCAGGATGCGGGAGGTCTTGTCGGCGCGCTCGAGGTAGCGACCGGCCATGTTGAAAGACCAGCCCTCGTTGCGCACCACGGTGGCGTCAGTCAGGCCCTGGATGAGCAGCGAGCCGTTGCGGATGGTGCGGAAAAAATCGGAGGGGTTCTCGCGCCAGAGCTCGCGGGCGCGGGGCGAATGCAGGAAGAGGTAGAGCCGGTTGATCTCCTCCCAGAGCTCGGCGGTGACCTGGTCGCGCACCATGCGGGCGTTTTCGCGGGCCTGGCCGACGGAGGAGACGATGGAGTTGGGGTTCTCCGCCGCGAAGACGAGGAACTCGGTCACCGACTGGCCGGTGGTGCGGGGCTGCTGTTTGCGGAAGAGGTCCTCGTCGCCCGAGCTCTGCACGATCGGCAGCCAGTGGGCGTCGAGCGCGGCATCGTCGAGGCTGCGGAAATCGAGCAGGAGCTGCAGGTTCACGTCCACCAGGCGCGCGATGCTCTCGGCGCGCTCGATGTAGCGGCTCATCCAGTAGAGGGAATTGGCGACGCGACTCAGCATGCGGAAAAGTCCAAACGCCAAACGCCAAACGCCAAACAGGCCAGAAATGCTGAAGGACTGGTTTGATTTTTGGGGCTGGTTGGAGGCATTGGATTTATTTGGAGTTTGAAAATTGGCATTTGGGATTTGCCGCGACAGCGGTCGTCAGTGGTTCCCATACAGCACCCAGGTCTCCTTGCTGCCGCCGCCTTGGGAGGAGTTGACGACGAGCGAACCCTTGCGGAGGGCGACACGCGTGAGGCCGCCGGGGATGATGGTGGTCTTCTCGCCGTAGAGGATGAACGGGCGCAGGTCGATGTGCCGGCCGGCGAAGCCCTCGCCCTCGCAGTGCGTCGGGTGGCGGGAGAGCGAGATCATCGGCTGGCCGATGTAATTGCGCGGGTCGGCGAGGATGCGGGTGCGGAACTCATCGCGCTCGGCCTGCGTGGCGTGCGGGCCCATCAGCATGCCGTAGCCGCCGGCCTCGTTGGCGGCCTTGACCACGAGTTTGTCGAGGTTCTCGACCATGTATTGCTTGTCCTTCTCCTCGCTGGCCAGGTAGGTCTCGACGTTCGGCAGGAGCGGCTCCTGGTCGAGGTAGTATTTGATGATGCGCGGGACGAAATAATACATGACCTTGTCGTCCGCCACGCCGGTGCCGATGGAGTTGGCGAGGGAGACGTTGCCGGCGCGGTAGGCGTTGACGAGGCCGGGGACACCGAGGGCTGAGTCCTTGCGGAAGACGGTCGGGTCGAGGAAATCGTCGTCGATGCGCCGGTAGATGACGTGCACCGGCTGCAGGCCCTTGGTCGTGCGCATGTAGACGTGCTGGTCGCGGACGAGCAGGTCGCGGCCCTCGACGATCTCGATGCCCATCTGCCGGGCGAGGTAGGTGTGCTCGAAGTAGGCGGAGTTGTAGGCGCCGGGCGTGAGCAGCACGACGGTCGGCTCGGCCACGCCGGCGGGCGCGGAGAAATTGAGGACCTTGAGCAGCTCGGCCGCGTAGTTCTCGACCGGGCGCACGCCGCCGGCCTCGAAGATCTCGGGGAAGGTGCGCTTCAGTGCGCGGCGGTTCTCGAGCACGTAGCTGACGCCGGACGGGCAGCGGGCGTTGTCCTCGAGCACGAGGTAGTTGCCCTTGTCGTCGCGGATGATGTCGGTGCCGCAGATGTGGATGTAGATGTCGCCCGGCACCTTCACGTTCACGAACTCGCGGCGGAAATGTTTCGCCGACATCACATAGTGCGGCGGGATCGTGCCGTCGTTGAGGATGTGCTGCTCGTGGTAGATGTCGTGGAGGAAGAGATTGAGCGCGGTGATGCGCTGCACGAGGCCGGCCTCCAGTTTCTCCCACTCGTTGGCGGGGATGATGCGCGGCACGAGGTCGAACGGGAAGATGCGCTCCGCGCCCTGCGAGTCGCCGTAGACATTGAAGGTCACGCCCTGGCGCAGGAACGCCAGGTCGACTGCGCGGCGCTTGGCCTCGAAGTCCGCCGGGCTGACCGCGCCGAAGTGTTTCAGGAAATGCTGGTAGTGCGGCCGCACCGTGCCGCCGGGCGCCATCATCTCGTCAAAGAACTTCCCGGTATCATACTGCCGGAAGGCTTCAGGGAGGGCGGCGGCAGGGGAGGGACGGGAGGTGGCCATGGGGCTGGGAGACCCTACGGATAGCAGGCCGCATGCAAACCACGAAATTATCTGCGGCGGCGCCTTGCGGCCCAGTGGTTTGCACGGGAATCCCGGGGCGAATTTTGCCATTTGCCAACACCCGGGGCGTAGTTTTCATTCCACCCCTTCAATGTTCAGCTTCTTCCTTCAGAAATTCGCCGGCCGGCACCATCGCAAATACGTCGAGAAATGCCGCCCCATCGTGGCGCGCATCAACGAATTCGAGCAATCCTATCAAGCGCTCACCGACGACCAGCTGCGCGCTAAGACTGTTGAATTCCGCGCCCGCGTGCAGAAGGGCGAGACGCTCGACGCAATCCTGCCCGAGGCCTTTGCCGCGGTCAAAAACGCCGCCCGCCGGCTCGTGGGCCGCGAGGTCACGGTGTGCGACCACCAGCTGAAGTGGGACATGGTGCATTTCGACGTCCAGTTGATCGGCGGCATCTGCCTCCACGAGGGCCGCATCGCCGAGATGGCGACCGGCGAGGGCAAGACCCTCGTCGCCACGCTGCCGCTCTACCTCAACGCCCTCACCGCCAAGAACGCCCAGCTCGTCACCGTCAACGACTACCTTGCCCGCCGCGACTCCGAGTGGATGGGCCACCTCTACAATTTCCTCGGCCTTACCGTCGGCTGCATCCAGCAGTCCATGCACTCCGAGCAGCGCCGCGACATGTATGGCCGTGACATCACCTACGGCACCGCCTCCGAGTTCGGCTTCGACTACCTCCGCGACAACGGCATGGCTACCCGCAAGGAGGACCAGGTCCAGCGCGACCACTTCTACTGCATCGTGGACGAGATCGACTCCATTCTCGTCGACGAGGCGCGCACGCCGCTGATCATCTCCGGCCCGGCGCCGATCGAGCGCGAGCAGCCCTTCACCCGCCTCAAGCCCGGCGTCGAGTCGCTGGTCAGCGCCCAGCTCCGCTTCATCAACCGGCTCGTCAAGGACGCCTCCGATCTCCTCGAGAAGAAGGACGTCACCGCCGACGAGCGTCAGACCGCCGCGATGAAGATGCTCCAGGTCAAGCTGGGCATGCCGAAGAACAAGCAGCTGCTCCGCCTCCAGGAAAACCCGGAGTGGCGCAAGCTCCTCGACAAGACCGACGTCGAGATGCACTCCGACTTCAACAAGGAGGAGCTCTACAAGTGGAAGGAGGAGCTCCACTTCGTTATCGACGAGAAGAACCACCAGGCCGACCTCACCGAGGTGGGCCGCAAACACCTCCGCCCCGACGAGCCCGACGCCTTCGTGCTGCCCGACCTCGCGACCGCCTTCATCGACATCGAGAAGGACGCGACCAAGACCCCCGAGGAGAAGGAAGCCGCCAAGCGCGAGGCCCAGCAGAAATACGAGGTCGTGTCCGAGGACATCCACGCCCTCTCGCAGCTCCTCCGCGCCTACTCCATCTACGAGCGCGACGTCGAATACGTCGTGCAGGACGGCAAGGTCGTCATCGTCGACGAGAACACCGGCCGCATCATGTCCGGCCGCCGCTGGTCCGACGGCCTGCACCAGGCGGTCGAGGCCAAGGAAAATGTCACCATCGAGCGCGAGACGCGCACCTACGCGACGGTCACGATCCAGAATTACTTCCGCATGTATGAGAAGCTCGCGGGCATGACCGGCACCGCCGAGACCGAGGCCACCGAGTTCCACGAGATCTACCGGCTCGCTGTCACGCAGATCCCGACGAACCAGCCCTGCATCCGCGTCGACAGGAACGATTCCATCTTCAAGACCCGCCGCGACAAATACGGCGCCGTCGTGAAGCAGATCCAGGAGGCGCAGGGGCGCGGCCAGCCCGTGCTCGTCGGCACCGTCACCGTCGAGCAATCCGAGGTGCTCAGCCGCATGCTCAAGCGCGCCGGCGTCATCCACACCGTCCTCAACGCCAAGTTCCACCAGCAGGAGGCCGAGATCGTCATGCGTGCCGGCCACCGCGGCTCTGTCACCATCGCCACCAACATGGCCGGCCGCGGCACCGACATCAAGTTGGGCGAGGGCGTCCGCGAGCTCGGGGGCCTGCTGGTCGTCGGCACCGAGCGCCACGAGTCCCGCCGCATCGACCGCCAGCTGCGCGGCCGTTGCTCCCGCCAGGGCGACCCGGGCATGACCAAGTTCTTCCTCTCGCTCGAGGACGACCTGATGCGCCTCTTCCTCCAGGGCAACCTGGCCTCGAAGATCATGGAAGGCGCGATGAAGGAGGGCGAGGAACTCGAGCACCCGTGGCTCAACCGCTCCATCGAGTCCGCCCAGAAAAAGGTCGAGCAGCAGAATTTCGCCATCCGCAAGCGCCTGCTCCAATACGACGACGTGCTCAACAAGCAGCGCGAGGTCATCTATGGCATCCGCAACGGCGCCCTGCACAGCGAGCGCCCGAAGGATATCATCTTCGAGATGATCGAGGAGGAGATCGCCACCCGCCTCGAGTCCGCCGGCTTCGGCGGGAAGCTCGCCGTCGAGTCCGCGAGCGTCGAGAGCCTCGTCGGTTGGCTCAACGCCCATTTCCCCGTCAGTGCCAAGGTCGACGAGTTCGCCCGCAACAGCGACTTTGAGGCCCTGCTCAAGGACGTCGTGGACCGCATCAAGCAGGCCTACGCGCTGAAGGAGTCCGTCGAGGACCCGGCCGCGCTGGGCGGCCTCGAGCGCTACATCGTCATCAACGCCATCGACCACCACTGGCAGGAGCACCTGACAGAAATGGAGGAGCTGCGCCGCTCCATCGGCCTGCGCTCCTACGGCCAGAAGGATCCGCTCTCCGAATACAAGGGCGAGGCCTTCCGTTTCTTTGAGGAGCTGATGAACAACGTCCGCCTCCAGATCTGCACGAGCCTCTTCCGCTCGGCGACGAACCGCGACGCCTTCGAGAACCTCTTCGCCATTCTCTCTCGCTCCGCCCGCCTGCAGGGCCCGGCTGCCGCGCCCACCGCGCTGGCCGCCGCCACGCAGTCGGCCGCGCCCGAATCGGCGGCCCCGGCCGAGCCGGAAGTCACCCTCCCGTCGGTCACCATCCGTCGCGAGACGCCGAAGGTCGGCCGCAACGACCCGTGCCCTTGCGGCTCCGGCAAGAAATACAAGAACTGCCACGGGGCGACGTGAGCTGCGCTCACGCAGTTGAGAGTTGAGTGCTGAGAGTTGAGAGTCGGTTTAACCAAGACATGAAAACCTTCACTCATATCGCGGCCGGGTATCGCGCGGTCCGTTCTCTCAACTCTCAGCTCTCAACCCTCAACTGGATCATTCCATGATCCATACCATCGGTTTTGATGCCGACGACACGCTCTGGCACAATGAGAGCATCTTCGACCGCGCCCAGCAGCGCTACCGCGCCCTGCTGGCCAAATACCATCCGGCCGCCGAGGTGGACCGCGTCCTGTTCCAGACCGAAATGCGCAACCTGCCGCTCTACGGCTACGGCGTGCGCGGTTTCATGCTCAGCACGGTGGAAACCGCCATCGAGCTGACCGGGGGCGCCATCAGCGCCGGGGAAATCCGCGAGATCATCGCCCTCGGCCAGGAGATGCTCGCACATCCCGTCGAGCTGCTGCCCGGCGTGGCGGAGATCGTGCCGGCGTTAGCGCGCGACTACCGGCTGCTGCTCATCACCAAGGGCGACCTGCACCACCAGGAGCGCAAGATCGCCGCCTCGGGCCTCGCGCCGCATTTTCATGCCATCGAGATCCTGAGCGAGAAGGACGGCCCGGCCTACTCGCGCTTGTTGCGCCGGCACGGCGTGGCGATCGAGGAGTTCGTGATGGTCGGCAACTCGGTCAAGTCCGACATCGTGCCCGTGCTCGAGCTCGGCGGTGCCGGCGTGCATGTGCCCTATCACATCACGTGGCAGCATGAGCTGGGGGTAGAGGTGCCGCCCAACCAACCGCGCTTCCGCAAAGTAGACCGCCTGACCGAGCTGCCGCTGCTGTTGCCGGGGCTCTGAGGTGGGGCGCGTTGCCCTCAACGCGCTGAATGATGTGCGCCGGCAAACAAAGCGCCTTGAGGGCAAGGCGCTCCACCTTTCGATTTCCCTCAACGCTTGCAAGCGCTGCCCGGGTCGCCTGTAAACAGGCTCCTACAAATGACCGAAACCACTGCAGCCTTTGATCCCTATGAGCCGCGACCCACGCTGTGGCAGCGCCACCCGCACCTGGCGTGGATTCTCGCGGTGTTCGGCTTCACGGTTTTCCTGACCTACATTTCCTTCCCGCCGGTCAGCACCGGCGAGGCGGCCTACGTGCTGGCGTTGCCCGCGATCCTGTGGGCCTACCGCAAGCCGTCGTTCCGGATGTTCGCCTGGACTGTCCTCGGCGCGCAGGTGGTGGCGTGGACCGCGCTGCTTGGCTGGCTGCATAATGTCACCTGGGTCGGGCTGTTCCTGCTCGGGCCCTTCGTCGGGCTGTGCGTGGGCGCGTGGTTCATCGCGGTGTGGTGGGCCATTCCGCGGCTGGCGGGCCACCGGGCGTTGGTGCGCATCTTCGCGATGCTGGGGCTCGCCGGGCTGTGGGTCGTGATCGAGTGGTTCCGCAGCGTTCTCTTTGGCGGCTTCCCGTGGCTGCCGCTCGCGGCCAGCCAGTGGCAGCGCCCGCTCATCCTGCAGGTGGCGGCCTATGCCGGCTCCGGAGCGACGTCGTTCATCCTAATCGTCTTCAACCTCGGCGCAGGCGCTTACGTGCATCGGGCGTTCTTTGAGGGCGTGACCGGCTTTAAGAAGCGCACGCCGGAATTTTCCGTCGCGCTGCTCGTGCTGATGGGTGGCTCGTTTCCGTTTCTCGCTGACACCTTCAACCAACAGCGTCGCCCGCTGGCGCGCGTCGCCCTAGTGCAGCCTTACATTCCCCAGAATGAGAAATGGGATGGCGCCCGCGCCACCGAGGTGTTGCACACGATCGAGAACGTCACCTTGGACGCCGCCCGCCGCGGCGCGCCGCAGGTCATCATCTGGCCCGAGGCCGTCACGCCCTGGGCGCTGTATCGCGATCCGAATGTACAGGAGTGGCTGGAGTCGATGGCCAAGCGCACCAAGAAGCCGCTGCTGCTGGGCAGTGTTTACACCCAGCGGTCCGGCCAGCCCGACGAGCTTTGGTATAACGGGGCGTTCGTGGTCGATCCGGCGAAGGGTCTCGACCCAGCCGGCTACGCCAAGCGCAAGCTCGTGCCGTTCGGCGAGTTCATCCCGCTGCGACCGGTGTTCGGCTGGATCGAGAAGTTTGCGCCCATCGGCGGCGATTTCCAGCGCGGCACCGACGCCACGCCGCTGTCACTGCCGGTGGGTTCGCGCCACGTTCCGGTCGGCGTGCTGATCTGCTTTGAGGATATTTTCCCGGGCCTGGCGCGCGAGAGCGCGCTGGCGGGCGCCGAGGTGCTGGCCGTGCTGACCAACAACGGCTGGTTCGGCGAGGGCGGGGCGGCCTACCAGCACGCCACCCACTCAGTGCTGCGGGCGATCGAGACCCGCCGGCCGGTCATTCGCTGTGGGAACGGCGGCTGGAGCGGCTGGATCGACGAATACGGCAGCATCCGCGCCAACCTGCAGGATGACAACGGCAGCGTCTATTTCCGCGGCGCGCAGACCCTCGACGTGACGCGCGACGTGCGCTGGACGGGCAAGCAGAGCTACTACACGCAGCACGGCGACTGGTTTCTGCTGGTGTGCGTCGGCCTCGCCGCTGCGGTCTACTACCTGGTGCTGATGATGCGCCCGCCGCCGCCGGAACCGGGCAACGAATCCAAGTTCTGACCGCCGGCTGACGACCTCGTCAGACGCCCGGAGTCGAATGCCGCAGGTGCACGGCGGACCGGCGCAGCTCACCGCGGAAATCCGGGTGGGCGATCGAGATCAGCGCCTCGGCCCGTTCGCGCAGGCTCATCCCGTGCAGGTTGACCGCGCCGTATTCCGTCACCACCCAGTGCACGTGTCCGCGGGTGGTCACGACCCCGGCGCCGGCGTTCAACTGGTTGACGATGCGGGAGACCCGGCCCTTGGCCGCGGTGGCGGGCAGGGCGATGATGGGTTTGCCGCCGGGCGACAGCGCCGCGCCGCGGATGAAGTCCATCTGGCCGCCGATGCCCGAGAAGATCTTGTGGCCGATCGAGTCCGCGCACACCTGGCCGGTCAGGTCCACCTCGATGGCCGAGTTGATCGCGACCACCTTGGGGTTCCGGCGGATGACCGACGTGTCGTTGGTCCAGTCGCAGGGATAGAAGGCGACGCCGGGGTTGTCGTTGACGAAATCGAAGAGCCGGCGGGTGCCGTTGATGAAGCTGGTGATGATGCGCCCCCGGCCGACGGCCTTGAGCTTGTTGGTGACGGCGCCCGACTCGACCAGCTCGACCACGCGGTCGGAGAACATCTCGCTGTGGATGCCCAAGTCGCGCTTGTCGTGGAGGCGGGCCAGCACGGCGTCGGGGATGCCGCCGATACCCATCTGCAGGGTGGAGCCGTTCTCGATCAGCGGGGCGATGAGCTCGCCGATGCGCGCCTCGACGGCCGACTCGGGCTCGGGGTGGTGCTCGTGCAGCGGGCGGTTGGTGTGGATGTAGGCGCTGATCCGCTTGAGGGGCAGCGTGCTGTCGCCAAGCGTGCGCGGCATCTGCTCGTTGATCTCCGCGACGACGAACTTGGCGGTGTCGACCGCGGCGCGGGCGCAGTCGATCGACGTGCCGAGTGAGCACAGCCCGTGGCGGTCGGGGGGCGAGACCTGGACAAAGGCGATGTCGAGCGGCACCTGGGTGCGGAAGAGGTTGGGAATGTCCGAGAGAAAAATGGGCACATGGTCGGCCAGCCCCTCGTTAACCGCCGCGCGTAGCGGCGCGCCGGTGAACAGCGACACGGCGCGGTAGTGACCCTGCTGGCCCGGCCCGATCCAGGCGGCGGGCCCGGCGGTGTGGACGTGGTAGACGCGGACATTTTCCACGTCCTTCCGGGCGGCGAGCGCGTCGGTCAGCGGCGTCGGCGTGGCGCAGGCTCCGTGGATGAAAATCCGGTGGCCGCTCTTGATGCCGGCGACGGCTTGGGCGGGAGAAGTGGCGCGTTCAATCCATTTGTGGCTCATGCGTGGAGGAGTTGCAGGGATCATTTTCGCCGATTTGGTGCCGGGGAAAAGAACCGAAACTGCGCATCTTCTGCCAAAAGGGCGGCGTCTTTTGCCGCCGCCGGCTCAGGGCGCGAACAGGACGCAGACGGGCTGGGGCACGGTGACGACGCTCCCGGTGGGCGTCAGCCGACCCGTGGCGGCGTCCACCTGGAAGGAGACGAGGTTGTTGCTGTTCATGTGGGCGCAAACGAGCCAGCTGCCGTCGGGGGACAATTCGAAGTTGCGCGGATGCTGGCCGCCGCACGGCGTAATCTCGACGAGCTTCAGGGTGCCGTCGGCGTTGACCGAGAAAACCGCGATGCTCTCGTGGCCGCGGTTGGAGGCATAGACGAACTTGCCGTTGGGATGGATCCGGATCTCGGCGGCGCGGTCCGGGTCGGTGACCGGGAAACCGGCGGGCAAGGTGGAGATATGCTGGAGCGGCGTGCCGGTGCCGCGCGCGGCGTCGTAGGCGCAGGTCGTCACGGAGCCGTCAATCTCGCCGAGGATATAGAAGAAGCGGCCGTCGCGGGAAAACTTGGTGTGGCGCGGCCCGCTGCCGGGTGTGACGGCGATGGAGGCCGGATCGTGGGGCGTCAGCGTGCCGGTGACGGGGTCGAATCGGTAGGCGAACACCCGGTCGAGCCCGAGGTCGGCGACGAAGGCGAAGCGGTTATCGGGGGAGAACGTGACGGAATGCGGGTGCGGCTTGTCCTGGCGAATCTGGTTCGGCCCGAGCGGGCCGGCGTGGGCGATCAGCGAGGCGCGCGGTCCGATCCGCCCGTCGGCGCCGAGCGGGAAGGAGGCGACGTAGCCTGCGCCGTAGCTGACGGTGACGAGCATTTTGCCGGTGGCGTCTGGCGAGAGCATCGTGGTGCTGCCACCACCGCCGCCGCGTGTGTTGAGTGGAGCGAGCTGGCCGGTGGCCGGGTCGAAGGTGAAGGCCGCCGCGCCACCGGTGACCTTGCCGTCAGCATCCGCGCCCTCGCCACCGGCGTAGAGCACGCGGTGGTCGGCCCGCCACGCGAGGAAAGTCGGGTTGGGCGTCTCGGCGGCGACGACCGGCGCGCTGAGGGCGCCGGTGGCGGAGTCGAGCCGCACGGTATAGATACCCTTGCTGCCGTCCTTGGTGTAGGTGCCGAGGAAGATGAGCTGGCTGGCGGCGGACATGGCGGAAGTGAAAGTGAGGGTGAGGGTGAAGAGGGTAAGAAGTCTCATCGGGGTAGATTTTCCTGCGTGGGAGGGGCTTTATGCCCCGACTGGTCGCGGGGTAAACCCGCTCCCACATTCAAGGCATGGCACCATCAGGCCAGCGCTTCCTTGTAGTGCCGTCGGCACATCGCGACGTAGCGGTCGTTGCCGCCGATCTCGACCTGCGCGCCTTCCTTCACGCCGCGGCCGTCGGGGCCGACGCGGAGGTTCATCGTGGCCTTGCGGCCGCAGTGACAGATGGTTTTCAACTCGATCAGGTTGTCGGCCAGCGCCAGCAGCGCGGCGCTGCCGGGAAACAGCTGGGCCTGAAAGTCCGTTCGCAGACCGTAGCAGAGCACGGGGATCCGCAACTGGTCGGCGATCTCGGTCAGCTGCTCGACCTGCTTGCGCGTCAGAAACTGCGCCTCGTCCACCAGCACGCAGGCGACGGGCTGGGCGGCGTGGGCGGCCTTCACGTGGGCGAAGACATCCTCGTCGGCCTGGAGCGCGAGCGCCTCGGCCTCGAGCCCGATGCGGGACTTGACCTTGCCGGGGCCGGCGCGGGTGTCGATCGCCGGGGTGAAGAGGAGGGTGCGCATCCCCCGCTCGTGGTAGTTGTAGCTCGACTGGAGCAGAACGGTCGATTTGCCGGCGTTCATCGCCGAGTAATAGAAGTAGACCTTCGACATGCAGTTTCGAGCTAAGCGGACGGCTGCCGATGAGGCCAACAAAAAGCCCCGCAGATAGCGCGGAGCCCGCGACGGTCCGCCGACAAGCGGCGACCCTACAGGGAAACAGAAATCAGCGATCGCCGAGCCAGGTGGCGGGGTTGATGGTTTTGTCCGCCTTGCACTTGGGGCACTTAATCCAGCCCAGTTCCTCGCCGAGGGCGTTCTCACCGATCGACACCCGTGCCCCGCCGAGGGCTTTAAGCCGCCGACGCTGCCCGATCTCGCCCAAAAGCTGGGCAAGCTGCTGTCCGCACTGCGGACACAGGATGATGTTTTTCTCCATGGCCCATCTCCCGAAGGAGAAATGGAGAGCTGACGGATTGTTATTTGAGGTGACCCGGACAATTCCGGCTGAGACCAGCTGATAACCCGGCCGGCCCGAAAGCAACGCCGTTGTTGCGGCATCGGGTGCCAAATAAAAAGCCCCAGCCCTCGCCAAGCCTACGGCTGGCAAGCCGCGATAGAAAGCGCGCGTCCCGATCTCAGCGCATCCGCGCGAAGGTCTTCGACAGCAGCTCGAGATCCGACGCGTTCTTGGTCTTCTCGCGGGTGTTGGCGATGAGCTTCTGCTCGAGGGCGTTCTTCGTCGGGCGAGCCTTGTTCTCGTAGAAGACGCCGAACTTCCCGGGCCAGGGCTCGGAGGCGAGCTTGAAGGCCGCGACCTCGTCGGTCGGGTCGTGGCGCGCAGCGTCCTCCGGAGAGCCGTCGTTCTTCTTGAGTTCGATCGTCTGCCACGCGCCGCCCTTGCGGGGCACGGCGCCGTCGAAGGCACCCTCGAAGAATTCGACACACTCAGAGAGGATCTCGACGACGGAGAAGCCGTCGTGGTTGGCCGCGCGGAGCATCATGTCGACCATGTGGTTGACCTGGGTGGCGTGCGAGCGGGCGACGAAGGTGGCGCCGCTGTTGATGAGCGTGCGCATCGGGTTGATGGGCTGGTCGTAGGCGCCCCAGGGATCGGTCTTGGACTTGAAGCCAATCGGCGAAGTGGGCGAGGTCTGCTTCTTCGTCAGGCCGTAGACCGAGTTGTCCATGATGACGTAGGTCATCCGCGGGTTCTTGCGGGCGGTGTGGACGAGATGGTTGCCGCCGATGGAGAAGCCGTCCCCGTCGCCGCCGAAGACGAACACATGCAGGTCGTCGCGGCCGAGGCTGATGCCGGCGGCGAAGGGCAGGGACCGGCCGTGGATGTAGTGGCCGCCGTGGGTGTTGACGAAATACGGGAAGCGCGAGGAGCAGCCGATGCCCGCGAAGGTGACGATCTTCTCCTGCGGGTAGTTGAGTTTCTCGAGGACCTTGTAGAACGAGGCCAGCACGGCAAAGTCACCGCAGCCCGGACACCACGTCGGGTGGTCGGCCGTGAGGGCCTTCTTGGTGAGCGGTGCGCCCGGCGCGGGGGGCGGGGTGGCGAGGGTGGGAGTGGACATGGAATCAGGGGTAAGAGGATTGCGGGGCTCAGCCGCGGGCCGGCATCGCGAGGATGCTTTGCTTGCGCATGCCGAAGGTCGTGTCGGCCAGCTCGAGTTGCTGGGCGACGCGCTCGAAGATCTCGCTGACCTTGTAGGTCAGGCCATCGGTCTTGGTGATGCTGGTGATGGCGGGATTGGCGTAGCGCGCGCGCAACAGGGTGGCGAGCTGGCCGTAGCCGTAGAGGCCCTCGTCATTGATCTCGACCACGATGATTTTCTTGTAGCGGGCGAAGATCTGTTCGAGGCCGTGATCGAGCGGGTGGACATGGCGGATCTGGAGTTGCCCGACCTTGACGCCGGCGCCGCGCAGGCGGCCCACCGCTTCGCGGATCGGCCCGTAGGTGCAGCCCCAACCGATGAGCAGTGCGTCGCCGGCTTCGTCACCGAACACCTCGGGGGCGGTGTAGTTGTCCGCCACGGCCTTGATCTTGTCGCGGCGCTTGGCGGTCATCTTCATGTGCAGCGCGGGGCTGGCGGTCGGGTGGCCGAGTTCGTCGTGCTCGAGGCCGGTGACGGTCGGGTATTTGCCCGAGCCCATCACGGAGCCGGGAGGCGCGTGGCGCTGGAGCTGGTCGAGCGGGTAGGGCTTGAAGGTGGCTTCGCGCGGGCTGAGGTCGGGCTTGGCCTCGATCATGAGCTTGGGCAGGTCGGGCTCGGCAAAGGCCTCGATGCGGGTCGCGAGTGCCTGGTCGGAGAGGATGATGACGGGCGTGCTGAACTGGCGGGCGATGCGGCAGGCCTCGATCGCGATGTAGAAGCAGTCCTCAACGTCCTGCGGGGCGAGCACGACGCGCGGGGCGTCGCCGTGGCTGCCGTAGATGGCCTGCATCAGGTCGCTCTGCTCGATATTGGTCGGCATGCCGGTGGACGGGCCGCCGCGCTGGATGTTGACGACGATCAGGGGCATCTCGGCCATGGTGGCCCAGCCGAGGGCTTCCATTTTCAAGGACAGGCCGGGACCGGAGCTGCCAGTGATGGCCAGGTTGCCGCCGTAGGAGAAACCCAGCGCGGTGGAAATGGCGGCGATCTCGTCCTCGCATTGCACGAAGATGCCACCGTATTTCGGCAGCTCGGTGCGGAGGGTCTCCATGATGGAGGACCAGGGCGTGATCGGGTAGGCGGCGCCGTAACGGACGCCGCCGGCGAGGAGGCCGTAGGCGAGGGCGGAGTTGCCGTCAGTCGTGACCTGCGGGCGCGCACCGGGCGCGGGGGGGGCGGCTTTTTCCAGGCGATAGCGCAGGTTCTCCGCCGGGTAGGCATAGCCGGCGTCGAAGGCGAGGAGGGCGTTGCGGACGATGTCCTCGTTCTTGCCGCCGAAGCGCTCCTTGATGAGCTGAGTGAGTTTCGGGATGTCGAGGTCGAACATCCGCGCGATGAGGCCCAGCACGTAGATGTTCTTGCCCTTCTCCTTGGAAGAACCGCCCACGGCCTCGACCGTGGCGCTGGTCATCGGCACGCCGACGGCGGTGACGGTCTTGTCGTCGGGGTCGGGTTTGACGTGGTCGCTATCGTAGAGGAGCACGCCGCCCGGCCGGAGCGAGCTGCGGTGGCTCTCGTAGCTGTGCTGGTAGAAGGCCACGAGCACGTCGGCGCGGTCGCCGGACGAGAGAATCTCGCCGGAGCCCATTCGGACTTGAAAGATCGACGGGCCGCCCGAGATGGTGGACGGGATGGTCATGTAGGTCATGACCTCCTGGTCTGATCGGCCGGCGAGGCGGGCGAGAAAGCCGCCGACAGCCTGGATGCCGTCTTGGGAGTTACCCGCGAGTCGGATGACCACATCGGGAACGGAAGGGGTGTCGGCCGAGGAACGCGCTGCGTCCTGGGGCCCGGGGGTATTGGGGCTAACCATGCCCCAAGTATGCCTCATGCCGGCGGATTGGTAAAGGCTGGGCTTGGCCAAAAGCGCGCATTTCTTGCGGTGCCTGCGAGCTAAGGCCCGGGCCTAGCATTAGAAATGACCCGACCTGCGCCGGCGCTGAATTTGACGGGCTAATGGGGTGGTAGGGCGAGTCGTCCCGACGAACCGCGCCGACGGCACTTTCGAGTGTGGGAGGGGCTTTAGGCCCCGACTGCCTTATCGGTCGTCAGTCAGTCGCGACGTAAAGTCGCTCCCACATTCCAGAAATTGGCCTCACTCCCAGCCGATCTTGCGGCCCTTGTTCTGCTCCTGCAGCCACTTCATCAGAGGGGCATAGTATTCCACCATGGCGCGCGTGCTCAGCTCTTCGCCGGTGGCGTCCTTGAGGACCTTGCGCCAGTCCTCGGTCTTGCCCTTTTCCATGATGCTGCGGAGGAAGTCGCCGACCTGCTTGTTGCCGGCGTAATTGCAGGCCTGCGGCGGCTGGTGGAGGATGTTTTTGGCGATGTAGTCGTTCAACTGGTATTTGAAGACCTGCGCGATGGCGTAGCTGTAATAATAGCAGGGCGTGTCGTTGATGTGCGTCTTCGTCGCCGCATCGCACCACTCCTCGCCACGCTCGGCCGGCGGCTCGACGCCCTGGAAGTCGCGCACATACTGCCACCAGCGCTTGTTCCATTCGCCGGCGGGCAGGTTCTTCGCGTAGACGTCGGCCTCCCAGTGCGTCATGACGCCCGAGGACCAGAAGATGAACGGCACGCCGCCGGAGTTGACGGCGTTGGCGAGGAGGAAGGCGGTCGGGTCCACCTTGTAGTCGGCGGGCAGCACGCCGACCGATTTCAGGTAGGGCGCCATGCTGGCCGCGAGGGCGGTCAGTTCGCCGAAGCCCTCGTGGAAGGCCGGGTTGGCGCCGGTGCGCAGCAGCATCGGCACTTCGTCGCGGGTGTAGCCCATGAAATAGTAGATGTGGCCGAACTCATGGTGCGCCGTCATGAACCACCACGGCGTGTTCTCGATGCTCTGCAGCGAGCGCAGATCCTTGATGAGGTCCACGTGCCACGCGGAGGCGTGGGTGTTCTTCTTGCGCTTGTCGCCGGCGGGCACCGGGTAGAGGTCGGATTTTTCCCAGAACGATTTCGGCAGCGCGGGGAAGCCGAGGCCGACGTAGAATTTCTCGGCGCTCTGCGCGATCCACTGTGGCGAACGGTCCTTGAAGAAGGGCGTGAGGTCGGCGCCCTCGGCCATGCCGTCCCACTCCTGCGCCCAGCGGTTGTTGAGCCAGTGCGCCGGGATGCGATTCGGCACGGGTTGGTGGAACTTCTCGGCGAGCTTGTATTTTGCCCAAGTGTGGAGCTGCAGATAGAGCGGGCGCAGGTCGCGCATGAAGTTGTCGTTCAGCTTCACCATCTCGTCGGTCGTCATGCCGTAGCCGGCCACCTGCAGCGCGAAATAGTCGTGGTAATCGAGTTCCTGCGCGACGCCGTTGCGCAGGCTGCGGAGCTTGATCAGGCCGTCCTTGAGCGCTTTGCCGGATTCCTTGGACGCCAGCCAGACGGCGAGACGCTTGTCCAAGGGCGTGTCGTTCGACTGGAGGAGATTGTCGATTTCGTTCACCGTGGCCGGCTTGCCGTCGAGCTTGAAGTCGAAGCCGTTGAGCGTGGAGGCCTGCGCGACCTCGGCGGCGATGCGGTCGGTGACGAGCTTGGGATTGGTCATCGGGCCCTCGGCGGCGTTGAGCAGGAGCTGCTCGAGTTCGCGGATGGTGACGGTGTTCAACTCGGCGCGATGGAGGAGCAGGGCCTTGGCTTCGTTGATGAGGTCGGGATTGCCGTTGAAGGCGGCATAGGCCTGGCCGGCGGTCTCGGCCACGGCGTCGTGGAGCGGCGAGACGTCGGTGAGGGCGTCCCACTGCGCGTTGCCGCCGATCTTGCTCAAGGCCTGGTAGGTCGAGTTGGTGAGGGCGAGGAAGCGGTCGGCGCGTTCCTGCGTGGGATTGGCATCGGCAGCGAAGACGGACGTCGCGGCCAGCAGCACCGCAACAGCGGCACCGCGGAGGGGGGATGTAACGCGAATCATGCCCGTGTCATAAGCCCCGGCCGCCGCTTGGCAAACCCGGAGCGACGAAGCGGATTAATTGTGCGCCGACTTCGCAGATCAGATTGCAGCGCCGCCTGGGCTTGCCTCGAAAAAATGGACACCAATTTAGGCGGCTTTGATGTCGTTTAGTTTTTGTTGGTTTTCGAAGGCCACAGGGGAGATTTGACCGAGCGAGCTGTGGCGCCTCGTCGGGTTATAAAACGTCTCGATATAAT
>JANYAM010000007.1 GCA_025361365.1 Opitutus sp. | reverse complement strand
GTCCATATTCTTGTAAGGACTGCCCGGCGCGACCCAGATGCCGGCAAATCCCGCCAGCGTTTCCGCCGGGCGGAAGACGCGGTCGGTGCCGATCCATTCCCAGTCGAGGTTGGCGCCCGTGGCCTGGCGCGCGCGCTCGAGCGCCTGCGGGAGGGCGGGGTGCGCGGTCTTCCCGGCGTCGTAGTCGGCGATGATGGCCAGCCGCGCCACGAGCTAGGCGCTTTTGCGCGCGGGTTCGGCGGGCACGGCCGCCACCGGCGTAGTCGCGGCCGGCGACTTCTTGTTCTTCGTGACGGTGATGATGGCAACGCCGGCGATGATCACGCCCGCCGCGACGAAGATGCGCGGCGACACGGGCTCGTGCAGCACGAACCAGCCGAGGAAGACGGCGACGACCGGGTTCACGTAAGCATAGGTGCTGACGCGCGCCGGCGTGCTGTGCTTCATCAGCCAGGTGAAGGTGCTGAACCCGATCAGCGAGCCGAACACGACGAGATAGGACCACGCGATGACCGAGCGCGAGGTGATGATAGTGGGATCGAAATGCGCCAGTTCGCCGGTGAGCACGCCGGTGAGCAGCAGCCAGCCGCTGCCGCAGATCATCTGGATGCCGGAGGCGGTGAAAGGCTCGGCGGGGCCGGACGCGTAGCGCATGTAGAGCATGCCCACACCCCAGAGCAGGGTCGCGGCCAGCAGCCCGAGCACGCGCCAGGGATCGAGGCTGCCGACGCCCGTCGCCAGCACATCGGGGCCGACCAGGATTGCCAGGCCGGCGATGCCCAGGGCGAGGCCGATAAAGGTGGCCGCGGCCGGCTTGGTGCCGCGCTTGCCGTCCTTGAAGTAGGCGTGGACAGCCCAGTCCATCAGGACGATGAACACCGGGCCCGCGGAGATGATCAGGGTGGCGATGCCCGAGGGGATCTTCTGCTCGGACCACGACACGAGGCCGTTGCCACCGAGGCAGAGGAAACCGCCGGTGATAGCGTTGTCGCGCCACTGTTTGCGCGTGGCGCGAAAGCCCTTGGTGAGGGCGATGAACGCGGCGACGATGGCACCCGCGACTAGGAAGCGGACACCCGCCATCAGGAACGGCGGCATCGTCTCCACGGCGATGCGGATGCCGAGGTAGGTCGAGCCCCAGATGAGATAGATGGCGGCGAAGCCCGCGATGAGCGCGGACTTGGTGGGATGCTTGTCAGGGACGGTCACAGGGAAGGATATTGGAAAACAAAGAGAGGAGATATTGGCCGGAGGGCCAACAGCGCAAACCGGGCGTGGAATTCGCGCTCAGAGCTGCTTTTTGATCAGGTCACCGAGCGTCTTGAGCGCGGCCTCGATCTCGTCGGACCACGGCAGGCCGCAACTCATGCGCAGGCAATTGTTGTAGCGGTTCTTCACCGAGAACAGCGCGCCGGGCGCGGTGTTGATGCGGTGCTTGAGCGCCTCGTGGTGGAGCTTGAGCGTGTCGACCTTCGCGGGGAGCTCGACCCAGATGACGTTGCCGCCCTGCGGCCGGCTGTAACGCGTGCCTTCAGGGAAGTAGCGCTGCATGGACTGCGCGAACTGGTGCAGCTGCTGGTGGTAGGCGCGGCGGAGCGTGCGCAGGTGGTGGTCATAGCCGCCGTCGCGCAGGAACTCGGCGATGGTTTTCTGCAGCACGACGGGCGTGCCCATGGTGTTGGTGAACTTGAGCCGCCGCACGCGCTCGAGGTAGCGGCCCGGTGCGGTCCAGCCGATGCGGAAGCTCGGCGCGAGGGTCTTGCCGAAGGAGGAGCAGAGCATCACGCGGCCGTCCTTATCCCAGGCCTTGAGCGGCTTGGGGCGGAAGTCGCCGCAATGGGTGTCGGCGTAGACGTCGTCCTCGATGGCCGGCAGGTCGTATTCGCAGAGCAGCTCGTAGAGTCGCTGCTTCTTCTCGTCGGGCATCAGGCTGCCGAGCGGGTTGTGGAAGTTCGGCATCACGAGCACGACCTTGACGTCGTTCTGCTCGATGGCGTCGCGCAGCTCGTCGAGGCAGATGCCCTCGCGGGAGGAGGTCGGGATCTCGAGGGCGCGCAGGTTGAGGCTCTCGATCATCTCGAGGAAGCCGAAGTAGGCGGGCGTTTCGATCGCGACGGTATCGCCCGGCTTGGTGACGGCGCGCAGGCAGAGATTGAGCGCCTCGGAGCAGCCGATGGTCACGACCAGCTCGTCGTGCGCGAGTGGCACGCCGCCCTGCAGGTAGCGGCGGGAGATTTCGCGGGTGAGCGGCTCGTAACCCCAGTTCATGGCCTCGCGACTGATCAGCGTGGGATCGCGGCGGGCGACGGAGCCGAGCAGGCGGGCGAGCTTCTTGTTCGGGAACAGGCTGTGGTGCGGGCAGGCGGCGCCGAAGGGGATGTAATCATGGTTGACCGAGCGCTCCATGATGGCGGTCGTGAGATCCTTCACGCCGACGTAGGCCGGCTTGGCCATGGGCTTGGCCATGCGCGGCTCGGGGCTGAGGAACGGCGGGCGCGGGCGGACGTAGTAACCCGATTGCGGTCGGGCCTCGAGGTAGCCGCGGTTTTCCAAAACCGTGTAGGCCTGCAACACGGTCGCGATGCTCACGCCGCGCTGGAGCGACATGCGGCGGACGGACGGCACGCGGTGGCCGGGGCGCAGCGTGCCCTGTTCGATGAGCGACTGGAGGGAGGCGGCCAGCTCGGCGTAGAGCGGCTGCGACAGCGGGGTTTCAACCGGCTTCGCGGAAGGCGGGGGTAGCGTCTGGATCATGGCGTGGAGAAAAAGACGGGCGGAAGGTAGCGGAAACCGCCGGAACACGGCAGCAGCAGC
>JANYAM010000083.1 GCA_025361365.1 Opitutus sp. | reverse complement strand
GCCCGGGTCCTGCTTCGCCATCGTCACGTAGTAGTCCTTGTAGGACTTGTCGTAATACTGGGCGTAGTAGTAGCCGGAGACCGCGAGGTTGAGGCCGTTGAGCACGGCGCCGAAGCACGGCACATTCACCTCGAGGAGCTTGCGGGCGCTGAACTGCGCGGCCTTGCGGCGGACGCGGTTGAAGAAAATGGTGAACAGCGAGCCGTCGAGCAGCGGGAGAATGATCAGGGCGTCGCTCACGGCGGCGAGCGGCGGGGTGTCGATGAAGATGCGGTCGTAGCGCTTGCGCAGGTCGGAGAGCATCAGCTCGAAATTCTTGCTGTTGAGGATCTGCGTCGGGTTCTTGGCCCGGCCGCCGGCGGGCATGACGTCCAGGTTCGGGTGGACGTTCTTGCAGAGCACCTGGTCGATGGTCTGCGTGCCGGCGCAGACGTCGATCACGCCCTTGAGATTCTCGAGGCGAAATGATTTGTGGATGTTCGGCTTGCGGAGATCGCAGTCGACGATGACGACCTTCTCGCCGTGGGCCGCGAAGGTGAGGGCGAGATTCGTCGTGGTGAAGGACTTGCCCTCGCCGGGAATCGTGCTCGTCACGAGGATGGCCTGGGCGCGCTTGCTCTCGTCCTTGAGGCGCAGGCTGGAGTGCAGTGTGAGGAAGGATTCCACAACCTGCTTGTCCTGGTTGTTCGCAACGATCTGGGCCTTCTCGGGCTGGTCGAGGCGTTTGATCTCGGGGACGATGCCGACCAGCGGCAGGCCGACCACCGACTCGATGTCGAAGGAGCTCTTCACCCGGTCGTCGATGTAGGCGACGAAGAAGGCGAAGGCCGTGCCGAGGGCGAGGCCGCCGAGGAAGCCGAGGGCGAGGTTAAGCGGGATGTTGGGCGAAAAGGGCTTGAGGGCCGGGGCGGCCCGGTCCACGACGCGGGCGCTCTGGGTCTCGATGGTGCTGCTCATCGAGGTCTCGCGCATGCGGCCGAGGATGTTGTTCAGCAGGTGCTCGTTGATGCCGAAGTCGCGCTCGAGGTTGGAATATTCCACGGCGTAACGGTCCAGCTCCAGCGATTCCTTCTCCTGGCGGGCGAGGTTGGCGCGCGCCTCCTCGTCGTTGCGCCGGGCCGTCTGGAAATCGGCCTCGAACATCGCGGCCGTCGAGTCGATGGCGCGGCTGAGCTCCCGCTCGGTCTGCGCGAGCGAGTTGACCGCCTCGATCATCTTGGGGTGTTTGTCGCGGTAGTGCTCGCGGAGCTGCGACATGACGATCTTCTGGGCGGACACCTGCTGCACCAGCTGGGTGATGAGCGACTGGCTGGAGACAAACGGCAGGTCGAGCAACTGCGCCGGCGTGGCCTTGCGCTCCTGCACCTGGCGCCAGCGGATCTCCGCCTCGTTGAGGCGCGAGGTGGTCTGGGTGACGTAGGCGTTGAGGGCCTTGAGCTTTTCGGTGACGATGTCCTTGCGCTGGTCGAGCGACACCATCTTGTTTTTCTCGCGGTAGGCCTGAAGGTTGGTGGCGAGCTCATCGACCTTTTTCCTCTGCTGGTCGGCGCGCTCCTTCAGGTCGTCGACAGCCTTCATGGAGTCCTCGATGCGCAGCCGCGAGTTATAAGCGATGTATTCGTCGATGAACAAATTGGCGACCTTGGCGGCGACATGTTTGTCGGGATGCTCGTATTGCACCTGCAGCACGAGGCTCAGGCGCACCGGCACGACGTGACGATTCTTGTAGATGGTCTCCGCCGGACTGGGAGGCAGGCCCGTCGACGTCTTCTGATACGGGGCGAGGAAAGCCTTCAGGTCCTCGCCCGTGAGCCGGTCGGCGACGCGTTGGACGATGGCGAAACTCTCCAACACCTTCACCTGGGTGTTCAGGTCCTCCGCCGAGCGGATCTCGTTGTCCACCACGCCCTGCACCTGCATCACGACGGGATCGCGGCGGAAAACCTGCACGCTGGCGATGGATTGGTATTGGGGCACGCGGGTGAACGTGAAGATCGTGGCCGCCGAGAACACCAGAGCGAAGACGAGCACGATATACCAGGCCCGTTCGCGCAGGATGAGCACGTAATCCTGCATGCTGCGCTGCATCTGGTTGTCGCCCTGCCCCGCCGAGCCATAGCCACTGTAGCTCGTCCCGTAGTAGGTGTAGGGATAGGCTTCGCCCGATCCCTGGGTTTTCTCGGCTTTCGGCACTGTGTCCATGTTGCGCAAATCAGAAAAGTTTTTCGGGCACGAGGACGACGTCGCCCTTGAGCAGGAGCCATTGTTCCCCGGAGGCGCCCTTCATCAGGTCGACCACGTTGATGGTAAAGGTCTCGGTCTTGCCCTGGGCGCTGGTGCGGGTGAGCTGCACGCGCTTCAGGTCGGCGATGCGGGACTGGCCGCCCGCGCGGGCGATCGCCTCGACGAGTCCCATCTTCTGTTCCGGGGGGAACACCACGGCGCCGGGGGAGTTGACCGCGCCGACCACCTGCACCGTCCGCTGCGAGTATTCGAGCACGGTCAGGTTGACCTGCGGGTTCACCAGGTAGTCCCGGTCATACAGGCTGCGAATCATCTCCTCCGCCTGGCGCACCGTGCGGCCCCGGACGTCGATGGTGCCGATCATCGGCAGGTTGAGGGTGTATTCCTGGGTGATGCGCACCTCGCGGAGGAGATCCGGTTCCTGGAAGATCAGCACCCGGATCAGGTCCGACGGCTGCAACACGTAATCCGTCGGCTCGGTTGCCGTAGGTGCGGTCGCCGCCGGCGGCGGCGTGTCGGCGGCCCGTAAGGCGCCCAGCAACAGCAGGGCGGCGAGCGGCAGGAGCCGGGTGAATCGTGATCGCATGGAATTCAGGAATAAAAAACGGAAGAAGATCGGCGACCTTCTTCCGTCAAGAAAAATCAAGGAGCCCTTCAATAGCGAACGCTAGCCCCAAGGCTGAACACGTTGTTGGTGAATGCGGTGCCGGCGCTGGCCTTGTTCGAGCTGTTGTCCCGGTAGAAGTAGCTGGCGTTGAAGTTCACGATGGCATTGTAGGTGTAAACCGCGCCGATCGAACCTTCGACATAGTCATCGGTGTGAGTGGGGTATTTGGTCGAGCGCCAGCTGAGGCCGGCATTCAGGGCCCACTGTTCCGAGAGACGGTTGGCGACACTGGCGCCCAGCGAGAGGTTCTTGGTCGAGTCGCCGGTGCCGGAGTTGCCGAAGTCATTGCTGGCATTCAACAGGATGCCCGTCTTCTCGGAGTAAGCGTAGGTGAGGGCCCCGCTCAAACCAACGAGAGACTCGCTGCCAGCCCGGTCGAAGGTGCGGTTGGTATAACCCACCCGGACCTGACCGGTCAGCTTCGGGGTGAATTCACCGCGCGCGCCGATGTTGAAGAACGTGTCCTTGTTGTCATCCGCGCTGCCCGACAAGGCGGTGGACTGGTAGGAGAAACCCGCGCTCCAATCGAGCTTGGGGGTGGCCTTGAAGTAGACATCGACCGGGATCGTCAGCACATCGCTGCTGGTGAAAGCCACCGGCACATAGTCGGTCTTGTCGTAGTTCAAACCGATGGAGAGTGAGGTTTTTTCCGTAAGGCCGAATTCCGTGGTTCCGCTCAAGTGCGAGACATTGCGGCGAGCGATGTCGCTGGAGAGCGTCGCTCCGACCTGATTCTGGGCGATCTCGGCATACGAGCCGTTGAAATTAGCCTTCGAAACTCCATTGGAATAGTCGGCCTTGGCGCCGACCGAGGCCAGATTGACATCCTGTTTGGAATGCGAGCTGTAGCGGCGGATTTCCTCCTTGTAGTAAACGTCGCCCGTGACAGCCGACCCTTTGCCAAACACCAGGTCCAAACCCGGGCTAAAGCTGTAGATCGTGTCGCTGCTGCCCGAGGCGCCCAGGTAGATGTTATCGTCCGAAGAGAGCAGTGCTCCGGCGGTGACAAAAAGTTCGGCATTTTCCCCGACCGCCATGAATGCAGCGGCTTTGCCTAGCGACAGGCCAAAGCAGAGTGAAAGGAGGGCGAATTTAGTGATGTAGTGCTTCATAATTAGGCTCCAGTGTAGAGTCTTAGGTCAGTTTGCAAATAGACAGATTAAAAAAACTGCAAACCACTTTCTTATTCAAGCCTATACTGTGCCACTTTAAAGTGACAAACGCCCCTGAAATTGGGGCGAGAGTGATTGCCAGGCGGCCGGGATTTCGGTGATAAATCACCCTTATGGACCGGAGTTCCGTCACAAATGCCCTTCCGGGCGCGCCCGGCCGGATTTCAGGCCTCCCTTGGCGCCGGTGGCTGGCCTGGACCTTCTTCGCGGGAGTGGGATTGTGGATTCTCCTGACGCTCGCCGCGTGGCTTTTTGTCAAATACCGGCGGGATTTCCCTGATGTCAGGTATGTCGATTTGCTGTGGCCGGGCCGGTGGCCGCAATACCGGGTGAACCAGGGTAATCATTACATCACGCAAAGCGAAACGCTGCTCCAGCAAGGAGACTACGCCCTCGCGGTGCAAAAGCTACGCATCGGCGTCAGCAAGGCGCCGGCGACTGCCGCGGGCCGCACGCTGCTCGCCCGGGTTTATCTCGCCTATCGCCGGCCTGATCTCGCCCGGGAGGTGTTGATCGACGGGCTGGCTTACCTGCCGGACGATACCGCTTATCTACAGAGCACGCTGTCCTTCCTGCTGGAGTTTCAGGAAGACGCCAAACTCCTCGAGCTCACCCACCGGATGCTGGCGGCGCCGGCCCCCGCCGCGACCCAGCCCCTGTTGGCCACCTTCGCCGCCACCGCGGCTTATTATCGCGGCAATTACGACGAGGCCGAGGATTTGCTCGAGCGCTATCGTCTGGGTGATACCGCCGACGGGGCTCTGCTGCAGGCGCGCATCGCCTGGGAACGCGGCTATCCCGAGCTGGCCCTGGTTCAGCTCAAGGAACACCTCGCGGCCCACCCGCAGCACGATGCGGCCCGCGCTCTGCTGGCCGGCTACTACCAGTCGCTGGGGCGCACCACGGAATGGGAGTCCACCCTCGTCGAGCGCGTGACGGGCGATCCGCTCGCCGTGGCGCCGCGCGTGGCCTATCTCCAGCTCCATCACCGGCGGGGCGACCAGGCGCGGCTGGAGGGGGAAACCGCGACCTTTCTCCAGCAATTCGGGCACGAGCCCGCCGCCCTCCTTTTGCTCGCCGACTTTGCCGCGAATACCGGCCAGCCAGCGCTGGCTCGCCGCGTCCAGCAGGCCCTCGCCCCCTCCCCGGAAAACGCCGGCGCCGCCGCCCTCATGGTCGCCGAGGCGCACATCGTCGCCGGTGAATTTAAGATGGCGCTCGACCTGCTCGCCGGCTCCACGCGGCAATATCCCGAATGGGCCAGCCAGTTAGCCCCGGTCCTAAACGGCCTGCAGGCGGTCGCCCTGAGTGGGCTCGGACGGACGGACGAAGCCCGCCTCTCGCTCGACCATCTCCTCGCGCAGAAAAATCTCCGGGCCGACAACCTGGTGGCCGTCGCCAGCCGGTTGTCCAATCTGGGCGCCCGCGAGCTGGCGCTGTCAGCGCTGGCCCGCGCCGCCGAAGCCGACCCGCTTAACCAGGCCGCGCTGGCCAACCTGATCCGGCTCGAGCTGGACACGGGGGCCGTCGCCCGGCTGCCCGCCCACCTCGGGCAGTTCCTGCACACCCGCCAGCCCTCGCGCGAAATCCTCTCCCGGGCCCGGGCCGCCCTCGGCAGCGACCGGCTCCTGTTGCTGCCTGCGCAAAAAGATCTCCTCGCCGACCTGCAGTCGGCCCTCGACCCCCGCCGGCCCTAGGCGCGGAGCACTTCCGCCAACGCCGCGAGCAGACGCTCGTTTTGCGCGCGGGTGCCCACGGTGATGCGCAACCATTCCGGCAGCCCATAGGGTTTCACCGGCCGCGTGATCAGGCCGCGCGATTGCAACGCGGCGAACACGGTGGCGCCATCGCCGACCTTCACCAACAGGAAATTCCCGCCGCCAGGCACGAAGGCGAGCCCGAGCTTTTTGAAACCATCGCCGAGCAGCGTCCGCCCGGCCGCGTTTTCGCGCCGGCATTTTTCCACAAATTCATGGTCGTCGAGCGCGGCCACGGCCGCGGCCACTGCGATGCCGTTCACGTTGAACGGCTGCCGCGCGCGCTGCACGATCGCGATCAGCTCCGGGGCGGCGTAACCGTAGCCGACGCGCAGCGCCGCCAGCCCGTAGATTTTCGAGAAGGTCCGCAGGCCGATCACCTTCCGTCCCTCGGCGATCAGCGGCCGCAGGTCGAACGCCTCGTCGAGGTATTCGGCGTAGGCCTCGTCGAGCACGAGGATCACGTGCGGTGGCAGCGCGCGCACCAGCGCCGTGATCTCCGCCGCGCTGTTGACCGCGCCGACCGGGTTGCTCGGGCTCGCGAGGAAAACCAGCCGCGTGCGCGGCGTGATGGCCGCGGCGAGGGATTTCAGATCCTGCTGCATGTTGACCAGCGGCACCTCGACCGGTGTCGCGCCAAACATCAGCGTGACCAGCTTGTAGACGATGAACGACGCCTGGTGCATCACGCACTCGACGCCCGGCGCGAGGAAGGCGTGGCCGAGCAGCTCCAGCAGTTCGTTCGAGCCATCACCGATGATGAACTGGTCCATCCCGAGGCTCCACTTGGCCGCCAGTTTCTGCCGCAGCGCATAGTAGCCGCCATCAGGGTAAAGGTTCATCTCGTGCACCGCGCGCTCCGCGGCCGCCATCGCCTTGGGCGACGGCCCGTGGGGGTTCTCGTTCGATGCGAGCTTGACGATGCCCGCCGGGTCCAGGCCGAGTTCGCGCGCCACCTGGTCGATCGGCTTGCCGGGTTCATACACCGGCTGCGTCAGGATCCCCTTGTTGGCGAGTTCGGCGAACGTCATGCGGCCAGCCCACCGCCTCGCGGGCGCCGGTTCAAATCAAAAGCAGCCGCCCACTCAGGGCCGGCTGGGCACGCGCACCCATTTCATCCCGGCCGCCTCGGCCGCCTGAATGCCCGGCACCGCGTCCTCGAACACGAGGCAGCGGGCCGGCGCGACGCCCATCTTCTTCGCCGCGAGCAGGAACATATCCGGCGCCGGCTTGCCGTGGACCACGTCCTCCGGGGTCACGACCACCGGGAAAAGCGTGTGCAGGTGCATCAACTCCAGCGTGTGCCGCACGATGTCGCGCGGCCCGCCCGAGGCCACGCTGACCGGCCGGCCCTCTGTCACCGCTTTGCGCGCGAATGTCACCACCGCCTCGATCACCTTCATCTCCGACTTCAGCTCGAGGAACAGCGCCTCCTTCTGGTGGAAGACCTTCTCCACATCCAGCGTGAGCTTGTAGTGGTTGGCGAAAACCTTGGCCACGCCGCGCGTCGGCATGCCGCCAAGCGAATAAAACAGGTCCTCGCTCAGCTCCTCCTTCAGGCCCGCGTGCTGCATCGCCCGGTTCCAGGCGCGATAGTGCAGCGGCATGGTGTCCACCAGCGTGCCATCGAGATCGAAGATGTAGCCGGCGAAATCGCCGGCGGGAATGTCGAGCTTCATCAGCGCCGGCCAGCGAAGCGCCCGCCCCGCCCCGCGCAACGCCAAAACTTCCGGCAGCTCATGCCATCCATTAGATGACATGGACTCCGGTGCCGGCGGCGTTGACGCGCCGCGGGTTTCGCGCCTCATTTAACGAGCATGAGCAAGCTTCTCGGCAAACGCGCTCTCGTCACCGCCGGCGCCCAAGGCATCGGCCTCGCCATCACCCGGCAGCTCCTCGCCGCGGGCTGCGATGTCTTCGTCCACTACCGCAGCAGCGCCGACGCCGCGCGCAGCGTCGAACCCGAGGCGAAGAAACTCGGTCGCCGCTACGCCCACGCCAGCGCCGACCTGACCGAAACGGAGGGTTGTGATCAGCTCGTCGCCACCGCCGTGAAATTCCTCGGCGGGCTCGACGTGCTCATCAATAACGCCGGCTCGCTCGTCGCCCGCAAGAGCTTCGCCGAGGCGGACGACGCCTTCTGGGCCGAGGTCATGTCGCTCAATGTCGGCAGCGCCCGCCGCGTCACTCGCGCGGCCCTGCCCCACCTCGCCGCCGCGGCGAAGACCGGCGGTGGCGCGAGCATCGTCAACCTTTCCTCCCTCGCCGGCCGCAAGGGCGGCCACGCCGGCTCGCTCAGCTATTCGACCGCCAAGGGGGCCATCCTCACTTTCACCCGCGCGCTCGCCGGCGAACTCGGGCCGCAGGGCATCCGCGTCAACGCCCTCGCGCCCGGCCTGATCCTCGGCACCAGCTTCCACACCACGCACACGACCAAGCAAGCCGCCGACGCCACGGTCGCGGGCATTCCGCTCGGCCGCGGCGGCTCGGCGGAAGATGTGGCGCGCGCCGCCGTCTACCTCGCGAGCGAATACGACGGCTTCATCACCGGCGCCACGCTCGACATCAACGGCGGCGTCTACGGCTGCTGACGCAACTCAACTCTTCCGATTGTCCCGCCAGCCATCGACATAGGCCGTCAAGACGCGATGAATCTCATCCCGCACGCGGCGGAAAACGGCGAGTTGTTCTTCCTCGCTGCCCGTCGCCTTGGCCGGATCATCGAACGGCCAGTGGTGACGGTTCACCTGGCCGGGGAACATCGGGCACGCCTGGTCGGCCTGGCTGCACACGGTGATGACTGTCGTGATCGGTGTCTGCAGAAACTCCGTCATGGACTTCGACTGGTGTCCGGAAATATCAATGCCGACTTCGTGCATCACTTGGATGGCCCGAGGATGCACATAGCCGGCCGGTTTGGAACCGGCGCTGCGCACTTCGAATAAATCGCCCGCTATCTTGCGCAGCAATCCCTCGGCCAGATGGCTGCGGCAGGAATTGCCCGTGCAGAGAATCAGGACGGCAGGCTTGGGCATAAACAAACCCTCCCCCGTTGACCGGCGACTCAGCGCCGGCCGCCGCGCATGAGGCGGCTCTTCGGCTTGTCGGGCGCGGGCTGCGGCATGCCGCCACCGTCAAAGATGCCCGAGTAGGTGTAGTTGAAGCCCTCGACCTTCTTCCACTCGATGCTCATGCCGATGAAACGCTCGATGCTCCGCGCGTCGCGCCAGGTTTCCTCGGTGACGAGAGTGAAAGCGTCGCCAGTCTTCTGCGCCCGGCCGGTGCGGCCGATGCGGTGGACGTAGTCCTCGGGATTCTCCGGGACGTCGAAGTTGATGACGTGCGACACGTCGGCGATGTCGAGGCCGCGCGCGGCGATGTCGGTGGCGACCAGCACCTCGTGCTTGCCGGACTTGAAACCCTTGAGCGCGTCGACGCGCTCCTGCTGGCTGCGGTCGGAGTGCATGACGGCGCAGGTGTGGCCGGCCTGCTTGAGGCGGGCGGCCACGTAGTCGGCACCGCTCTTGGTGCGCGAGAAGATGATGACGCTGTGGTATTGCGTCTGCTCGAGCAGGTGCGCGAGGAGCTCGAACTTCTGGGCCTGCACCACGGGATAAAATGCGTGCGAGATCGTCTCGGCGGTCGAGCGTTCGCGGCTGACGGAAATCTTGAACGGGTCGCGCAGCGCCCAAGCGGCCAGCTGCTCGATCTCGGGGGGCAGCGTGGCGGTGAAGAAGAGCGTCTGGCGCGTCTTCGGGACCTTGGCCACGATGCGCTTCACGTCGGGGAGGAAACCCATGTCGAGCATGCGGTCCACCTCGTCGAGCACGAGCGTCTGGACCTGGTCGAGCTTGATCTCGCCCTGCTCCATGAAGTCGAGGAGCCGGCCCGGGGTGGCGACGAGGATGTCCATGCCGTGTGCGAGATCCTCGCGCTGCTTGCCGTAGCCGACGCCGCCGTAGATCACGGTCGTGCGCAGGTCGGTGTATTTGGAATATTCCTTGAACGACTCCTCGACCTGCAGCGCGAGCTCGCGGGTGGGCTCGAGCACGAGGCACCGGATCGGGCCGTGCGTGCCGAGGCGCTGGAGAATGGGGAGCGAGAAGGCGGCGGTCTTGCCGGTGCCGGTCTGGGCTGAGCCGATGACGTCCTTGCCCGCGAGCACGACCGGAATGGCCTGGGCCTGGATCGGGGTCGGGGTTTCGTAGCCCTTCTGCTGGACCGCGTAGGCGATGCGGTCGCCGAGACCGAGCGCGGTGAAAGGCGTGTCCATCTTCGGCACCTCGGGCAGCGGCTTAGAGGCGTGGGCGGCGCGCGGCGCATAGGCGGCGGGCCGGGCCGGGGCGTGGGCGGTATGGCGGGGGGCGTCCGAACGGGGGGCTGGGCCGCTTCGCTTCTCGTGGCGGGGCGGGTTGCTTTTGGGCGCGGGCCGGCTGGTGGACTTGTGGACCGGCTTGGTTTCGGGGCGCTTGGCGTCCGCCGTGAAGGTCTGCCGGATCTTGGAGATTAACTTACGTAGCATGGAATAGTGCCTTGGTATCAGGGCCCACTGCCCGCATTGCAATCCCGCATCTCGACCCGCCGAATCCCGAAGCGCAAAGCGCGGCTTTGCTCTTGTCCCAGACGGACATAGACGAGTTTAGAAGCCGAAAACTCCCGCCCGGATGCCCCCTTGCCGGGCGGTCCTTCCATTCATGCGCTCGCCATGGCCGCCGCCAATCCGTAACCCTGTGCCCATGCCTTGTTGCCTTCGTTCCGCCTCCGTCGCCGACGTGCCCCTCATCCTTAATTTCATCCAAGGCCTGGCCGACTACGAGAAACTCGCGCACGAAGTCGTCGCCACCGAGGACGCCCTGCGTCGCACGCTCTTCGGTGCGCCGCCGGCGGCGCACGTCGTCATCGCCGAGGTCGACGGCCAGCCCGCCGGGTTCGCCCTGTATTTTTTTAACTACTCCACCTTCCTCGCGAAACCCGGCCTCTAC
>JANYAM010000073.1 GCA_025361365.1 Opitutus sp. | reverse complement strand
CGCGTGGAATCCGCCAACGTCGGATTGTTCTCCAGTTGGGCCCGGTAACACGCAATGTAGTGCGCCATCTTGGTTTCATCTTCGGTGCCGTCGCCCCCTTTGCCCCGCAGCAACCGCCCTTGGGTTTGCAGCGCCTTCTGTTTGTCCACCACCCTCACTTTGGCTATCCTGAACACCTTCGTTTTGAGGGTCCGCCATTTCAGCTTGCCGTTCACTTTCACTCGCGCGTAGTAATTGCCACTCGCGCTATTGCGAACCAGGTTTGTGACTGGCGTTCTTTCCCACAGCACCTTTTTAACCTCCTCGGCCATAATAACCCCGAGTATAGAAAAGAGGGTGAGAGAAGCGCAAGTCACAAAATTGCAAACAGTAGCCAAGTCATTGGAAGTTAGTTTTTTGCCCGGGTGGTGGAATTGGTAGACACGCAGGTCTCAGAAGCCTGTGCCTAACCGCATGGGGGTTCGAGTCCCCCCTCGGGCACCATTTGAAAAGTCCGCTGGCTTCCCGCCGGCGGACTTTTACTTTGTGGCACCCCCCGTGAGCCCCTCATCCGCCCAACCGACCCCGCGCTTCCGCGCCGACCTGCTCGTCGGGCTGGCCATCGTGGGCGGGGCGCTCCTGGCGTATTCCAACACCTTCGGCGTCCCGTTTCTCTTCGACGACAACTCCTCGATCCGGGACAACCCGACCATTCGCAATATCACCACCGCCTGGTGGCCGCCCGCCACCGGCGGCCAGACCGTCAGCGGCCGGCCGTTTCTGAACATCACCCTCGCGTTGAACTATGCGGTTAGCGGGACCGCCGTCTGGAGCTACCATCTGCTGAATCTGCTGATCCATGCCGCGGCGGGCTGCACGCTGTTCGGGATTGTGCGGCGGACCTTGCTGCGGCCCCGACTGGCGGCGCGTTTTGGCCGGGACGCGACCTGGCTCGCGGCGGCCGTCGCGCTGCTGTGGACGTTGCATCCGCTGCAGACGGAATCCGTGACTTATATTATTCAGCGGGCCGAGTCGCTCGTCAGCCTGCTGTATTTGCTCACGCTGTGGTGTTTCATCCGCTCGGTCGAACCGGGCGCAGCGGGAGGTTGGGCCTGGCGCGCCTGGGCCGCGTGCCTGCTCGGCATGGCGGCGAAGGAGGTCATGGTCACGGCGCCGGTATTGATCGCGCTCTACGATCGGATTTTCGTGGCTGGTTCCTGGCGCGAAGTCTGGGCGCGGCGCGGCCGTTTCCATCTCGCGTTAGCGGCGACCTGGCTGCTGCTCGCGTGGTTAGTGCTCAGCACGGGGAGTCGCGGCGGCACGGCCGGGTTTGGCGGGGAGATCTCCCCCGGGATCTATGCCCTTACGCAGGTTGGCGCCGTGGTGCATTACCTGAAGCTCGCTTTCTGGCCGCAGCCGCTGGTGTTCGACTACGGCACGGTGCTGGCCGGCGGGTGGGGTGATGTCTGGTGGCAGGCCCTGCTGCTGTTGCCGTTGGGCGTGGCCAGCCTGTGGGCCGCGTGGCGCGGCCGTGCGGTCGGTTATCTGGGTTTCTTTTTCTTCGCCGTGCTGGCACCGAGTTCGAGTTTCGTGCCTGTCGTCACGCAGACGATGAACGAGCACCGCGTTTACCTGGCGCTCGCGGCGGTCGTGACACTGGCCGTGGTGGGACTGTATGCGGCGTGGGGTCGGAAGAGCCTGGGCGTATTCGCCGTGGTGGCCGTGGCGCTCGGCGCCGCGACTGTGCAGCGCAACCACGCCTACCGCACCGAGCTCGCCCTGTGGGAGGACACGGTGGTCAAGCGGCCGGCCAACATCCGTGCGTTGGCCGCGCTCGCGGCGATTCATCAGGAGGCCGGCCGGTTGGAGGAGGCGCGCACGCTGCTGCTGGAGGCCGTCCGTCTCGCGCCCGCCTCGGTTGAGATGCGCAACAACCTGGGCAATGCCTGGATGAAGGCCGGCAACTGGGCCGAGGCCACGCGGTGGTTCGAGCAGGCGCTGGTCCTGCAACCGGCGGAACCTTATGTTCTCAATAATCTGGGCAACGCCCTGCTGCAAAACGGGCGCACCGCCGAAGCCATCCCGCGCTTCGAAGCAGCCTTGCGCGTGAAGCCGGATTTTGCCGAACCGCGTTTCAACTTGGCCAACGCGCTCGCGCAGACGGGCCGGCCGGCCGAAGCGCTCACGCATTATGAGGTCTACGTGCGCAAGAATCCTGATGACTCGGAAGCCCGCAGCAATTACGCCGCGACCTTGCAGATGACCCGGCGCTTCGACGAGGCGGTCACGCAGCTGGAATATGCGGTCAAGCTCAGTCCGAGTGACTCCGAGCTGCAAAACAACCTCGGGGCGGCGCTGGCGCAGGCCGGGAGGCCGGCGGAAGCGCTCAAGCACTTCGCGGAGGCCGTGCGTTTGCGGCCCGGCTTCACCGAAGCCCGCGCGAACGCCGCGCGGGCGGCGCGGCAAGTGCCGCGTTAGCTGATCAGATCCTGAATCAACGGCTCCTGCTTCGGCGCCGTCGGGGTAAACTTGATCGCTTCGCGGATGAACGCCTCGGCCTTGGCGCCCTTGGCGTCATCATTGATGTACAGCGTGCAGAGCCGCGCGCCGGCGGCGACGGGTGCGCCGATCTTGATGAGGTCGGCGATGCCGACGGCGTGATCGACCTTGTCGGTCACGGCCGCGCGACCGCCGCCGAGCGCCATGATGGCGTGGCCGCACTTGAGGGCGTCGACCTCGCTGACAAAACCTTTCGCGTCGGCCGGGGCTTTGACCTCGAGGAGCTTCTTCGCCGCGGGGAGAATCTTGTAGTCATCGACGACCTTGGCGTCGCCGCCCTGCGCGGTGCACATTGCGCGAAACACCTTGAGTGCGGCGCCGTTGGCGATGGCGGCCTCCATTTGCTTTTGTGCGTCGGCCGCATCCTTGGCCTTGCCGCCGAGGATCAACATCTGGCCGGTGAGGGCGTAGGTAACCTCCATGAGGTCGGCCGGACCACGGCCCTTGAGGCACTCGATGGACTCGATGACCTCGGTGGTGTGGCCGGCGGCGCGGCCGAGCGGCTGGTTCATGGCGGTGAGCAGGGCGCGCACCGGTTTGCCGCCGGCCTTGCCGACGGCGACCATGGCGCGGGCGAGCGTGAGGGCGTCGTCCTTCTTTTTCATGAACGCGCCCTTGCCGAACTTCACGTCGAGGACGAGCGAGTCGATGCCCTCGGCGAGCTTCTTGCTCATGATGCTGGCGCAGATGAGCGGGATGCACTCGACGGTGCCGGTGACGTCGCGGAGCGAGTAGAGTTTTTTGTCGGCGGGCACGACCTGCGGCGTCTGGCCAATCATGGCACAGCCGACCTTTTGCAGGATGGTGCGGAATTCCGGCACGCTGAGGTTGACCTTGAAACCCGGGATGGCCTCGAGCTTGTCGAGGGTGCCGCCGGTGTGGCCGAGGCCGCGGCCGCTCATCATCGGCACCTTGAGGCCGCACGCGACGGCGAGCGGGGCGAGGATGAGAGAGACCTTGTCGCCCACGCCGCCGGTGGAGTGCTTGTCGACCTTCGCGCCAGGCAGGTCGCTCAGGTCGATGACGTCGCCCGAACGCATCATGGCGTCGGTGAGCCACGCGGTTTCCTGCGGGGTCATGCCGCGCCAGAAGATGGCCATGAGCAGCGCGGTGGCCTGGTAGTCGGCGAAGCTCTTGCCGTCGGCCACGCCGCGCGCGAAGAACTCGATCTCGTCCTTGGTGAGCGCGCCGCCGTCGCGCTTCTTGATGATGATGTCCTGCGGGAAAAAGGTGGGGGTGCTCATGGGGATGGGGATGAAAAGGTTCAGGCGTAGCGCTCTTCCTTCCAGGGGTCGCCGACGTTGTGGTAACCGCGGACTTCCCAGAAGCCGAGACGGTCTTCGGCGAGAAAGGTGATGGTCTTGATGAATTTCGCGCCCTTCCAGGCGTAAAGCTTGGGGATGATGATGCGCGCCGGGCCGCCGTGCTCGCGCGAGACGGGCTCGCCGCCGAATTTCGTGGCGAGCAGCACGTCGTCGTCGAGGCAGTGCGCGAGCGGGACGTTGGTCGAGTAGCCGTCGTAGCTGGTGAAATAGACGAACTTCGCCTCCGGCCGCGGCGCCACGAGCTCGAAGAGGGTGGTGAAGGCCACGCCGCTCCACTCGCAGTCGTATTTGCTCCAAGTCGTGACGCAGTGAAAATCGCTGACGTCGGTGACCTGCGGCAATGCGTTGAGCTGCGCCCAGGCCAGCACCGCGGGTTTTTCCACGAGGCCGTCGACCGTCAGGGTCCATTCAGCCAGCGGGATGTCCGGTTGCACCCCGAGGTCGAGCACGGGAAAGCCGGCCGTGAGTTTCTGGCCGGGCGGGAGGCGGTCGGTGGCGGCGACAGCGCGGGACTTGAAGCCCTTGGCCAGCTGCTTTTCGGCCCACTTCTGCTTGGCCTCGATGTAGCGCTCCTTCGACATGGGGGGTAAGAAATAGCGGACCCGAAAAGTTAGGCAAGCGGGTCTTAATACACCGACTGGGTGGGCAGCGCCGGCGGCGCGGCCAGGGCCTCGGTGACGAGCGGGATTTTGCTGCGGTAATAGAGCAGTAGCCCGCCCTGGAAGACGAGGGTGGCCAGGGCGACGAGTCCGTAAGTGGCGAAGAAAACCATCCGGACGAGCGGGACGATGTCGGCCACTTCCACGCCGGCTTCCTTCAGCGCGGCCCTCATGTCCGGCGTCAAGTTGGCCAGCATCGATTCCTGGTCGTAGCTGCCGAGCCGCGTGGCGCAGTAGACGAGAATCACGGCCAGCAGCAACAACTGGGCGCGCACCAGGTGTTGCATGCCCGTGGCGTCGCGGCGCTGGAGACGGCGGCGGGCGCGGAGCTCCTGGGCGCCCGCGATCAGGACCAGCAGGCCGACCCCGACGCCGGCCAGGTCGCCCAGCAGCAGGGTGAGCAGGCTGCCCAGCGCGGCGATCACGATCACGCTCCAGCCATCGATGGCCGAGACGAGCAGGACCCGTTGGAGGGCCTTTTGCGCCGGCGTGGGTTGGGGGGCGGTCATGTGGTTTGACTTTGCCATTAGGGGACGGGCAAGGAATCTAAAAATTCACCTATTAATGTCCGCCCGCGCGAACAAACCCTGGCCCTTCCGCATCGAGTATCCGCCCGAGCTGCCCATCAGCGCCCGGGCGGACGAGATCATTGCGGCCATCCGCGACCACCAGGTGCTGGTGCTCGCGGGTGAGACGGGTTCGGGCAAGACTACGCAGATTCCAAAAATGTGCCTCGTGGCCGGGCGCGGTGAGGCGGGCCGCATCGCCTGCACGCAACCCCGCCGCGTCGCCGCCACCTCGGTGGCGCGTCGTGTGGCCGAGGAACTGAACGTGCCGCTCGGCCGCGAGGTCGGCTGCAAGATCCGTTTCGCCGACCAGACCTCCGACGACACCGTCATCAAGTTCATGACGGATGGCATGCTGCTCGCCGAGCTGCAGGCCGACCCGGAGCTGCGCGCCTACGACACCATTATCGTGGACGAGGCGCACGAGCGCTCGCTCAACATCGATTTCATCCTCGGCCATCTGCGCCGGCTCCGGCTGCGTCGGCCGGACCTGAAGATTATCATCACCTCGGCGACGATCGACACCGAGGCGTTTTCCAAGGCCTTCGACGGTGCGCCGATCATCGAAGTCTCGGGCCGCGTCTATCCGGTGGAGGTGATTTACGCGCCGCTCGACGAGCTGAAAGGCGACAAGGGCGAGCTGACCTACATCGATGCCGCGGTCGAGGCCGTCGAGCGCGTGCTCTTGGAGAGCAGCGCGGGCGACGTGCTGGTGTTCATGCCCACCGAGCGGGACATCCGCGAGACGCGCGACTTGCTGGAGGGCCGCCGGCTCGGCCGGATCGAGGTCGTGCCGCTGTTCGGCCGGCTGACCAACGCCGAGCAGCAGCGCGTGTTCGCGCCCACCCAGGGCCGGAAGATCATCGTCGCGACCAACATCGCCGAGACCTCGCTGACGATCCCCGGCATCCGGTTCGTCATCGACACGGGGTTGTCGCGCTTCAGCCGCTACACGCCGCAGAGCCGCACCCGCCGGCTGCCGGTCGAGCCGGTTTCACAGAGCAGCGCCGACCAGCGCAAGGGCCGCTGCGGCCGCGTGAGCGACGGCGTGTGCATCCGGCTGTATTCCGAGCAGGACTTCAACGACCGGCCGCGCTTCACCCAACCCGAGATCCAGCGCAGCAACCTGGCGGACGTCATCCTGCGCATGAAGGCTTTCGGCCTCGGCGACATCGAGGAATTCCCGTTCCTGAACGCGCCGCCCGCCAAGGGCATCCGCGCCGGCTACGCGCTGCTGCACGAACTCGGCGCGATCGACGAGACCGGCGTGCTGACCGACCTGGGCCGCGAACTGGCGCACCTGCCGGTGGATCCGACCGTCGGCCGGATGATTCTGCAGGCGACAAACGAGAAGGCGCTGCGGGAGGTGTTGATCATCGCGGCGGCGCTCAGCATCCAGGACCCGCGGGAACGGCCGCTCGACCAGCAGCAGAAGGCGGACACGGCGCACAAGCGGTTCACGCATCCCGATTCGGATTTTCTCACCCTGCTGGCGATTTGGGAAATCTACCACGACGAGTTCGAGGCCATGACGCTCGGCAAGCTGCGGAAGTTCTGCACCGCGCATTTCCTGTCGTTCATGCGCATGCGCGAGTGGCGCGACGTTTATGCCCAGCTCGAGGACACGCTGCGCGAGCGCGACGGCTTCACCCGGACCTCAATCTACGACGGCGTGAAAAAAGTGCAGGAGGTGAAGCTCGCGCTGGGCACGCCGGCCTTCGCGGCGATCCACCGGTCCATTCTCGCGGGGTTGCTCGGCAACATCGCCACGCGGACCGACGAGGGCGATTACCATGCGGCGCACGACCGGCGCGTGGATGTTTTCCCGGGCTCGGCGCTGTTCGAGCGAATGGAACGCAAGGCAAACCCGTCCGGAGGCCGGGTTCCACCGGGGAAGGTGACCGCCAAGCCGAAGGTCGCGAAATGGCTGATGGCGGCCGAAATCATGGAGACGAGCCGGCTTTACGCCCGCACCTGCGCACGGATCGATCCGCACTGGGTGCTCGACCTCGGCGCGCATCTGCTGCGCGTGGCGCATAGCGAGCCGTTCTGGAACGCCGAGGCCGGCCGCGTGCTGGTGAAGGAACGCCGCCGGCTCTACAACCTCGAGCTCGAGACGCGCTCGGCGAGCTACGGCAAGATCAACCCGGCCCACGCCACGGAAATCTTCATTCGCGAGGGACTCGTCGGCGACACGGTCACGTGGCCGTTTGATTTCCTCGCCCACAACCGCCGGCTGCGCGAGCAGACGGAGACCATCCTCACCCGCACCCGCAGCGCCGGTTACCTGAACCTCGACGAGGCGGTCTACCGGTTCTACGCGGCCCAGCTCAAGGACGTGTCAGCGGTGGGCGACCTGGTCGACTTCGTGCGGCACCAGCAGACGACGCAGCCGAAGTTCCTTTTCATGACGGAGGACAGCCTGCGCCCGCCGGTGGAGACCGAGCACGACGCAGAGGCCTTTCCCGAGGCCCTGCCGGTGGACAACCACGTGCTGCCGCTGGCCTACTCCTACCAACCCGGCAAGGAGGCGGACGGCGTTACGGTGCGCGTGAGCCTGGCCGAGGCCGAGACACTGACGCCCGCCGCGCTCGACTGGGCCGTGCCCGGCCACCTGACGGAGAAAGTGGAGCTGATGCTCAAGGCCCTGCCGAAGGAGCAGCGGCGCAGTTTGATTCCGCTCACGGAAACCGCGCAGAAGCTGGTGCGCGAGCTCGCGCTCATCAGCGCGCGACCCAAGCAACCCACGTTGGCCGAGGCACTGGCCGAGCTGCTGGCGCCTCGGCTCGGCGTGCGCATTGATCCGGCGTTGTGGGGCGCGAAAATTTTCCCGGATCATCTGCGGGTCCGCATCGAGGTCGTGGACAATCGCGACCAGGTGCTTGGCGCCAGCCGGGACCTCGCGGAAATCCAGGCGCAGCTTCACAGCCGCTCGCGCGACGTGAGCAACCAGGCCGCGACCGTGGACAACAGCGCCTGGCGCGCCGCCCGCGCCAAGTGGGAGGGCGAGCCGGCGGCGGAATGGAAATTCGGCGACCTGCCGGAAAAAATCCTCGTGAGCGAACACCACGGCGTGCCGGTGCACGCCTATCCCGGCCTGAGGGCGATGGCGGCCGGCGTGGCCGTGCGGCTGTTCGCCACGCCCGAGGAGGCCGCGGCGGCGACCCGCGCGGGGCTGGTGAAATTGTTCGAGACCCAGCTGCGCCACGACCTCGGCTGGTTGGAGAAGGATCTCAAGGCGCTGCGGATGCTCGGGACGCTGGCCGTGACGCTGACGACGCCTGATGCCTTGCAGGCGGACGCGCTGGAATCGATCCGGCGCTGGGTGTGCGACCGCACGGTGGCGCCGTTGCACGCGGTTGCGTTCGCCAAGCAGCTGGCCGCGGCGAAGCAGGATTTGCGCGGGCTGGTGCCGAAGCTCGGTGACTGGCTGAAGGAAATCTTCACGCTCCGACTGGCGCTACAGACGGCCAAGCTGACCTATCCCGGCCTGGCCGAGGACCTGGCCGCGCTGTTGCCGCCGGATTTTCTCCGCACCACCCCGTTCGAGCGGATCGCGCACCTGCCGCGTTACCTCAAGGGACTGCAGGCGCGGGCCGAGCGCGCCCGGCGCGACCCGGCCAAGGATGCGGCGCGCGCGGCGGAACTGGCGCCGTTCGTGGCGGCCGTGAAGAAATTAAGTGGAGGGCGGACGCCCTCGTCCGCCAAGCGGGGTGAGGGCACCCCGCCTCCAGGGGAGGACATCCGCTGGCTGGTGGAGGAATTCCGGGTGAGCCTGTTCGCCCAGGAGCTCGGCACGGCGGAGCCGGTGTCGGCGGTGCGGCTGGAGCGGATGCTGGGCGAGCTGGCCCCCGGCGGCGGCAAAGAACCAGCAGCGCCCGCCGCCAAGGTGGCACCCGCGACGAGCGCGAAGAAGGGCACACCCCTGAAGAGCCTCGGCGCGCTGGACCAGCTGTTTCGAAAATAGGTTCCGGAAATAGCGCGGAGGAGAGATTAGACATTGTAGCGGCGAAGCGGCCCGGTAAGCTGCGGGGCATACCCAATACCCCCATGAACACTTCGATAGCTACGCTGTTGGAAGGAAAGGGCCGCGCTTTGCACACGGTGCCGGCCAGCGTGACGGTTTTTGAAGCCGTCCAGAAAATGAACCAGCACCGCATCGGTGCCGTCCTCGTGCAGGACGGGCCGAAGCTCGCCGGCATCTTCACTGAACGCGACGCGCTCACCCGCGTGATCGCTGCCAGCCTCGATCCCAAGACGACCCCGCTGGCCAAGGTCATGACCGCCAATGTGCTCACCGTCGGGCCCGAGGCGACCGTGCAGCAGGTCATGGACATCTTTGCGGAGAAACGCTGCCGCCATCTGCCGGTGATCCAGGACGGCAGGCTGACCGGCGTGATTTCCATCGGCGACGTGTCGCGCTGGGTGGCCAACGCGCACCGCGCCGAGGCGGAATCGTTGCGGCAATACATCGCGGGCGGCCTCTCAACCTAATCATACCCGGGCTAGGGTGGGGCGCCCACGGGAATTCCCTTGGCGGGGAGTTGGGGCTGTGGCTTCCTTGGCCCGATGAGGCCCACGACCGCCCCCCGCCCACCGGTGGAACCCATGCGCCATGAGGTGGCGCTGCGGGTTGAGGCGGAGATGACGCGGTTGCTCTACCGGTCGGCCGGTTTCGGGCTGTATTCCAATTTTGTGCTGGCGATGGTGCTGGTGGCCGGGGTCTGGACGTATTTTCCCCTCCGGCTGACGCTGGGCTGGCTGGCCGTCATCTTCACGGTGAGCGGGGTCCGCGTGCTGCTGAACCGAACCTTCGCGCGTAAAGTCCGGCGCGACGACCAGCTCCGGCTGTGGCGCTCGCTGTTCTACTTCGGCGTGATCGCTGCGGGCTGCACCTGGGGCGTGGGCGGCTGGCTGTTCCTGCAGACCACCGAGCTGCTGCCGCGTTGCCTGGTCGTCTTCATCATCGCGGGCATGAACGCCGGCGCGGCCCGCTCGCTCGCCTCGGTGCGCCTGTGCTATGCCGCGTATATCGTCACGACGCTGACGCCGGCGACGCTGGCCTTCCCGACCTATCACGAACCCGGTAGTTGGACGCTGGTGGCGTGCACCTTCACATATGTGCTCTTCCTGCTGAACACCGCTCGACTGCATCACCAGGACCTGCGGAAGCTTTTTTCGCTGATTTTCGAGAACGAGGAACTGGTGGCCACCCTGAGCGACGCCAAGCGCCGGGCCGAGGCGGCCAACCAGGCCAAGACGGAATTCCTCGCCACCATGAGCCATGAGATCCGCACGCCGATGAACGGCATCATCGGCATGCTGCAGCTGCTCAGCGACACCCCGTTGACTGCCGACCAGCAGCAGCAGCTCGGCGTCGCGGGCAAGTCGGCCGACACGTTGCTCCGCCTGCTCGACGACATCCTCGACCTGTCGAAGGTGGAGAGCGGCAAGCTGGACTTGGAGGAGATCGATTTTTCCCCCGCCGAGGTGGGAGAGGAGGTGGCGGCGTTGTTCCAGACGCAGGCGGCGGCGAAGAGCCTGCCCGTGCACTACCATCCCGGCCCCGGCTTGCCCGCCGCGGTCACTGGCGACCCGATGCGCATCCGCCAGGTGTTGCTCAACCTCGTCGGCAACGCCGTGAAGTTCACTGACCACGGCAGCGTCGGCCTGCACCTCGAGGCGGTCAGCGTCGAGGGCGGCGAGGCGGTGTTGCGGTTTCGCATCCAAGATACCGGCATCGGCATGGATGGGGCGGTCCAGGCCAAGCTGTTCCAGAAATTCAGCCAGGGGGACAGCTCGATGACGCGGCGTTACGGCGGCTCGGGCCTCGGGCTGGCCATTTCGCAAAGCCTGGTGCGCCGCATGGGCGGCGAGATCAAGGTGACCAGTGTGCCTGGCCAGGGGTCGGAATTCTGGTTCGACCTGCCGCTCCCGGTGGCGCAGCTGGAGGAGCCGGACCAGGCCGCGCCGCGCCCGGCCCGGGGCCGGCTCAGCGGCCGGGTGCGGGTGGTCGAGGATGACTGGGGCAGCCAGCGCGTCGTGGAGACGTTCCTGCGCAAGCTCGGGCTCGAGACGGTGATCGTGGACAACGGCGCCGAGGGCATCGAGCTGGCCGTCCGCGAAAAATGGGACGCCGTGCTCATGGACATCCAGATGCCGGGCATCGACGGGTTCGAGGCCGTCCGCCGCATCCGGCGGCGGATCGAGGGCCGGTGGCTGCCCATCATCGCGCTCACCGCCAACGTGCGGCCGGAGGATCGCGCCGCGGCCGAGGCGTCCGGCATGGATGACTTTCTGACGAAGCCGATCCGGCAGTCCGAACTGCGCGCCAGCCTCGAGCGCTGGCTAGAGCACCCGAAATGATCGCGCGGGGTTGAGTTTTGCCCCGGGCCGGCTAAGGTGCCGGCATGAATGTATCCCGATTCCTGCTGGCCGGTCTCGCCCTGGGCGTGGCCGGGGTGTTGAACGCGAAGATTGTCACGAAGCCCGTCGCCTACGAGCACGCCGGCGTGAAGCTCGAGGGTTACCTCGCTTACGACGACACCAAGGCCTCCGCGGCCACGCCGGCGCCCGGCGTGCTGGTCATCCCCGAGTGGTGGGGCCTGACCGACTACGCCAAAGGCCGCGCCGAGCAGCTCGCCAAGCTCGGTTATGTGGCGTTCGCCGCCGACATGTATGGCGCGGGGATCACGACCACTGATGCGAAGCGGGCCGGCGAACTCGCCACCCCGTTCTACGGCACGCCGCTCATGGCCGCGCGGGCCCAGGCCGGGCTCGACCAGCTGCTCGCCACCGGGCTCGTGGACGCGCCGCGCGTCGCCGCCATCGGTTACTGCTTCGGTGGCGCCACGGTGCAGGCGCTGGCCTACACCGGCGCCCCGCTCGCCGGGATCGTGAGTTTCCACGGCAGCCTCATTCCGCCCTCCGCCGACGCGGCGGCGAAGAACAAGGCCAAGATCCTCATCTGTCACGGGGCCGTCGACGGCTTCGTGAGCCCGGAGTCCATCGCAGCCTTCACGAAGGGCATGAACGAGGGCAAGTTCGACTACCAGTTCATCAGCTACGCCGGCGCGGTGCATGCCTTCACCAATCCCGGGGCCGACGAGCTCGGCAAACTCAACCACATCCCGGTCGCCTACAACGCCGCGGCCGACAAACGCTCCTGGGCGCACATGCGGTCGTTCTTCAACGAAATCTTTGCGGTGAAGAAGTGAGCCCCCTGACCGCCTACCTGCATCCCAAGTGCAGCACCTGCGAGCAGGCGCGGCAATGGTTGCGCGGGCACGGGCTGGCGTTTGTGGAAAAAGATATCCGCACCATGCCGCCGACGGTGGCCGAGTTGCGTGTCATGCAGAAGGCGATGGGTGGGGAGCGGAAAAAATTGCTCAACACCTCGGGCCTCGAATACCGCCAGCAGGGCCTCGCCGCCAAGCTGCCCGGCTTGTCCGATCCCGCGGTCCTCGCGCGACTGGCCGGCAACGGCATGTTGATCAAGCGCCCCTTCGTGCTCGGCCCGGGCGGGGTGGGGCTTGTGGGGTTTGATGAAAGGAAATGGGCGGCGGCCCTGTTGCAGCCATGACCGCGGCCCACCCCAACCAGGTCGAGGTGCGCCTGCGGGAGCTCGCGCAACTGTTCAACTCGATGGACCCTTCACCGTTCATCGACCGGGATCTGGACGCCGCGGCCGAGGAGTTTATTGTCAGCTGGGCGCGCGAGCTGCCGCACAAGGGGGAGTTGGAATTGGTCGTTCACCTCGCCACCGCCCCGCCGCCCGAGCGCGCCGCGGGCACGGAGGAGGCGGTGCGGCACTACTTCGCCAGCCGGGCGGAGATCAAACACCGTGAATTCCGCGTGTTGCTGCGTCGCGGCCGGACCAGCCTCATCATCGGGCTGCTGTTCCTCGTCGCCTGCTTTATCCTGAGCGAGCTGGCCCGGAAGGTTATCCCGGGCGGCTGGGACCAGTTTGTCGAGATCGGCCTGCAGATCGTGGGCTGGGTGGCCATGTGGCGGCCGCTCGAGATTTTCCTCTACGACTGGTGGCCGATCCGGAGTGATCAGCGCCTGCTGGAACGGCTCGCCCGCATGAAGGTGAGCCTCCGCCTCTCCACCGCCTGAGCCGGGCGGAATATTTGCTGTAACTTTGGGCGCCGGCGCGTGTTTTACAGGCACACCAACCATGAAACCCCTCCTCACCCTTTTCGCGCTGGGCGCTCTGCTGGCGGCCCCGGCGGTGCTCTCCGCCAAGATCACCCGGACGGTCGACAAGACCTTCACCGTGCAGCCCGGCGGCAACCTCAAGGCCCTTACGCAGGGCGGCGACATCACCATCCGGACCGCCGACACCCCGGAGGTCCGCATCCACGTCAAGCAGGTGATCAGCGCCTCAAGCGAGAAGGAGGCCGATGAGATCCTGGAGAAACTGAGCCTGACCCTGGAGCAGACCGGCAACGACGTGACCGCCGAAGCCAAGTATGAGTCGCACCCGATGGGTTTCCATTTCGGCAACTGGCCGCCGGTCAGCGTCTCGTTCGAGGTCACGGTCCCGAAGAATTTCAATCTGAACCTCAACACCTCGGGCGGCGACATCACGGCCGCCAGCGTGCAGGGCAACGTCCGCGCCCGCACCAGCGGCGGCAACCTGAAGTTCGACCGCGTCGACGGTGAGATCGACGCCCACACCTCGGGCGGCGACGTCGTCCTCAAGGAAGGCACCGCCCGCGCCAAGCTCGGCACTTCCGGCGGTGACGTGGAGATCGACCGCGCCGGCGGGCCGACGGAAGTCTCCACCTCGGGTGGCGACATCACCATCAACTCAGTGACTCAGCTGATCAGCGCAACGACCTCCGGCGGCAACGTGAAAGCCACCCTCACCGAGCCCCTGAAGCAGGACGCCGTGCTCAGCACCTCGGGCGGTGACGTGCATGTTCGTCTCGTGAAGGGCGCCGGCTTCGAGCTCGACGCCAGCACCTCGGGCGGTGACGTCCGGGCCGAGGGCCTGACCATCACCATCGCGAAGGGTGGCGTGGGCAAGAGCCGGCTCGTCGGCAGCGTCAACGGCGGCGGCCCCCGCCTGAAGCTCCGCTCCAGCGGCGGCGACATCTCGGTGAAAACCGACTGATTATTTCACCAGGCAAACTGGTGTGTGTGCAAAGGAAGCCAGCGCGAAAGCGCTGGCTTCTGACTTTCGGCGGGCTTCAATCGCTGCGTGGGATTGATTGATACGCACACGCACCTCGATTCGTTCGTCCGGCGCGGCGAGCTGCCGGCCATTCTGGCGCGCAGCCGGGCCGCCGGGCTCGCGGCGCTCGTGACCATCGGCACGGACACCGACGATTGGACGCTCTACCGCGACCTGGCGCGCGAGCACGCCGGTTTGGTTCGTTACACGGTCGGCTTGCATCCCTGCAGTGTGACGGCGGATTGGGCGGGGCGGGTAGCGCAGCTGGTGAGCTTCTGGGGTAGGGCGGGCACTCCGCTGCCCGCCGCGGCGCGGACGGAGTCCGCGCCCTACCCGGTAGCGCTGGGCGAGTGCGGCCTCGACCGCTTTCATCTGCCAAAGGAGGCGGCCGAAGCGGAAAGAATCTTCGGCTGGCAAAAGGCGGCCTTTGCCGAACAACTCGCGCTCGCGAAGAAGCTCGGCTGCCCCGTGGTCGTGCACTCGCGCGGGGCCTTTGCCGAGTGCGTGGCAATGATCGATGCCTCCGGCGTGGCTTGGAGCAAGGTGGTGTTCCACTGCTTCACCGAAGGCGTGGCCGAAATGACGGAGCTGACGAAGCGCGGCGGTTACGGGTCGTTCACCGGCATCATCACCTACAAGACTGCCGAAGCGGTGCGGGCGGCGGCGCTGGCGCAGGGGTTGGACCGCCTGATGATCGAGACCGACGCGCCTTACCTGACGCCGATGCCCCACCGGGGAAAGCCCAACGAGCCGGCTTATCTGAAGCACACGGCGGAGTTTTGCGCCGGGGTGTTCGGGGTCAGCCCGGAACGCTTGGCGGAGGTGAGCACGGCGAACGCCCGCCGGTTCTTTGGTTTGTCATACTGAGGGGAGCGAAGGATCCAGTGGTTGGCGGGTGACTGGATTCTTCGCTCCGCTCAGAATGACAGACATGAAAAAGGCCGGTCAGAGACCGGCCCTCCTTTAGTGTCATTTCGTGTTTGGTGGGGGACCTCAGGCCTCGTCGAACCTCTTCGCGAACAGCGCCTCGATCTCGGCCAGCATCGCGGGAGCGTCCTCGCCGGTAGCGATGAACTTCACCTTGGTGCCCTTGGCGGCGGCCAGCATCATGAGGCCCATGATGCTCTTGCCGTTGACCTGCTCCTCGTCCTTTTCGACCAAGACCTCCGCCTTGAACTTGTTGGTCACGCGCACAATCATGGCCGCCGGACGGGCATGGATGCCCATCTTGTTCTGCACGAGGAGTTCCTTCGTGTGCGGGCCGGCTGACGTGGTGGTGCTCTTTTCCATTGCGATAGTGCTGCTGGGTCGGATTAAAGGGTAAGGCAAAAGCCGGTAGCACCCCGGCTTGCAATCACAAAGACCCCCGCATGCCAGCCCTCGCCATCATCGTGCCGTGTCGTTTAAAGTCCACGCGATTCCCGCGGAAGCTTTTGCATCCAATTAAGGGCAAACCGCTTGTGCTGTGGGTGGCCGAGCGCATCAAGGCCCAGGCACCTGACATTCCCCTATGGTTTGCGGTGGATCATGAATTACTGGCCGAATGCATTGAAGGAGCGGGATTTAAGGCGATAATGACCGATGCCGGCCATCCGAGCGGCACGGACCGCATCGCGCAGGCCAATCGCACGGTCCGGGCCAGCTACGTCCTTAATGTTCAGGCCGACGAGCCGCTGGTCACCGCCGGCCAGCTCAACGCCCTGGCCAAGCTGATACAGGGCGACTGCCCGATGGCGACGCTCTGCACGCCATTCAAGCGCATCGTGGACTTCTACAACGTGAACCAAGTGAAGGTCGTCATGAGCTCGACCAAGCGGGCGCTCTATTTCTCGCGGTCCCGGATGCCGTATTCCCGCGACCTCGGGCTGACCATCGATGATGCCTGGCTCGCCCAGAACACCTGCTACAAGCACCTCGGGCTTTACGCCTACCAGGCCGATTTCCTGGAAAAATTCGTGGCGATGCCGCCCGGCCGGCTGGAGCAGATCGAGAAGCTCGAGCAGCTGCGGGTGCTGGAGGCGGGCTATCCCATCGCGATCGACGTCACCGAGGATCCGACCATCGGCGTCGACACATCGGAGGACGCGAAGAAGTTCGAGGCCCACTTGGGGTAGAATTGGTCACCACGAAATACACCAAACACACGAAAGTTGGAAAAGAGAAAGGCCGGTCCATGACCGGCCTGTTTCGTTTCCGTGTATTTGGTGTATTTCGTGGTGCCTATATCTTTCCTGCCTTCCGTTTCTCGACCATCTTGTAGAAGTCGTCGAACAGCGGATCGGCGTCGTTCGGGCCGGGGGCGGCCTCGGGGTGATACTGGACGGAGAACACCGGCAGCTCCTTGTGGCGGAGACCCTCGACCGTGTTGTCGTTCAAATTGATCTCGGTGACGACCGCGCTGCGCTTCTCCAGCGACTTCGGGTCGGTGGCGAAACCGTGGTTCTGGGCCGTGATCGAGACCTTGCCGGTCTCGAGATTTTTTACGGGCTGGTTGCCGCCGCGGTGGCCGAACTTGAGCTTGAAGGTCGTGCCGCCGATGGCATGCGTGAGCATCTGGTGGCCGAGGCAGATGCCGAAGATCGGGTAGTCGGGCAGCAGGCCGCTGACGGTCTTGTGGATGTAGGGCAGGGCAGCCGGGTCGCCGGGACCGTTGGAGAGGAACACCGCGTCCACGCCGTATTCGCGCACCTGCTCGTGGGTAGCGGTGGCGGGGAACACATGCACGTCGAAACCGTGTCGGACGAGCTTGCGGAAGATCGTGAACTTCGCGCCGTAGTCGAACGCGGCGACCTTGAACTTCTTCTTCGGCGTAACCGTGACGCCCTGGACGGTGCCGACGGGGAGATATTGGGCGTTGTGCCGCGACGCATCGTCCGCCTGCCAGTGATAGGGCGCTGCGCAGGTCGTGTCCTTCACGTAGTCGCTGCCGGCCATGTCCTGCCAGGCCTTGGCCTGCTTGATCGCCTCGGCGTCGGTGAGCGGGAGCGTGGAGAGGCAGCACTTCATCGCGCCGTCGACGCGGAGTTTTTTTGTGAGCGCGCGGGTGTCGACCTCGCTGATGCCGGGGATGCCGTATTTTTTGAGATAGGCGTCGAGCGACATCTGGCTGCGCCAGTTGCTGACGATCGGTGAGACCTCGCGGACGACGAGACCCGAGCACTTGGGCGCGTTGTGTTCCTCGTCCTCGGCGTTGATGCCGTAGTTGCCGATCTGCACGGCCGTCATGGTGACGATCTGGCCGAAGTAGGAGGGATCGGTGATGATCTCTTGGTAGCCGGTCATCGAGGTGTTGAAGACACACTCGCCGGCGATGGTGGCCTCGGCGCCGAAGGCGGCGCCATGGAACACACTGCCATCTTCAAGGGCCAGGATCGCGGGTTTGGGAGCGGACATTAAAGAGGCACGAAAGGCATTTCATCCCCGCCTGTCTAGTAGTTTTGTGGAAGTAAAAGATATGACGCAAACTGCCCGGGGCCGGCCCAGTTGCGCGGTCTGGGGTGTCGGGTGCATTGACGGCCCGTCCGCGGCCCCTTTGCTGGCCGGCCTTGACAGTTCAGCAGCCGAAGTCGCGTGACGTTCCCGTCGCGCGGCACGGGGGACCCAAAACAGCCGGTGCGCTCACGCGTGCCGGCCGGGGCGCACGGCACCGGGCAACCGGGGCCAAGGCCACTTTCCAGGCCAAGCCCGTCAGCTAACCTCGTAGGCATCGGGAAGGCGATCCGCTGGAGCGCGCA
>JANYAM010000282.1 GCA_025361365.1 Opitutus sp. | reverse complement strand
GGCCCCAAAAATCTCGGTATTGTTATTGTCGTTGTAGTAGCCGGTAGTACTCGTGCTGTAGGGGATGTAGATCACCCCATAAAAATCATTCACATCTTCGCTGTAGAAATGCGTGGAAGTCGAGGTGGTGTCACAGATGATGGTCAGGGATTTGGGATCACTGGTGTAACTCAGGATACCCTCGCCGCCCACATCGGCAATGAACCGACCGGCGACGTGAATCTCCGCCGAGCCCGTGCTGGCAATATCAACCCGGCCAGTGGAACCGGCTGCGGTGATAAAGAAGTCGCCGTTGATATAGAGGATGACCGGTCCGTTGATGCGCAGGATGTTTTGGGTTGCGGTGCCGATCGTGAGGCTGCCGTTGTAGTTGTAACGCGATGGAACGGTGGCACCCGGAGTGCCGAGGTTGAGAGTCGTCGAGGCCGGGGCAGCGGTCCAAGAGATGGGGGTGCCCTTGTGGGCAATGCTCCAGTTGGTGGCCAAGCCCCCGGCGCCACCGGGCACGGTGGCGAACTTCGGGATGTAGGGGCTCCGGCTGATGCGGGTGAGATCGATGTTGGGCGAGCCCGGGCTGCTGAAACCCTTGACCGTGCCGCCGCTGGAATATTGCGGCGCATACGGACTGGACGCGGTGGAGGGGGCCGCGAGGTAGCCCTTCACATCCGTGCTGGAGAGGGTAATGGCGGTGCCCACTGAGTAACTGGAGGCCACCACCGCGGAATAGTTGGTCGAGGTGTTCACCTGCCCGGCGTAGGTGCCGAGATTGGAGTATCCGCCAATGGTCGTGCCACCGCCCTGGCTGGCGACCGTCCCCGAGGTGGAGTCATAGCTGTCCACGGTGCCGCCGCTGTTGGCCGTGATGGTGGAGGAATTGGCGGCGACGGCGTTGGGGAACAGCGAGGCCGGCGCAATGGTGGTGCGCAACTGGGTCTTGATGGAGGCGGTGCCCGCAATATTGACCGTGCCCTCGGCATACACGACCGGAGCGCCGGTGGTCACGCCGAAGGAGTTGGCCCAGCTGGCGGTCCAATACGTCGTGTTGTTGGGGGAATAACCCGTGTTGGCGGAAAGACATTTATACCACACGCCGCCGTAACACTTGTAGGCGCCAGTCGCGTAGGCCGTGGAGATGTTCCACTGGTAGCTGGTGGTGCTGGTGTTGGCCCCGATCCAATACGTGGTGTTGGTGGGAGGGATGATGGTGGGGTTGTTGCTGTGGGAGAGAATGCAGATATACCAGACACCGTTGTAGCGCACCGTGTCGTTTGCGCTGTATTGTTTGCCCGAATCCCAGGCCGTGGGAAAAAGGGGATCGGTGGCCCAGTAGGTCGTGTTGGACGGAGTGATGGTTCCGCTGCTGGTGTGGGCGAGGATGCAGCGATACCACTTGGCCAGAGAGGTGTAATAGACCGCGTCCCCCAGGTTGTATTTATTGCCGCTGACCCAGGCGTGCATGTTGCCGGTCAAGGCGAGGACGTAACCGCCCATGTAACGATACCAGTTGCTGCCGGCGTAGTAGAAGATGCTGTTGGAACCGGTGCTCAGGGAGTTGCCGCCGAAGTAGAACAGTTGAAGATGGGGGCCGGCGTTAGTGCTGGTCCATTTTCCGGAATCAGTGGCCCAGTTGTTATAGCTGTGCGCTGTGGTACACCGATACCAAGTGCCGTTGTTGACTGCATAGTCGCCAACATAATATTGAGTGCCGGAGGAAATGTTGTCGCTCGCGATGTTGGCCCAGTTGCCCGAGCTGCTGGCCCAATTGGAATAGGTGTGCGCGGTGATGCAGCGGTAACAGTTATCAAGGTAGCTGATATAGTTACCCACAGAGTAAGCGGTGCCATTCGAGGGCGCGGCGGGAGCGGAGGTATCCGGCCACACCGGCGCCCACATCGTGGTGTCAGCGCTCGGCGCCGTGTTACTCGTGCCGGACTGGATGCAGTAATACCACCTCCATTGAGTTACACCTGAGCCGATGTAGTAGGTTATGGCCCCACGCGTGTAGACGGTGCCCGAAGACCAGGCCAGCGACACGGTCTGGACATTGCTGCTCCACTTGGCGGCGTCGGTGCTGAAGCTGGCGCCGCTGGTGTGGGCGGTGATGCAGCGATAAAGGGTGACGTCCGAGGTCGTCGGGTCGGTGTAGGCCACGACGTCGTAGACACTATACGTGGTGCTGGCGGCCCAGGCGCGCTGGCTGGGAATCGGTGCCCAATACGTGGTGGCGGGAACGGGCACCGCGGGAGCATAGGTCGTGGTGCCGGCACTGACGAGCGGCGGGGTGATGCAGCGATACCAAATGCCCTTGTAGTTCACCATTTCATACTGGGAATAGGTTCGATCGCTGCTCCAGGTCCACGGCATCGGACTCGACACCCACCAGGTCAGGTTGCCCGCGCTGGGCGTCTGGTTGTTGTTGTTGTTTCGCACGGAGCGATACCAGGTGCCGCTGTTGCCCACGAGGTCGCCGATGTGATAAGTCGCGGAGGAATTCCAGGTGGCGCTGAGCCGGTTGGCGTTGTAGTTGTCCACCCGGATCTTCACCGAACCGGTGACACCCTGGCCAAAGGTGCCGGCGGGGAACGTGAGGTTGCACGTGGCGGTGGTGCCGGTGATCGTCCAGGCGGCGGCGGTGCCATTGGTCCAATTGCTCCAGTCGCCCAGGTTGTAGGCCCGCAGGCCTTCCTCCAGACCCATTTCCGCGAGCTGGCGGCTCAGGGAGGTCTGGGCCGTGCGGTTGCTGACCTGCATCGTGCGCGAACACACCGCCATATAGCTCGCGAGGCTGATGCCTAGCACAGTCACGAAGCACAGGGCCACAAGGAGCACAGAACCTTTTTTCGACTGGAAAGCGTGACGCGTCATGGGAGCAGGCCCCGGTTGCGGAGAATTATCCGGGCGGACTTGGCCTGGTAGGTGGCCGTCTGGCTGCTGGCGGAATCGTCCACGTTGTTACCATTCGTGGAAGTGAACTCCAAGCCCAGTTGTTTGATGCCGGGCAGGTAATTGACGTAACTGGTGTATTCGTTGCCCGGGGAATCGTAGTAGCGGAAAGTCAGGTCGCTGCGGGTGGCGACGGCCGTGTTGTTGACGTTGCGCAGCCGCAGCAGCGTGAGCGCGGAGACCGTGCTGCCATTGTAGACGCACCGGGTGAGCGAGTTGGCGGGCATCGAGACGCTGGTGCCGTTGACCGTGACCGCGACCGCCGCCGGCGTGTTGTTGTAGTAGTAGGTGATGGTGTTCGTGCCCGCGGCGGTTGGCACAATGAGGGCGAGGCGCGTAGCGCTCAGGTTGGCGGTGTCGGTGAGGTCGCTCGTCATTCGGGCATCGCGGGCAAAGAAAGCAACGGTGCGCCGGCCCTCGGTCTCGAGGATTTGCTGGTTGGCCAGCCGGCCGAGGCCCCGGCCCATGTAGATATAACTCGAAAGCACGGCCGCCATCACGGCTGCTGAAAGCGCCGCGCCCACCAGGACCTCGACGAGGGTGAAGCCCACGGAGCCGCGGGTGGAACGCGTTGCCCCCAACACGTTGATCGGCCGAAGCGCGTTGGGGGCAACGCGCTCCACCTGGGTGATCCGTCGCGGAGTAATGCCGCCCCCGCTGCTTTGAAACATCTTCATGAACGCTGCAGGTTGAGGTTCAGGCCGTATTTGCTGAAAAAGCCCACGCCCTTGCGCACGTAGGTGCGTTGAATGGGGGCGTTGCCGCCGAGGCTCAGTGTTTCCAGCCAGGAGCCAGTCGCCGTGTTGGCCGCTGCGGTGGTGCCGCTTTTTTGCCAGGTGACGGTGAAGGTGACCTGGCACATGCCGCCCGTGATGACTTCGCTCATGGAGCGCTCCAGCTTGATATAGGGGTTGGCCGCGTTTGAGTTGTCGATGGTCAGGCCGCAGGCCGTGATGGAGCTGCTGAACTGGGTATCAATGGTGAGGGCCGTGGGACCGGCGGCATAAGCGTCGATGGTGGCGAAATCCACATAGCGGAGCTTCTCCAGCTCATGATTGATGATTTGCACCGCGAGATTCTGTCGCCGCGCGGTGGCCAGCATCTCGGAGCCAACGGTGAGGGCGCTGATCATGCCGATGAAACCGACGACGAGGATCACGGAGGCCATCATCACTTCGACGATGGTGAATGCGGATTGGCAAGGGCGGCCTTTGATCCCGCCGCTTTTGCGGTCGGTCATCCTGAGCCGAGCGAAGGATCCAGCAGGATTCGCCCATCCCGATGGATTCTTCGCGCGGCTCAGAATGACAATCAGCGGAGAGAACATGGCGGTCTAGTAGCTGCGTGTGACGGTTGCACCGGATTGATCTCGGAAGACGAGGAGTTGGTTCGCGGCGTCCAGCTGCGCGAAGGTGATGCCGAGCGACCGATTCACGACGTCGCCCTCATAGACCAGGCGGTTGTTGAGCAGCATGCGGGCGGGTTTGCTCTGCGTGACGCCGCTGACGCCGAGGTTCACCGTCCAGAAGAAAAATGCGGCGCTGGCCCGCGGCGCCCCGGCGGGCGAAGCGCGGGCGACGGTGATGTTGCCGGCGAGTTGGATTTGATCCGGGGTCTGGGGTCCGGGGTCTGGCGTCTGGGGTCTCGGTGAGGGGAGCGGGGAGCGGGGAGCGGGGAGCTGGGAGTTGGGATCGGGCGCGGTGTTTTTTTCGGCGAGGGCGAGCAGGGCGGCGCTCGAAACGGTTTTGGGGCCGGCGTCGGTGGCGGCGGGAGTCGTTTTGTCGGGGCGTGAAGCCCCTCCCACGGCGGTGGGAGTAGCGAACGGATCGGTGACCGGGGCGAAATTGCTGCCGCTCTTGCCGCCCTTGGCTTTGGCTTCTTCCTCGGCGACGAGCGCATCCACCTGGCCGGCGCGGGCGTTGTTGGCCTTCACGACATCGTCGGTCTTGCCGAGTGCCTGCGCGGGAATGGCGAGCACCTGGTTGACGAAGGCGAACGGGGTGGGCCCCTTGCCGCTGGGTGGCGCGCCGCCGGGGCCGGGCTTGGTGCCCTGCAGGGCCCACTGGCGGGCCTTGGGATTCAGGGCGACGAGGGCAAAATATCCCATCAGCAAAAGCACGGTCAGACCGAAGCACAGCTTGATCAGGCAGCCCAGGTTCTTGATGAGCGCGGGAGAAGGCAGCCAAGAGGATTTTTGCGCCGGCATTGCATACTCAATGACCGGCGCGGGCGTGGGTGCTCGGCTGCCCTCCTTCGCTGAAGCCTCCGCCTTCGCCCGGCCTACGGCGGACAGGTTGGAGGGTGAGGCTGGCGCCGCAGCGGGGGGCGGAGCAGGCGGGGCCGGGGGTTTGGGTTCGTCGCTCATTGCCAGAGGTTTTTAACCACGAATGGGCACGAATTCACACGAAGGGCTGACGACTCGGGCTTGATCGATCGCCGTTGCCTTGTAGGAGGGGTTTTATACCCCGACTCGGTCACCGCCAAGCCGGGGTATAAAACCCCTCCCACGCATTCGTGTTCATTCGTGTTCATTCGTGGTTAAAATGAAATGGAATCATCGTTCATTGTTCAACGAAGGAGCGTGTTGTGATTGTCGGGCGATGAACATTGAAAATTGGACGATGAAAATTGAACAAGAGCCACGCTCGCGGTCCGCCGACCAGCGGCGACCCTACAGGGATAATTGTCGTTTGATCTCCGCGATGATTTTTTCGGGCGGCAGGCGAGTGTCGAGCGTGAGGGCGTCGGCCGGGACCTCCAGCGCCTCGAACTGGCTCTGCACCATTTCCGCCTTCATGTAGTGGCCCTGGCGCCGGCCGACGCGGGCGAGGCTCGTCTCGAGGTCGCAGGCGAGATAGACCAGGGAAATTCCCGGCGCGCCTTCCATCAGCACGCGGCGGTATTTGTCCTTCAGGCCGGAGCAGGTGAACACCGCGCTGCGGCCGGCGGCGAGGCAGTCGTCCATGGCGGCGCGGATCGACGCGAGCCAGGGCGCGCGGTCGTAGTCGTCGAGCGGGAGACCGCGGCCCATCTTGTCCTTGTTCGCGGCGCTGTGGAAATCATCGGCCTCGTGGTAGGGCCAGCCGAGCTGGGCGGCGAGGCGCCGGCCGATGGTGGTCTTGCCGGAGCCGGCGACGCCCATGAGGAGGAGGATTTTTCCTGAGGTCATGGGTCAGAGGTTATGGGTCAGTGGTCGGAATTGGACGGCTTAGCCTATCACCTTTAACCTATAACCCATGACCCGCGGCGCGGCGCCGCGTCACGGGTTGTGCCGCTTGTAAGTGATGCCGAAGAGCACGATCGTGTCCGCGTCCTTGACGACGATGGCGGCGGGGTCGTTGGTGACGAGGGCGGGTTGCCCGTCGACGACCGCGCCGCGGAGAGTCTTGGTGGTCGGCTGGATAATGGCTTGGTTGGCGCCGAACTTCGCGAGCCGGGCCGCGCCGGCGGCGTCGATGATGATCCGCCGGTCGCCTTCCGCGGAGCCGGTGCGGTATTCGCCGGCGACGCGGCCGAGCAGGGCGGCGGAATCGGCCGGCGTCATGAGCGCATACTGCGGGGCGATGAGGGTCGGCGGGCGCAGCAGCAGCCAGGCGGCGGTGCCGTTGCAGCCGATGATGATGACGGCCATCACGGCGATCTTCAGCCAGCGCGGGACCCGGCCGGTTTCCACTGGCACGGCGGTGGCGGGGCTGGTGGCGGCCGAGGGGCGCTCAAGCCGGGGCTCGGGCGCCTTGGCGACCTCGGTCGTGCCGGTGATCGTGGTGAGAATGTAGGCGACCGAGTGTTCCTCACCCCGGAGGGCGGCCTCGTAGCCGACAAAACAAAGCCGGCGGTAGCGCGTGCGGACGACGAAGATTTCCCGGTCCGTCTTGATCCGGATCTCCGGGGCGGATGGCTCGTAGATGGTCAGGCGCGACGACACCTCGCTGAGCGCATACAGCATCTCGCGCAGCTGGGGGAGCGGCACTGCGGGCAGCTGCTCGTCGGCATAGGCCAGGCCGGCCGCCACCGCGCCGGGGGCGAGGTGGTGCAGGGTCACGCTATAAGTGGGAGCGGCGAGGGCCATCAGGGTTCGAGGATGAACAACGGGCCGCCATCGCCGCCGAGGCGAAAGCTGCCGGTGGTGAGGTCGCCGTCATCGAGCGCGCGGTCGATTTCCAGCAGCAACGCCTGGTCAAGGATCACCGGCGACGTCGCGCTATCGGTAATGGCGATGGCGGCGCGCCAGCGGCCGCCGGGGCTGGTGCCGCCCGGATGCACCTGGTTGAACTCCCAATTGAACTGACCGCCCATGGGCGTGATCTTCTGCCAGGACTCGGACTTCAGTTCGGCCTCGGTCATGCCGAGAGGCACATCGCCCACCGCGGCCTCAGCCGGCCAGGAACCGGTCTCGTGCGCGTGGGCCTGGAAGACGGCGGCAAACACGCGGAAATCATTTACCACCGCGCTGGCGCGGGCCTTGCGCTGGATGCGGTTGTAGGTGGGGACGGCAGCGAGCATGATCATGCTGATGATGGTCACGACGACCATCAGCTCCACCAAGCCCACGCCCGCCGCCGACCGGGGAATATCCCGTCGGCCGAGCAGGCGGCTGGTAGTGGGGCGCACTCGCATTGCCCGTATTTCGGCGGAGCGCGGGCCACTAGGCAAGGGGGAATCGGCATTTCACCCTACGCCCGCCGGGAGGCGGGCGGGGAACGGAGGACAGAAGACGGAGAACGGAGGGTGGGCCTGATGTGTAGGAGCCTGCTTGCCGGCGACTCAAGGCTGCCGCTGGAGCGGTTTAACTGAAGTGTAGCCACGAAAGAACACATGGATCGCAAAAAGGAGCGGTCTGAATGGCTTGTTTTTGTGCTCCTTGTGTTCTTTTGCGGCGAAAAATCCGGCACTGATGTGGCCACGATTTTGTTTAAAACGCTCCAGGGCTTGTCTGCAAAATCATGTGGGAGGGGCTTTATGCCCCGACAAAAGACCCGCGATCCCTGAAACAGTCGGGGCGTTCCGCCGTCGCCTGGCCTAGGGCGGACATGAAAGCCCCTCCCGCATTCACGGCAGCTGGTTTCGTGATTTTGAAGACACACCCTGGCGGCAACGCATCGAATCGCTGGTAAACAAGCTCCTACAACGGGAAATGATCCGAACCAAAAAGATTGAGGAAGGCGAGAAGGGCTGCCTTGCTGACGGTCGGGTCTTTCAGGTCTCAGCTTTCAAGTTTCAGGTCTCTCTTCCACCGATGTCCACCCAGGTCCGCCGCATTTTTTCTCCCAGGATTGCCGGCTGGCGCGAAACCGCCGTGCTGGCCGTCGTGGCGTGGTTGGTGCCGTTTCTCGTCCACCTCATCCCGTGGTCCGGGGTGCGGCCGCTGGGCGTGTATGTGCTGCCGGTTTTCTGGACGACCTTTGTCGCGGTCTATTTTTATGGCGCCTTGCTGGGACTTGCGATCGGTCTCGTGACGCCGCTGGTGAGCCTGGCCCTCACGGGGCTGCCGGCCTTATCGATGGTGGGCACCATGGGACTTGAGGTGGGCTTTTTCGCGCTCGGCGCCGCCGTGATGAT
>JANYAM010000257.1 GCA_025361365.1 Opitutus sp. | reverse complement strand
TTCTGCACGAGGCCGGCCTTGATGGCCTTGACCGAGACCCACATGCGCTTGGTGCCGCCGTTGGGGAGCTTGACCTTGATCCACTGCAGGTTCGGGCGGAAGAGGCGGGTCGTCATGCTGGTGACGTGCGTGCCGATGCCGCCGCTCTTCTTGGACTGACCCTTGCGGTTGATGATCTTGCCCTTGGTCGGGCGTTTACCGGTGATTGCGCAAATTCGTGCCATGGTGTTTCTTGAGTTAAAGGTTGAGGAGTAAAGGTCCGCTCTTCGCCTTAGCAAGGGAATTTTGGCTACCGCTGGTTGCCGCGGCCTACTTGCGTAAAGCGTGCAGGGCCTGAAACTTCTGGCCCATGTTAGCGGGATGCAAGAGTTGCATGACCATTCTTTTCCGCACGCTGAAACTGCTCGTCTCGGCCTTGGTGATGGCCTCGAGCGTTTCAGCCGCTTGATTCATGAAGAAACTCTCCTGGGAGTCGACGCGGGTCTCGCCAAAGCCGGCGCGGACGAGGCCGTCCTCCAGCCAGTCCCAGCAAATGTGACCGGTGATGTCCTGCTTGCCGGGCCGGGCGTAGAGGTCGTTACCCATTTTCTGGCGGTGATAGGTGCGGAGCGTGCCGGCGGGCGTGTGCTGGGCAAGCTCGGCCCAAAACTTGCCGTAGTCGAAGGCAAGAAACAGGCCGGACCACTTCGGCCCGACGAGGCGCTCCAGGATCGGCACCGTGCCGACCGGCAGGTCGATATGGTAGTTTTCTTCCGCCGTTTTGGGCAGCCGGTCAGCGTAGGCGGTCAGCCCCGGCGAGAATTCCGGCAGCTCCACCTCGCGCAGATGGCGGCCGTGCAGCGCCACGCCGAGCTCGCGCCAGCGGCCCTCGCGCCACACCACGCGGTGGAAGGGCTGCGCGTCGAACAGCTCGTTGGAGAACACCACGCTCTTGGCGGGGAACACAAACGGCTGGCCGTAGGAAATCGTCTGGTAGGCCGCAAAGGGATGCGCCACGTCGCGCAGGATGCCGGCGCCGGGTTCAGCGGCCACTTCGACGAAGGTATAGTCGGCAATCTTCGCCGGCGCGAGGAGCTTGGCGGCGGCGGCGATCACCAGTTCACCGAAGACCGGACTGAATGTCGTGGCCGTGAAGAAATCCGCCTTCTCGTCCCGCCCGACGCGCTTGAAGTCCCGCGTGTAGTAGCCCGCCGTCGGGTGATACATCGCCAGCTCCATGTAGCGCGCAAAGGACACCCCGGCCGCCACATTGGGCTCGGTGGCGAAGATTTCGAAGAAGTCGGACGAGGAAGCCATTTGCCAACTCAACCATTTGTAGCCACCTAAAGTCATGCTTAAACGCTTCCTGCTCATCGCCACCGCCGTCTTCGCCGGCTACGGCCTCGCCCAGATCGCGGCCCGCAGCGGCGCGCCCAGCTGGTGGCCGGACCGGGACCGCGACCGCAACGTGAAGTATTTTCGCGAGGTGCTGCAGCTGGTGAAGGAAAACTACGTCGGCGACGCCCCGGCCGGCTACGACGATCTGACCCGCTCGGCCCTCGACGGCCTGGTCGGCACGCTCGACCCGCATTCCCAGTTCCTGCGGGCCGATGCCTACCAGGAGACCGAGGAGGAGATGGCCAACGCCTTCGGCGGCGTCGGCATCCAGGTGGAAACGCGCGACAACCAGATCGTCATCATCACGCCCATCGCCGGCACCCCGGCGGAGCGCGCCGGCCTCCGGCGCGGCGACCGGCTGGTGAAGATCGACGGCAAGCCGATCGAGAACCCCACCGTCGAGAAAACCGTGAAACTCGTGCGCGGCGAGCCCGACACGATGGTGACGGTCACCGTCTTCCGCCCGTCCACGAAGCAGACGCTCGATTTCCCACTCAAGCGCGCCCGCATCCGCCTCGAGAGCGTGCGCAACGCGATGCTGCTGCCCGGCGGCCTCGGCTACCTGCAGATCACGCAGTTCAGCGAGCGCACCGGCAAGGAATTCGCGGTGGCGCTGGCCGGCCTGGAAAGGCAGGGGATGCGCGGGCTGGTGATCGACCTGCGCAACAACCCGGGCGGCCTGGTCGACGCGGCCATCGACGTGTGCAACGAGTTTTTCGAGAAGGGCGAGCTCATCGTCTACACGCAGGGCCGCACTCCGGAGTCGCGCGAGAACTTTAATGCCGACGGCGGCCACGCGCCGCGCACTTATCCCATGGCGATCCTGGTCAATGGCGGCACCGCCAGCGCGGCCGAGATCGTCTCGGGCGCCATGAAGGACACCAAGCGCGCCGTCATCGTCGGCGAGAAGAGCTTTGGCAAGGGCTCCGTCCAGAGCGTCATCGCGCTGCAGAACGGCGAGGGCCTGAAGCTCACCACCGCGCGCTACTACACGCCCAGCGGCATCACCATTCACGAGAAGGGCATCCAACCGCAGGTCGAGGTGGAGGTCTCGGCGGACGACGAGAGCAAGATCCGCCTGCAGCAGTCGCG
>JANYAM010000218.1 GCA_025361365.1 Opitutus sp. | reverse complement strand
TTTGCTCGATGAACTCGCGGCGCGGTTCGACCACGTCGCCCATCAGGGTGGAGAAGATCTGGTCGGCGGCGACGGCGTCCTCGATGCGCACCTTGAGCAGGCGGCGCGTCTCCGGATTGACCGTGGTGTCCCAGAGCTGCTCGGGGTTCATCTCGCCCAGGCCCTTGAAGCGCTGGATGGTGCGGCCCTTCTTGGCCTCTTCCATCAGCCAGGCCTGGACCTGGCGGAAGCTGGTCACCGGCTGGGTCTTCCCGCCCCGGGTGATCGAGGCGCCCGGCTGCAGCAGGCCGTGCAGCTGCGCGGCGATTTCATTGAGCTGGCGCAGCTCCCCGTGCAGCACCTGCCCAAGCGCCAGGGTCTGGATGCTGGCCAGGCCGTGGTGCTGTTTCTCGACCACCAGTGCCCCGCCCTGCCCGTCCAGGCCGGCCTGCAGGCGCAGCGCATAGCGCGCGCCGCCGATGCGGGCGCCATCGAGCAGGCCCTGCATGGCGGCCAGCCAATCGGCCAGGCGCGCCGTGTCGGCGACGTCCTCGGCGCTGAGCGCGCGCACTTCGAGCAGGGCCTCGAGCACTGCGCGGTCGACCCGGTAGGCGTGGCGGTCGATCACCTCGCCCGCGGCGACGACATCGAGCAGCAGCTTCTCCAGCGCGGGGCCCGGCAGCGGTGGCGCGCCGTCGCCGGTGCGCAACTCGGCGCCGTCGATCGCGTTGCTGACCAGGTAGGCGTTGAGCGCCGCATCGTCCTTCATGTACAGCTCGTTCTTGCCCTGCTTGACCTTGTACAGCGGCGGCAGGCCGATGTAGACGTGGCCGCGCTCGAGCAGCTCGGGCATCTGCCGGTAGAAAAAGGTCAGCAGCAGGGTGCGGATGTGCGAGCCGTCCACGTCGGCATCGGTCATGATGATGATGCGGTGGTAGCGGGCCTTGGCGGCGTTGAAGGCGGATTCGTCCTCGCCGGTGCCGATGCCAGTGCCGATGGCGGTGATGAGGGTGCGGATTTCCTCGTTGTTGAGAACCTTGTCGAGCTGCGCCTTCTCGGAGTTGATGAGCTTGCCGCGAAGGGGAAGGATGGCCTGGTAGCGGCGGTCGCGGCCCTGTTTGGCGGAGCCGCCGGCGGAGTCGCCCTCGACGATGTAGAGCTCGCAGATGGCCGGGTCCTTCTCGGAGCAGTCGGCCAGCTTGCCGGGGAGGCCGCCGCCGTGCAGGGCGCCCTTGCGGATGGTCTCTCGGGCCTTGCGGGCGGCCTCGCGGGCGCGGGCCGCGGTGAGGGACTTCTCGACGATGCGCTTGGCGACGCCGGTGTTGCTCTCGAAATAGAACATCAGGCCTTCATAGGCGAGGGAGCCGACGATGCTCTCGACCTCGGGGGAGAGCAGCTTGACCTTCGTCTGCGATTCGAACTTCGGGTCGCTGTGCTTGATCGAGATGACGGCGGCGAGGCCCTCGCGGACGTCGTCACCCGTGATCTGGGGATCCTTGTCCTTGAGGAGATTGTTGGCCTTGGAGAACTGGTTGATGGCGCGGGTGAGGGCGCTGCGGAAGCCGGAGAGATGCGTGCCGCCGTCCGGGTTGTGGATCGTGTTGGTATAGCAGAGAACCAGGTCGTTGTAGGTGTCGTTGTATTGGAGGACGATCTCGACGTGGATCTCCATCGGCTTGTCGTCGAGGGTGGTCTTGAGCTCCTTGGTGATGCGGACCGGCACCGGGTGCAGGGCGGTCTTGCCGGTGTTGATCTGCTTCACGAACTCGATCACGCCGTTCTTGTAGAGGAACACCTCGGTCTTCGGCGTCGAGGGGCGCTCATCGGTGAAGACGATCTCGAGGCCGGAGTTGAGGAAGGCCAGTTCGCGGAGGCGCTGGGCGATGGTGTCGGCCTTGAAGACGGTGGTCTCGCGGAAAATCTCGGCGTCGGGTTTGAAGGTGATGAGCGTGCCGGTGCCCTTGGCCTTGCCGATGACCTCGAGCTTTTTCATCGTCACGCCGCGCTCGAACTTCATGTGGTGGACCTGGCCGCCGCGCGACACCTCGACCTCGAACCACTCCGAGACGGCGTTGACGCACTTGGCGCCGACGCCGTGCGTGCCGCCGGAAAACTTGTAGCCGCCCTGGCCGTATTTGCCGCCGGAGTGCAGCGTGGTGAGCACGAGCTCGACGCCCGGCAGGCCCGAATCCTTGTTGATGTCGACCGGAATGCCGCGGCCGTTGTCGCGGATGCTGATCGAGCCGTCGACGTGGATGGCGACCTCGATCTTCGAGCAGTGGCCGGCGAGATGTTCGTCGACGGAGTTGTCCAGCACCTCGGAAACGCAGTGGTGCAACGCGCGCTCGTCGGTGCCGCCGATATACATGCCGGGCTTCTTGCGGACCGCCTCGAGGCCCTTCAGCTGGCCCAGTTTATTGGCGTCGTAGTCGGCGGCGGCGGCGTTGGATTTGGCGAGAGTGGAGGCTTCTTCGGAGGCGGACATTTAGGGCGAAAATGGGTTAAAAAAAGGTCATGCAAAATACGCGCTCCGACAAGGGTTTTCTCGCGATTTTCTGAGTTATTTTCAGCGTAAAAAACAAGTGGTTAATTTGTTCTTCACCAACGATTAAAAATCGCTCGTTTTCGTTCAAAAAATAAGCCCCGGGCGGGTTCGATTTTCGGCCGGGTTTTTGGCGAAAAAACGACTCGGAAAACGGACTACGAGCGCGGTGGAAAGTTTCGTTTGACCGCAGGGCGACCCGCCCCGCAATGTCGCCGCCATGGCTGCTCTCGATTTGTCCAAGTTGCTGGCGTTGCAGGAATCCGATTCGAAGCGCCTGGCGTTGGAGCAGCAGCTGCAGGCGGCTCCCCGCGAAATCGCGGGGGTCGAGGCCCGCATCGCGGCCGAAAAGGCCGCCATCGAGGCCGCCAAGGCCGAGTGGCACGCCCTCGAATCGAAGAAGAAGCTGCTCGAGGTGGAGATCAAGAGTGCCGAGGACAAGGCCGGCAAATACCGCACGCAGCAGCTGGAGGTGCGCAAGAACGACGAATATAAGGCGCTCACCCACGAGATCGAGACGACCGAGGCGGCCATCAGCGGCTTTGAAGAAGAGGAGCTGAAGGTGATGTATGTGATCGACGAGGCGAAGAAGCGCTTTGCCGCGGCCGAGACCGAGCTGAAGCAGAACATTTCCGGTCACGAGGGGCGGATCCGCACGCTGCGCGAGCGCGAGACCCAGCTGCAGGCCGAGTTGAAGGAGGCCCTGGCCGTGGTGGCGGCGGCCCGCTCGGCGGTGCCGGCCCCGCAGTTGAAAATTTACGACCGCGTCGCGATCAAGCCCGGTCACCCCGTCTGCGTGACGGTAAACGGCGGACGCTGCGGCGGTTGCCACCTGAAGCTGCCCACCCACATCGAGGTGATGGCCCGGACCGGCTCGGAAATTGCCACTTGCGACCAGTGCGGTCGGGTGGTCTATTGGGCGTCCTAGTTTCGGAGCCAGATCTTCGCTCCGCGTTCTTTGAACCAGGAGAGGAAAGTCCGGACACCATAGGGCGGGATTCCCCGTGAAAACGGGGGCAGGGCGCTTCAAGGCGACCTGACGGATAGTGTCACAGAAAATATACCGCCCCGCGGGCAACCGCGAGGTAAGGGTGAAAAGGTGGGGTAAGAGCCCACCGCGCTGAAGGCAACGACGGCGGCATGAAAAACCCAATCCGGTGCAAGACTAAATAGGGGACTCGGCGGCCCGTCGGACAGTCCCGGGTTAGTCGCACTTCAGACGCCGGCGCAAGCCGGCAGCCTGGAGAGGTGCGCTTTCGGGCGTGCCTAGAGAAATGAAGATCACGGCGCCGTTCGCGGTGCCCAACAAAATCCGGCTTATCGGCTGCGGAACTAGACCATACGCGGGGCGCGCTGTTAACCACGGCGCGCCCCGCTCCATTTTTACAGGCCTCTGGGGTGGAGCGGGCCCTCCGGGCGCGCTTGGGGAGCTTGAATCAGCCCGCGCGGAGCGCGGGCTCCACCGAGGAAAGCGCTTGACTCACCCGGGGGATTTTGGGTCTTTCGCCCTTCCAAATTTTCCAACCACCATGGCCAATACCAAGTCCGCTATCAAAGCCGCCCGCAAGTCGCTCCGCAACGCCTCCCGCAACCAGGCCGTCAAGACCCGCCTGAAGTCCCTGGCCAAGGCCGTCGCCGCTGCTGCCAAGGGCGCCGACGCCGAGAAGTCCCGCGCCGCCGCCATCGCCTTCAGCTCCGCTCTCGACAAGGCCGTCAAGAGCCACGTCATCCACCGCAACTCGGCCTCGAATCACAAGGCGCAGGTCGCCAAGTATATTTTCGCCGCGAAGAAGTAACCGGGCTCCCGTCTAATTTTCCCGCCCCGCGCGCCTCACCGCCGCGGGGTTTTTTGTGGTCGGCCGAAAAGATGTCAGGAGGGTTGGGCGGGGCGGTTCTGCGGGGTTGAATTCGCGCGGCCAATCCGCGTTCATGGACCGCCGTGCAACCGAAGTGCGAACTCCATCTCGCCCGCGACTGGGATGCCGCCTGGCGCGAAATCGTGCGCCCGTGGCTGGCCGCGCCCGCGACGTTGCGGCGGGACTTCGTGCTCGTGCCCACGCGCGGCCAGGCCCATGCGCTCAAGCTGCGTTGCGTGCGCGAGGGCCTGCCGCTGCTCGGCGTGGAGTTCCTCACGCCCGGCCTGGCGCGGCAGAAGTGGGTGGCGCTGGCGGCGCCGGCGCGCCCCGCCCTCGGCCGCGAACTGCTGCTGCTCAATCTCCGCGTCCTCATCGAGGAGCGGCTGGCGCCGCTCGCCCCGGAGGACACCGCGTGGGGCCTGTGGAAAAGCCTGCAGAGCGACCCCGAGGGGGCGCTCGACGATTTCGATGAGCTGTTGCAAGCGGGCTTCGGCGCCCGCGACTTCCCGCTGGCCCCGCTGCGGGAAATCTTCGGGGAGCTGGAGTGTCGCGTGGCGCAGGTTGGTTACGATTTCTCCGCGCGCCAGAACATCGCCGCCGCCGCGCTCACGCCGGCGAAACCGCGCCTCGGCGGGCGGCTGCTGATCCACGGTTTTGCGGCGGAGCACGCCTGCGAGTTTTTCTCTGTCATCGCGCTCGCGCGCCAGGCCGCCGAGATCACGGTGCTGCTGCCCGAGCCGGAGTTCGGCCGGAAGGACCACGACGAGCGCTGGGTGAAACTGTGGGAGGAAACCCTCGGGGTTGAAGCGGAACTGCTGGCCCCGTCGCCGGAGCTGCCCGGGGCGGCGGTCGCGCGCCTGTGGACCGGCGGGGCAGGCGACGGCGCTCACGCCACCGTGCTCGTCGGCCACGCGCGGGTGGATGAGATGGCGCTCGTGGCCGATGAAGTGGTGCGCCGGCTGGCGGCGGGCGCGGACAACCTGGCCGTGGTTTTCCCGTGCGCCGGCGCCGCGCATTTGCGTCTATCCCGCCTGCTGACGGAGCGCGGGCTGCCGTTCAACGACCTGCTCCAAGCCGCCGGCCCGGTGGCGGTCGACACGCAGCTGCAGCGCGCCTTGCTGGCCTTCTATGAGCGGGGCGCCCGGCTGGAGGAATTGCTGGCCCTGTGGCCGCTGCTGCATGCCATCGGGCACACGCCCCTGGCGCCGGGATTGGCGCGCGATGTGGGCGAACGCGTTTTCGATGCCCGGCAGACCCATTCGCTGGCCACCGTGCTGCCGGATCTCGCGGCGCGCGAGCGGCCGGAGTGGCGCGAGGTGGCGCGCGTGGCCGGGCTGCTCCTGCCGGCGTGGCCGGACCGGCTGACGCTGGCGGAGGCCTTGGAACGTTTCGCGCAGGTCGGTGCGCGCTTCGGCCTGCCCGGGACCGAGGCCTGGCCGGCGCTGGCGGTCTACGCCCAGCAGGACCGGCGCGCACTGCCGGCGCCGGCCGTGCTCGCGACGCTCGGGTCATTTCTTCCGGGAAAAAGCGCGGCGACCGGCGCGCCGGGCCGGGGACTGTTCGCCCCGGTCACGCTCACAACGTGGCGCCGCGCGTCGGCGCTGGCGTGGTCGGATGTCATTTTCGTCCAGAGCAACGCCGGGGTCTGGCCGCTCCGCGCGGAGTCGAGTTGCTGGCTGACCGACGAGCAGCGCGAGGAATTGAACCGGCGCGCCCGTCCCGGCCTCGGGCTGTTCACGAGCGACAGCCGCGCGTGGGTGGAGAAGCAGGGCGGCGCGGACATCGCGGCCAACGCGGCGGGCGCCGTGATTTTCTCCGCGGCCTTGTTTGATGAAGAGGAGCCGGAGCTGAAACTGGCGCCCAACGCGTGGCTCGAACGCGTCCTGCTGGCGGGCAGCGCCGGGGCCGCGGGTCTCGAGGAATGTTTTTCCCGGCTGGCGCGGAAGACGGCGGTGGCGGCCGACGCGAGCGGCCCGTCGACCGCGGGTTGGTTTGATATCTGGCAGCGGCGGCGCGATCCCGCGGCGGCCTTCGATGATTATTTCCTCTGTGGTGATCCGCAAGTGACGCGGCCGGCGGAACTGGCGCCGCGGCTGATCGAGCGGGCGGTGCAGGATCCGGCGGAGCTGTGGTTCGAGGGCGTGCTCCGCCTGCAGCGGGTCGACTGGCAGCCACTGGTGCGGGCGCGAAAAAAGTCGCTCGGCTCGCTGGTGCACCGGGTGTTGGCGGCGGCCTTGCGCGGCGCGCCAGTGGAGGGGATTTTCAAGGAGCTGCCGGCGGAGCCAGAGGCGCGGGCGAAATTGTCGCGGGAGCTGGCCCGGCTGCGCGGGCTCTGGCCGCACGACCGCTATTGGGATTCCTTCCATGCCGAACTCGGCGAGATGGCGGCCGGGTTGCTCGGCCAGGTCTACCGTTTGCGGGCGGGCCGCTTCGTGGCGGTCGAGGCCAAGCTGCCGGCGGGCACGGCCATCCGCCTCGGCGATGAAGGCGGGCGGATGGCGATTGCCGGGCGGATGGACCTGGCGCTCAGCGACCGGCCGGAGTGGGCCGGGGCGCAGGTCGAGGTCGTGGATTTCAAAACCGGCGCCGACGCGCGATTGTCGGCCCGCGCGATGGCGCGCGGCGCGTCGCTGCAGCTCGGGGTCTATCTCGCCGCCGTGGAGACGCTCGGGGTGGCCGGCGCCCGGGTGTGGATGTTGAAGCCGGATGCGCCCAAGCCCTCGAGCCTCGGCTTGACCGAGCTGGCGGAGGCTCTGGCCGCGCTGACGCAGCTGGGCCGGCACCTGGCCACGGGAAAATACGGCGCGCGGACGGCGGATCGCACGGGATTTTCGCGCGGTTACGAATGGCCGCTGGCGTGCACGCCGATCCGGCGGGCGGTGTTGGAAAAGAAATTTGCCGCTACTTTCGGGGACGTGGCGCCCGGGACGGAGGAAGCCGCCGATGAGTGAGGCGCTGACCGACCAACTGGCGCGCGAGCGCTTCCGGGATGAGTGGAACCGGAATTTTGCCGTCAGCGCGAACGCCGGCTCCGGCAAGACCACGGCCATCTCCGAGCGGCTGGCGGCGCTGGCGCTGCGCGAGGGTGGGGCGGAGCAGCTGCGCAAGACGGCGGTCGTCACGTTCACGAAGAAGGCCGCGGCGCAGATCGGCCAGCGCGCGCGCGCCGTGCTGGTGCGGCGGCGGGCTGAGACAGGCCGGACGGATCTCGCCCCGCTCGACGACCTCGAGCGCGCGTTCTTCGGCACCATCCACAGCTTCTGCCTGCTGCTCGCCCAGCGCTACGGCCAGGCCCTCGGGTTGAATCTCAACCCCGCAGTGATCGAAGGCGCGGACATGGAGGAAGCGCTGTGGGAGGAATTCCTCGAGCAAGACGTGATGCAGTTCACGCGGCTGGCGCCGGGGCAGATCGAGGCATTTTTGCGGCACGCGCCGCTGGACTCGATCTTCGAGCTCGCGCGCGAACTCGATCGCGGCACGGCGGAACGGTTGTCGGCGGTGCGGATCGCGGCCGCGCCGCCCGAACCGTCCGCGGCAGCGCTGTCGATGATCCTCGCGGCGAAGAGCAAGGGCAAGGGGATCGAGTCGCTGCAGCACAACCAGGAGCTGGCGCAGGAATGGCGCCGGCGTTTCCGCGACGAGCGCAGCTTCCTGCCGCTGCCGAAACCGACGGGCACGGCGGCCGGCATCGAGGACCTGTATGCGGATTTTCTCGCGCCGGTGAAGGCGTGGCTGGCCGAGGCCGGGGCGGCGATGGCCGGCGAACTGGCGCTGCGTTACCGCGCGTGGCGCTTTGACCGCGGGGTGCAGACGTATGCGGACCAGGTCGAGGCGGCGCTGGCGGTGTTGCACGATGCGGCGACCCTGGAGCGCATCCGCGCGGAGGGCTGGCGCATCATTCTCGACGAGGCGCAGGACACCGATCCGCAGCAATTCGCCGTGCTGGTTGAAATCGCGCGGCCGCCGGGCGCGGCGCTCGGCACGTGGCCGGCGGGGCGCGGGGTGGGGCCGCGGCCGGGACACTTCTGTCTGGTCGGCGACGGCCAGCAGTCGATCTACAGTTCGCGCGCGGATGTGCGTAATTTCCAGCGGCACCTCGAGGCCTTCGGGCGCGGCGACGGCGGGGAGCGGTTGAAGTTCGATGTGACCTTTCGGGCGCCGCACGCCGCGATTGCCCTGTTGAACGCGACCCTGCCCGCCGCCTTCGGGCCGGGCCGGGAGCACAATGTCGGGCTGGCGCCGGCCGCCGGTGCACCGCGGCCGCGGCTGCAGGTGGATTACGAGAAACTCGAAGCCGGGCCCAAGAACGAGCGCGGGGCCGTGGCCGTGCTGTCGGTGCAGCCGACGGCGGGCAAAACCGGCGTGGAGCAAAAACTGGCGGCCGAGGTGCGGCAGGTGGCGGCCTGGCTGCAGGCGCGCGGCCCCGCCGGGGTCGGGGCGCGGCATTGGGGCGAGGTGTGCCTCCTCGCGCCACGCAACGAGTGGCTGGTGACGGCGCGCAAAGAACTCGAGGCCGCCGGCCTGAAGACGGCGCTGCAGATGCGCAAGAACCGCAACGGCGACAACCCCGCCTACGCGTGGATGACGGGATTGCTGGCGGCGGTGTGCGACCCGGAGAATACTTTCGAGTGGGTGGGCGTGCTGCGGGAAGTCTTCGTCGTGAGCGACGCGCTGATCGCGGCCGAGCTCGGAGCGGAGCGGAAGTTTCGCTGGGAATCGCCCGAGGGTTATGCGGCGCCACTGGGCGCGGCGTTGGAGATATTGAAACCGTTCGTCGGGCGGGTGGAGGCGGAGGGCGAGCCGCTGGAGCGTTTCGCCCATGACCTGGCCCACGCGGCGGGGCTCGGGGAAAAGGCCCGCCGGGTGGATCCGAGCGGGGCGTTGAACGACGAACTGGAGCGGCTGCTCGCGCAGGCGGCGGAACGCGGCCTCGAGGGTGCGGGCCCGCGGGCGTGGCTGGGCGAACTGCTGGCCGGGCTCGAAAGCGGCCGGCCCGCCGGCAAGCCGAGTGAGGATGCGATCAATCTGCTGACGTCGCATTCGGCCAAGGGCCTGGAATGGCCGGTCGTCATCCCGGTGGGACTCTGGCGCCTGATCGGCAAGCGCGAGGCAACCGGCCTGCGGTTGCTGCCGGACGAGTCGGGCACCTCGCGCGTGTTCTTCGACACCGCCAGCCTGCCGGAAAACACGAAGGAGTCGCGCGAGCGTGAGCGCCGGCGGGAGTTGGTCCGGCTGCTTTATGTAACCCTGACCCGCGCGCGGCGCGCGCTGGTGCTGCCGGTGGGCGAACCGGCGGCCGAGGGCAGTTTCCTGGATTTATGGGGAGCGGACTTGGGCGGGCTGCCGACGGTGGAGAACGCCGAATTTATGCTGCCAGCGGCGGCACCGGAGCCGATCGAGATCGCACCGACATTGGCCGAGGTAGTGAAGCCGGGGTGGGTGGATTATCCGCGCCGCCTGTTGCCGCACCAATTGGCGCACCAACCGGATGTGGTGCGGCGAGCACGGCACGAATCGGGCGAAGACGAACCGGCGCCAGCTGGGCGGGAGGATCCCATTGAGTATGGCTTGTGGTGGCACGAGACCATGGAGTTCCTGCCCTGGCGCGGGGATGAAGCAAAGGTGAACGCCTACCTGCGGGCCGCGCTCACGGTGGCCGAGAAACGGGGCTTTGCCCGGCGCGGGGAAGGCGAGCTTGGGTTATTGCGCGCGAGCGGTTTGTGGCGGGAGTTGCGCTCGCCGCGCTGGCAGAGTTTTGCGGAACTCAGCGTCGTGGCACCGCTGGGCCAGGCCGGTTGGGTGGATGGTATCATCGATTTCGTGGCGCACGATGCAGTCGCGGGTGAGGTGCGCGTGATCGATTGGAAAACCAACCACCGGCGTCCCCAGGAAGAAAACCATGCCTTGCTGGAGCGCTTGGTGGCCGAATACCGGCCACAGTTGGAAGCGTATGGCACCTGCCTGGGGCAGTTTTTCCCCCAGGCTGAAATCAAGCTTGGGGTCTACGCCACCGGAGCGGGCGACTGGCGGAATTTTTAGCGGGGGATAGCCGGGCGCACCCCGAGGGAAAAGGCTTTACAGGGCAGAAAGTAGACCGCACGGTTTCCAGCCAAACCACTCTACAACTATGGGTAATCTGAAAAAGAAACGACGTCTAAAGATGTCGAAACACAAACGCCGGAAACGCCTCAAAGCGAACCGCCATAAGAAGCGCACCTGGCAGAAATAAGCCTGGGGCCGGCTCGTAAAAGGTCTTATTCTTCACAAACCCGCCGATTTGGCGGGTTTTTTGCTTTTCAGTCTAAAATGCCTGAAGGTAAAACATTAGGGAAACTATTGCCACCTGATGCCCTAGTAATGGTTTTCGTCTTGTCAGGTGGGTAAGTGCCCCATATCCAGCATGTCCTGCAAATGAGTTTGGCCGAGCGTTTGTGCGGTTCACCTAACCCCGCAAAAGCCCGTAGAAACCGTAAGCACACACTCCCACCTTCTCTCTGGCACTGAGCATGTTTCTCGCGAAAAAATCCAAAGGCTTTTGCGTCGAAATTGGCGAATATTCGACTCTTCTGGCGCGCTTGTCGTCGCCGGATGCGCCGTATATTGTCGAGGAGCTGAAGGAGTTTCCTGCGACGGACACGGCGGCGATCACGGATTGGGTCAAAACCACCGAAGGCAAGGGTTCGACCGGTTACGCGCACGCGACTTGTGGAATTTATCCGACCAAGCGGATCATCCGGCGGCACACTCTGGACCCCAAGAAGGTCAAGGAGCCCGCTTATTTCAGCGAGATCTATACGCAGCAGTTTCGCGTCGAGCCCGAGAAATACACGATCAAGGCTCTGAACCCCGGCGATGGCAGCGACTACGACATGGTCAAGGCGGCGCAGAAGGAAGTGCTGTTCTGCGGCCTGCCTTCGGAGGATATCATCACGCTCCAGGACAAGCTGCTTGAGCAGGGCGTTTATCCGGAGCGGTTGGAGCTCGGCACTTTGGCGACGCTGGGCGGCGTGGTGAACTACCTGAAATTCAAGCAGAGCAAGTCCCCCGTCCTCCTGCTTGAGATTGGCGAGGAATCGACTCAAAGCTTCATCGTGAGCGCCGACGGCGTGGATATTTCCCGGCCGATCTTCAGCGGCATTGCGGCCATGATCCCCGTGGTGCAGAAGGAACTCGGCTTGAAGGACGAGGAGTCGGCGAAAAAACTCTTCTATTCCAACACCTTTGATTTTACCAGCATGGGCGGCGCGCTCGTCAAGAAGCTGCTGAAGGAACTGCAGTCTTCCATCGGCTTCTACGAGGTCCAGACCGGCCAGTCCATCGGCAGCGTGCTCTGCACCCAACTCCCGGCCAGCCTGACCTGGCTCGGCACCACGATGGCCGGCTCCCTCGGCGTCCCGGTGATGAAACTGGACATGCTGCCGTGGCTCGAATCTCTCAATATCAAGCTCGCCGAGGGCGTAACCCTGAGCCAGCCCGAGGAACGCTGGGCAGGCTTGTTTTCCCTGATCGCTTCACACCAAAATGCTGTCCCTGACGAAAAAAAGTGACGAGCCGGTAGTCGTCCCACTCTGGCACACGAATTTCCGCAACTTTGAACGGTTGCCGGACACGAAGGTCGTGCGCACGACCTTCTTCGTGAACACGGGGGCGGGCGCCGTGACCATCGCGCTGCTGATGTGGCTGGGCTACGGGGAATACCGTTTGCACAACCTCGGGGAGCAGATCGCCGCGGCCCAGCGCGAGATCGACGCGAACGCCAAGCAAAACACCGAGGCGCTCCGCCAGACCAGGATTTTCACCGACGAGGAAAAGAAACTGACCGAGGTCGAGACCTTCGTGAAGGTGCCCGTCCCGGTTTCCGAATACATCGAGTTGATCGGACGGACCCTGCCCAAGGAGATTTCCGTTGATATGGCCGACATCCGGTTGACGGCCGACTCGAAAAACTCGGTCTACGTGCTCAAGGGCGTGGTCGCCGGCACCCGGGATCAGGCGGCCGGCACGGCCTCCAGTTATGTCGATGTCCTCCGCGCCCACCCGCGGCTCGGCTCGGTCTTCGAGCCCATCACCCTGGAGAAGCTCGCCCCCGATGGCGCCACGAGTTTCATGGCCTTTGAGATTTCGTTGAAAATCAAAACGGAGGCCAAGAAATGACCGCGGCTGATATCATTGCGCGCATCAAAAAGCAGCCCATCGGCTTTGCCTGTTTGCTGATCTGTCTGCTGGGCGGCGGCTGGCTCTATTATCGCAGCGGCGAACTCGACGTGCAGCAGGCGGCCTCCGAGGCCAAGTCCGCCGAGGCGGCTAATTTCAGCTCCAATGTGGGCCTCGCCAAAAACCTGCGGGAGCAAGTCACCGAGTTGCAGGCCGCCACCAAGGAGCTCGACGGGCGGCTGGTCCGCGAGGGCCAGCTGGCGGTGAACCTGCAGTATTTCTACAAGCTGGAGGCCGAGAATGAGGTGAAGCTCGTGGATGTGCGGCAGAACCCGCGGCCCCGGTCGGCCAAGGTCTCCTATGTGGGCATTCCTTACAACGTGAACGTCCAGGGCCCCTACAAGAACGTCATGGCATTCCTGCAGCGTCTGGAGAAGGGCCGGCATTTCTGCCGGATCAACACCGCCAACTTCACTAAACTAGCCGGCGGTGATGCCGTCGTCACCCTCTCGCTCAGCCTCGAACTGCTCGGCCAGCCATGAAAATCAATCTCACGCGATTCATTCTCGGTGCCAGTCTGCTGCTCGCGGGCGGCTCGGTCTTTGCGGCGGGCGAGGCGGTCCTGAGTCCCGCCAAGCGCCAGCAGGCGCTGGACCGGGGCAAGACGCTGGTCGCGACCCGGGAAATCGTCCCGGCGACGGCGAACCCCTTTTATCCGGCGGCGTTCGCCGAGGCCGTCGCGGCCATGGGCCGGGCGTCCACCGGCACGGAGACCACCAGCACAACGACCACCGCCCCGACAGGCCCGCGCAACGACCGCGATCTGTTGCGGGCCATCGCCGCCAGCCTGAAGCCCAGCGGCTACATCGTGCTCGGCGGCCAGCCGTCGGTTTCTTTCGGTCAAAAGCGGGTTAAAGCCGGCGGCATTTTGACAATTACCTTTGAAGGCAACCAATACACTCTAGAGATCGTCAGCATCGACCGCACCAATTTTACCCTTCGCCTGAACCGCGAGGAATTTACCCGGACCCTCAAATAAGGAACGAACTATGAGCACACGCACCATCCTCACCGCGCTCTTCGCCACGGCACTGACCCTGCCGGCTTTCGCTCAATCCCCCGAACTCGCGCCCGCGGCTCCGGCCCCGGCCGCCGCCGCCGCTCCGGCCGAGGCCAAGCCGGCTGAGGCCAAGCCCGCCGCTCCCGTGGTGACGGCCGCCGCCACCGTCGAGGGCTCCGTGCCCGTCGCGGCCCCCGCCAGCCGCGACAAGGACACGCTCTCGGTCGATTTCCCCGATGAGGACATCAAGACCATCCTCCGCAACGTGGCCGACCTTTTCGAGCTCAACCTCGTGGTGCCCGACACGCTGACCGGCAAGACCTCCATCAAGCTGCGCGATGTCACCTGGGAGCAGATCTTCACCGTCGTGCTCTCCCCGGTCGGCTACACCTACGTCCGCGAAGGTAACATCATCAAGATCGTCAGCAACGAACTCCTGTCGCAGGAGCCCGGCTCGACCGAGGTCTTCATCCTCAACAACGCCAAGGCGGCGGACATCAAGCCCACCATCGACGGCCTCGTCGACGCGGCCGGCGGTGGCAAGATCGTGATCGATGCGCGCAGCAACGCCCTCGTCATTACCGAGAAGCCGTCCCGCATGAGCCGCATCCGCACCGTCATCGACCAGCTCGACAAGGCCACCGACCAGGTGATGATCGAGTCGAAGTTCGTCGAGGTGACGGACAGCGACATCCGCAACATCGGCGTGAACTGGGCCTCGCTCCAAGGCATGAAGTTCGGGGTGGGGAGTATCAACAAGACGTTCAACCGCACCAGCAACCAGGGTAACACCAACAGCAGCGATACCTCGGGGACAAACAACGCGGCCAACAGCACGAACGGCAGCAATTCGGCCGGCAATAGCACCACTTTTGTGACCGCGCCGATTCTGCCCGCGGGTGGCCAGAGCGGCGTGTTCAGCACCTCCACATTCAACCCGCAGACCGGCGCGGTCACGGGCCTGCCCTCGGCGCTTCCGGCGCAGACCAGCGTGGTTGGCTTTACGCCTTCCACGGCCGGCACCCCTGGGACAGCGGCCACACCGGCCACTCTTGGGACGGTCGTCGGTAGCATTCTCGTCCCGGGAATTCCCGCCGTCGCGGCCACGCCAGGCACGCCAGGCACGCAGGCCACGTTTACCGCCCCCAATACGTTTAACGGCTCGAACAATACTGCGGGTAACAACAGCAATTCGATTACCAGTGCAATCAACTCGCTGGCCTCGCTGGTAAACGGCGGCACCACCAGCCGCGTGGCGACGGCGGTCTTCTCCGCGTCGGACTTCAGCGTCATCGTCTCGGCGCTCAAGACGCAATCCAACGTCAAGGTGATGTCGAACCCCACGGTCGTGACCCTCAACAACACCGAGGCCGTGCTTAACATCGGCCAGGAATTCCCGGTGCCGAGCTACAACTACAACAGCGAGCGCGGCACCTTCGAGGTGTCCGGCTTCGCCTACAAGCCGATCGGCATCATCCTCAAAGTCACCCCGCAGGTGAACGCTCGCGGCGTCATCAAGCTCAACCTCGAGCCCGAGGTCAGCCAGCAGAACGGGTCCACCACCTTCGGCGGCGCCGGCGGCGCGCAGATCCCGATCATCGCCACCCGCAAGGTGAAGACCCAAGTCTCGCTCAAGGACGGCTTCACCATGGGCATCGGCGGCCTGATCACCGAATCCCGCGACCACGGCGGCAACAAGGTTCCGATCCTGGGCGACATCCCGCTCCTCGGCCGCCTCTTCTCTTCGAAGAACGTCAATGACGTCTCGACCAACCTGCTGATCTTCATCACCGCCAAAACGGTCACGTCCGACGGCGCCTCCCCGGAGGATGTCTTCGATCCGCGCGCCATCACCGCGACCGGCATGACCCGCGACGAGCTGCCCGGCTACCGCGCCCCCAAGGGCACGGATGTCTATGCGCCCGCCCCGGTGGCCCCGGCCAAGAAGTAAGCGGTCAACGCTTCGTTCCCTTCCCGGCCGGCGGAGAAATCCGCCGGCCTTTTCTTGGGCTGGCGGCTACCACCAGTCGCTCACGAACCCCTCGGCGTATTTGATGGCGAAGACGCCCAGGTTTTTGGCCAGATGCGCCGCCACGCACGGCAGCAGCGAGCGCGTCGGGTTGCCCGGCACGAAGCGCACCGCGTAAAACCACAGGGAGCCGGCGAAAATCGCGGTGGTGCTGAACCACGCCTTGGCCCCGCCTTGCCACCGGAGGGTCCCGTCGCGCCATTCCCAGAAAAACGGATGCAGCAGGGCGAAACCCAAGGAGGCCCCGATCACGCCTGCGATCAGCGGGCCGCGGCCGCGCTGCTCCACGACGAGGTAGCCGCGGAAAACCAGCTCTTCCAGGAAGGCCGCGGTCACCGTATAGAGCCCGAACAGGACGGTCATCCGGCTTTGTTGCGCCGTCAGCCCCAGCGCGTGTTCTCCCGCAGTTTCGCCCGCCAGCAGCACCAAGGCCCCGCTGGCCGCAAGGAGGAGCATGCGGCCGGTGGCCGGCGTCGCCCCGGGAAAAACGCCCGGCCGAATCCGGCCCGTCCGGGCGGAGCGGTAATCGTCGGCCCACCACTTGGCGACCGCGCCCCCGGCGAGGATCATGCCGGCGAGCAACCAGGGGTTGTCCTGTCCCATGGCCTTAACCAAAGGTTAGCGCCCCCATTCATGGCAAGACTGCCGTGCAGTATTTGTTAGCCATTTCGGACGACCCGCCTAGCTTCGGCCTGATGGCCCGCGTTGTGACGCCCCCCAGCATGCCGCTCCCGCCGCCGCGGGATTTCTCCGAGCTTTTTGAGCGCGTGGGACCGCACATGGCGGCGCTCGACGGCTTCATGCGCCGCGAGGTGGAGCACTTTGAGCCCGAGATCCGCGACATGGCCGCCTATTGCCTCGACACTTCCGGCAAGCGCTTGCGCCCGACGATGGTGTTCGTGAGCGGCTGGCAGGGCGAAGGCGTCGTGTCGGATGACCTGGTGCGGGCCGCCGGGGTGGTCGAGATGGTGCACCTCGCCACGCTGGTGCATGACGACATCATGGACCGCGCCGAGATCCGCCGCAGCCGCCGCACCGCGGCGCGGGAATTCGGGCCCGATGCGGCCGTGCTGCTGGGCGACGCGCTTTTTTCCCAAGCCCTGCACATTGCCTCGCAGTTCCCGACGACCGAGGTCTGCCGGCTCGTGTCGGAATCCACCCGCAAGGTCTGCTCGGGCGAGATCATGCAGACCCTGCGCCGGCGCGACATCAACATCTCGCTCGCGGAATACCGGCGCATGATCGACCTGAAGACGGCCGAGCTTTTCCGCGTATCGTGCTTTCTCGGCGCCCGCCTGTCCGGCCATGACCCGGCGTTCGCCCAGGCGGCCGACCGCTTCGGCCACCACCTGGGCATCGCCTACCAGATCTATGACGATTTGGTGGACTTCGTCGGCGAAGAAAAACGCATCGGCAAGACGCTCGGGACCGACTTGGCCACCGGCAAGCTCACGCTCCCGCTGATGCTGTTGCTTGAGCGCGTATCGGCCGACGAGCGCGCGGTCATGGTGGCGGCCTTGCGGGGTGGGCACCCCCTGGGCCTGTCCGCCAGCAAGCAACGCATGCAGGAACTGGGTATCGCGGGAGGCGTGGTGCGGGCCATCGACGAGGAATTGGCGGTGGCGCGCGAGGCGCTGGCGCCTTTTACGCGGCTGACGCCGGTGCCGTTGATGCTCCAGCTGGGTGAAATGCTGCAGAAACAGGTGGGGGCGCTGTCGGCCACAACCGTTTCGCCGTAATTTGCATTTGCCTGGCTCCAACGTTGCTCTAGCCTGTCACTCCGCGCGATGAATCTGTCCAAGGTTTTCACCAAGGCCATCATAAGCTCCCCCGAGCGCCAGCAGGAGGCCGACGCGGATTTTGCGGTGGTGAAACAGGTGCAGGCGGGCGATGTCGCCGCTTTCGACCGCCTGATCCTGAAATACCGGGAGCGGGTCTTCGGGGTGGTTTACAATCTCACGGCCAACCGGGAGGACGCTGCGGACCTGACTCAGGACGCGTTCATCAAGGCCTTTCAGTCCATCAACCGGTTTCAGGGCCATTGCGCCTTCTTTACGTGGCTCTACAAGATCGCGGTCAACACCACCCTGAGCCACCTGCGGAAGAACCGTTTGCGCAGCTTTTTCAGCCTGGAGAAGCTGCACGAGGATGGCACTAATGCGCAAATCCTTGAACAGCTGACTGATAAAAAAGGAGCTGATAGGGACACCTACCTACAGGAGCTTAAGGAAAAATTGAACGAAGCGCTCCAAAAATTGTCTATCCCACACCGAACTGTGATTACTCTTTTTGAGATCGACGGCCTCAGCCACTCCGAAATTGCCGAAGTAATGGGCTGCTCCGAAGGCACCGTCCGCTCACGTCTTCACTACGCCAAGCAGTTTCTGCAAGGCGAACTCGGCAAGTATCTCCGCTCCTGAACCCATGCCCGAACTCGATCAACGCCCCAAAGTGACCATCGAGGACCTCCTGCGCCTCAAGCGCGCCGAGCGTCCCGCGGCGGAGTTCTGGACCAATTTCGAGCGCGAGCTGCGCCAGAAGCAGCTCACCGCCCTGCTGGAGAAGCGCCCGTGGTGGCAGGAACTGCCGCAGATCCTGGCCCGGCGGGCCTATCTGCCGGTGGGAGCCACCGCCATTCTCGCGTTTACGTTGGTCTCGGTGAAATTCTACGTGCCGGCCCAGCTGGCGCAGGTCCCGGTCCCGGCGGCCAATCCTTCCGCGGCCGTGGATCACGGGATGGCGTTGTCGTCCAGCCCGGTCAGTTCCTCCTTGGTCAATCGCAGTGAATCGATCACGTCGGCCCGGGATGAAGTCACCGTGGTGGCTGCGGCGGCCGCACCGACGACGGGTCCCGCCGAGGTCGTCGAGCTGATGCCTCTCTTGATCGCCCCGCGCGAGACCGAGAAACCCTCGGCCCGTCTTCTCGCCAACAACTCCGCCACGCTCGAGCAATCCGATGCTGATTTTTCCGGGGCGGCCCTGGGTAATCGCCTGAGCACGCCGGCTCGCGTGGAAACCGTCGCCACCAGCGATGAACTTGCCTCCGTTCCGACCAACGCCACGCGCCGCAACCAGCTCCTCGCCTCGTATGGCGGCCGGCAGCTCAACCCGGAGCCGCTTCCGCCCGCCGTCGTGCGTGAGCGCCTGGCCCGCCGCCTCGGTGAACCGGAAACCAGCGACCGGAGCAATCGCCTGACCCGGGACGCGGATGCCTTTGTGCGGACCATGCCGCAAATCGTGGCGCTCCGGTTCTGACCGGGCCCGCACTCGTCCTCCCAGCCCGCCTGACGGCGGGCTTTTTTATGCCTTCAGTGAACCGGTCATATCCTCGGGCCGCACCCAGGCGTCGAACTGTTCGGCGGTGACATAGCCGAGCTTGATCGCGGCGGCCTTCAACGTTGTGTTTTCCTTGTGCGCCTTCTTGGCGATCTCGGCCGCCTTCGCGTAGCCGATGTGCGGGTTGAGGGCGGTCACGAGCATGAGCGAATTCTCGAGGTGGCGCTTGATGATGGGTTCGTTGGCAGTGATGCCGTCGGCGCACTTCTCGGCGAAGGACACGCAGGCGTCGCCGAGCAGCCGCGCGCTCTGCAACACGTTGGCGGCGATGATCGGCTTGAAGACGTTGAGCTCAAAATGGCCGGTGGCGCCGCCGATGCCCACGGCCACGTCGTTGCCCATGATCTGGGCGCAGACCATCGTCATGGCCTCGGGCTGGGTCGGGTTGACCTTGCCGGGCATGATGGAGGAGCCGGGTTCGTTGTCGGGGATGACGATCTCGCCGATGCCGGAACGCGGGCCGGAGCTGAGCATGCGGATGTCGTTGGCGATTTTCATCAGCGACACGGCGGCGCGCTTGAGGGCGCCGGAGAGCTCGACCATCGCGTCGTGAGCGGCCAGTGCCTCGAACTTGTTCGGGGCGGTGATGAAGGGCCGGCCGGTGAGGTCGGCGATTTTCTTTGCCACGAGCACATCGTAGCCGGCGGGCGTGTTGAGGCCGGTGCCGACGGCGGTGCCGCCGAGCGCGAGCTCGCGGATCATCTCGAGGGCGTTGCGGATGGCACGCATGCCGTTGTCGAGTTGCTGCACGTAGCCGCTGAATTCCTGGCCAAGCGTGAGCGGCGTGGCGTCCATGAAATGGGTGCGGCCGGTCTTGACGATCTTGGCGAAGGCGGCGGACCGGGCGGCCAGGCTGTCGCGCAGGCGCTGGAGGCCGGGCAGGGTGACGGCGACGGTGACCTCATAGGCCGCGATGTGCATCGCGGTGGGGAAGGTGTCGTTCGACGACTGGGACTTGTTCACGTCGTCGTTCGGATTCAGCACCTTCTTCGCGTCGGTCAGCTTGCCGCCGGTCAGGACGTGGGCGCGGTTGGCGATGACCTCGTTGGCGTTCATGTTGCTCTGCGTGCCGGAGCCGGTCTGCCAGATCACGAGCGGGAACTGGTCGTCGAGTTTGCCGGCCGAAATCTCGTCGCAGACGCGGGCGATGAGGTCGCGCTTCTCCGCGGGGAGCACACCGAGCTCGTGGTTGGCCAGGGCGGCGGCCTTCTTGAGCACGGCGAAGGCGTGGATGATCTCGCGGGGCATGCTGGCCTCCGGGCCGATGCGGAAATTGTTGCGGGAGCGCTCGGTCTGGGCGCCCCAATACTTGTCGGCGGGCACCTGCACCTCGCCCATTGTGTCCGTTTCGATGCGAAAGTTCATGGCAAGAGGAAGGACAGGGCAGCCGGTGCCCGGCTGCAACACGGAACAGGCGCCCGGCGGGAGGTATAACGGCCCGCCCAGGGCGGCATCACCCGGCCTACAGGATCTTCAGCTTCGGCAGGTCCTGCACATCGATGTAGCCAGCGGGCCGGCCCTTGGCATCGAGGGCGAACAGGTCGGAGATCTTGAACTGCTGGAAAAGCTTCAGGGCTTCGACAGCCAGCGCGTCCGCCGGCACGGTTTTGCCGCCGCGGGTCATGAAGCCGCCGACGGGCTTCTTGAGAAAGTCCGCGCCACCGTTCAACGCGCTGCGGCGCAGGTCGCCGTCGGTGAAGATACCGGTCAGCTTGCCCTTGGCGTCCACCAGCGCCACGGCGCCGGCCTTGGCCTTGGTCATGGCAAAGATGGCGGCTTGCACCGTGCTTTTCGCCTCCTTGAGCACCGGGCAGGCGTCGCCGGTGCGCATGATATCCTTCACGCGGAGCAGGAGCGTCATGCCGAGCGTGCCGGCGGGGTGGTATTTGGCAAAGTCCTCGCGGGTCAGGCCGCGGCCTTCCAGCAGCACCATTGCCAAGGCGTCGCCGAGCGCGAGCGCGGCCGTGGTGCTGGCGGTCGGGGCGAGGGCGAGGGGACAGGCCTCGCGCGGCGCCGAGTAGAGCAGCCGGTAGTCCGCCCCGCGCGCCAGCTCGCTGCCGGGGGCGCCGGTCAGAGCAACGGTCTTGAGGCCGAATTTCTCGAACAGCGGCAGCAGCCTCAGCATCTCGCCGGTGGCGCCGCTGTTGCTGAGCAGGATGGCGAGGTCGCCCGCGGCGCAGAGCCCGAGGTCGCCGTGCAGCGCCTGGGTCGGATCGAGAAAGCAGGAGGGGACGCCGATGCTGTTGAGCGTGCCGGTGAGTTTTTCCGCGATGTGGGCATTCTTGCCGACGCCGGAGAAGATCACCTTGTGGCCCGCGGCGACAGTCGCCTCCACCGCGCGCACCGCGGCGACGAACTCCCGGTCGAGGATCTTGGCCGTGGCCTCCAGGGCTTCCCGCTCGATGGCGAGACATTGGCGGGCCTGGGCGAGGACGGTCTGGTCGGAGAGGGGCATCAAAAACTTGTGTTGGCGGAACGCTCCCGCAAACCTAGCGGTCGCGTATCCTCGTTCAATTCATTTCCACCCGTGCCGCGCCCCTTCCACCGTCTTGCCCGCCTGCTGCGCCCCTTGCTGGGCGTCGCCGCGCTGTGGCTGGCCGGTTGTTCCGACAGTGACCGGGTGAAGACCGCCGCGGAGATCGACGAGCCCGGCTACCGCGAGGGACAGGCACTGCTCAAGACCGGCCGTCGGCAGGAGGCGCTGTCGGCGTTCCTGAAGGTCGTCGATTTGCGCGGGGATGACGCGCCGGAGTCGCACCTCGAGATCGGCCTGCTCTACGCGCAGCACATCAACGACCCGCTCTCCGCCATCTACCATTTCCGGAAATACCTCGCGCTCCGGCCCAACAGCCCGCAGGCCCCGCTGGTCCGCCAGCGCATCGACGCCGCCACCCGCGAGTTTGCCCGCACCCTGCCGGCGCAGCCACTCGAGAACCAGCTGCAGCGGGTCGACCTCGTGGCCACGCTCGACAAGCTCAAGCAGGAAAACGAGGCGCTCAAGCAGGAGCTGGCCGATGTGAAGGCCGGCCGCAACGCCGTGGCCGCGCCCGGGTTCGACAGCCCGACCGCGCCGGCGAAGGCCGGCCCCGCGGCCCCGCCGGGTTTGAGCTTCAACGTGGAAACCATTCCCACGGTCCGCACGCGGCCGGTCGCGCCGCCCGCACCGGCCCCCGCGCGAACCGTCACCCAGGCGCCGGCGCGCAATGCCACTGCGAAGCCGGCAACGCCGGCGCCGACCACGGCGAAACCCGCGGCCACGGGGCGCACGCACACCGTGCAGAAGGGCGACACACTCTCGAAGATTTCGCAGCAATACTACGGCAACCGCAGCCGGGTGCGTGACATCTTCACCGCCAATCGCGCGGTCATGAGCAGCGAGACCGACTTGAAGATCGGGACGGTGCTGAAGATTCCCTGAGGGAGCTCAGCTCGCCGCCAGCGCCTGCTCGAGGTCGGCGATCAAGTCGCCGGCATCCTCAATGCCCACCGAGAGACGCAGCAAATCCGGCGGCACGGGGCTGGTCGGGCCTTCCACGCTGGCGCGGTGCTCGATGAGGCTCTCGACGCCGCCGAGGGAGGTCGCGCGCTTCCACAATTGCACGCGTGCCGCGACGGCGACGGCCGCGGCCTCGCCGGCCTTCACGCGAAGTGAGAGCATGCCGCCGAAACCGCCGGACATTTCCCGCGCGGCCACGGCATGGCCCTGGGCCGACGGCAGGCCGGGGTAGAGCACGGCGAGGATCTTCGGGTGCTTGGAAAAATGTTCCGCGATCCGCTGCGCACCGCGGCACGCGGCCGGCACGCGCACGAACAGGGTCCGCATGCCGCGCAGCAGCAGCCAGGCCTCGAATGACCCCAGCACCGCACCCATGTCGTGCCGGATGGCCTTCAGGCGTTTCCATCCTTCGTCATCCTTCGCCGTCACCAGGGCACCGGCGATGACATCGGAGTGGCCGTTCAGGTATTTGGTCGCGGCATGCATCACGATATCGGCGCCAAGCGTGAGCGGCCGAGTGAGCACCGGCGTGGCAACAGTCGAGTCAACGGCGAGCCGGGCGCCGGCCTGATGGGCGAGCTTGGCCGTGGCCGCGATGTCGGTGATGACCCACGTGGGATTGGCCGGCGTCTCGATCCAGACCAGCTTGGTTTTTCCCGGGCATATCGCCCGGGCGAGAGCGGCCTGGTCGGTGGTGTCGACTAGCTCGACATCGAGGCCCCAGTCTTTCGCGAAACCCTGTAGCCAGCTGCGCAGGCCCCAATACATCACCTTCGGCGCGACGACATGGTCGCCGGGCCGGAGTGACATGAAAACCGCCGTGGCCGCGGCCATGCCCGAGCTGAACAGCATGGCTCCGGCGCCTTGCTCCAAGTGGTTCAACAGGGCCTCGGCCTGGTCAAAGGAGGGATTGTCGGCGCGGATGTAGCCGCGGCCGGAGCGATACTGGTTGTCCTCGTCGCGCAGGTAAGTCGTCGACGTGTGGATGGCGGGCGAGACGGCGCGCGTTTTTTCGTCCACCCAGCCGAGGGCTTGGGCGGCGGCGCTGGCCGGCGACACTTGCTTGGGATCCATGCGCGGCAATCAGGCCGGCACGGCGCCGATTGACTCGTCCAGCACGGCGAGCAGGAAATCAGCGTCGGCCTTCGTGATGTTCATCGGCGGGGCGAAGCGGATCGTCTGGCCCCAGAGGCCGCCCTTGCCGAGCAGCAGGCCGAGTTCGCGCGCGTTCTCGACCGCCTGTGCGCAGGCTTCCTTGTTCGGCTCCTTGGTGGCGCGGTCCTTCACGAACTCGATGCCGAGCATCAGGCCCTTGCCGCGCACATCGCCGATCACCTTGTGCTTTTCCTTCAGCTTGTTGAGGCCGGCGAGGATGTGGTTGCCGAGCGCAAGGCAGTTGGCCTGGGTCTTTTCTTTTTCAATGACTTCGAGGACGGCGGTGCCCATCGCGGAAACCACGGGGTTGCCGCCGAAGGTGTTGAAGTGAACTTTCTGCGACATGACGGCCGCGATTTTCGCCGTGGTGACGACGGCGGCGAGCGGCGCGCCATTGCCGATGCCTTTCGCCATGGTGACGATGTCGGGGATGACGCCGTGCGTCTCGAAGCCCCAGAAGTGCGTGCCGGTCCGGCCGAAGCCCGTCTGCACCTCGTCGGAGATGCAGAGGCCGCCGGCGGCGCGCACGTGCTCGTAGGTGTGCTTGAGGTAGCCGTCCGGGAGCACGACAAACCCGCCGACGCCCTGGATGGGTTCGGCGATGAACGCGGCGATCTTCCCCGGCGTAGTGTAGTCGATGACGCTCTTGACGTCGTCGGCATACTTGCGGCCGGCGTCGGGATCATCGTAGCCGAAATTCCCGCGATACGGGTAGGGCGTGACGGCGTGGTGCACGCCGAAGCTGTGCGGCAGGTTGAATTTCCAAGTGCTGTGCGCCGTCAGGCCCATCGACGACGGGCTGCCGCCGTGGTAGGCGTTGCGCAGCGCGATGACGTCGTAGTTGTTCGTGTAGAGCCGCGCCATGAGCACGGCGAGGTCGTTGGCCTCCGAGCCGGAATTCACAAAATAGCAGACCTTGAGGTCGCCGGGCATCTTGGCCGCCAGCTTCTCGGCAAACGCGCCGATGTTGGGGTTGGCGTAGATCGTCGTCGAGTGCTGCAGCGTTTCGTTCTGGCGGTTGGCCGCCGCCACGACGTGCGGGTGACAGTGACCGACACTGATCGTCACGATGCCGCCGAGGCCGTCGAGGTAGCGCTTGCCGGTGGAGTCCCACACATACTGCATGCTGCCCTCGACGATCATGATGGGCTGCTTGTAGTAGAGGAAGAGGCCCGGGTTGAGGAACTGCTTGCGCTGGGCGAGCACCTGGTCGAGCGAAGGGCCGGCGTAGGCCGCGGGCGTATGGCTGGTGGGCGGAAGGGGGATGGTCTTCATAAGAGGGGGAGCTTAGACAGAATGAACAGAATTTACAGAATGGGTTTCGTTCCTGAAGCAACAACCCTCAATTCTGTTCATTTTGTTCATTCTGTCAGGGTATTTTCAGGAATTGGGCGCAAGCTTCCGGAGGGCCAGATAGACGGTGAAGGCGAGGCCGAAGCCGACGAACCACGCGTAATTGTAGAGGCCGAGCAGGAAGGGCGACAGGCCCGTGCCGTCGATCAGGTGCACCTGGGCGAGGAAGCCCGGCAGCGCCGGAAGCACCGCGACGATGAGTGCAATGAGCGCCACCGTGCTGAAACCATTGGTGTAACTGTGCTGGCCGTGCGGATCATAAAGTGCCTTGAGGTCGAGCTGCTGGTGGCGGATGACGAAGTAGTCGGCGATCATGATGCCGCCGATGGGCCCCAGCAGCGCGCTGTAACCGATAAGCCAGGTGAAGATGTAGCCGCTCGGATCGGCGACGAGCTTCCAGGGCATCATCAGGATGCCGACGATCCCGGTAATAAAGCCACCGAGGCGGAACGAGATTTTGCGTGGCGCGAGATGGGCGAAGTCATTGGCGGGCGACACGACGTTGGCGGCGATGTTGGTCGCGAGCGTGGCGATGCACAGCGCAACCATCGCAAGCAGGAGCACGGCGGGGTTCTTGAAGCGCGTGAGCACGTCCACCGGGTCCCAGATGGTCGTGCCGTAGATGATCGTCGTGGCGGAGGTCACGGCGACGCCGATGAAGGAGTAGAGCGCCATCGTCAGCGGCAGCCCCAGCGCCTGGCCGACGACCTGGTCGCGCTGGGTGTGGGCGTAGCGCGAGAAATCCGGGATGTTGAGCGAGAGTGTGGCCCAGAAGCCGATCATGCCGGTAAGCGCCGGGAAGAAGAAGCCCCAGAACTGCCCCGCCTTGGCCTGGCCGGCGTCGAAGGCAGACGGTTGCGAGAGGATGGGTCCGAAGCCGCCGGCATTCTGGTAGGCCCACCCGAGCAGGAGCAGGCCCAGAGCGATGAGCAGGGGCGCCTTGATGTTCAGGAGCAGCCGGATCGAATCGATGCCCCTGTAGACGACCGCCATGTTGATGGCCCAGAAAAACAGGAAACTGGCGAACTGGACGCCGGTGATGCCGAGCAGGGGCAGCGGCGTGCCGCCCGCGAGCGACGGGATGAAGATGGCGAGGATCTTGTGGATGGCCTCGCCGCCGATCCACGTCTGGATGCCGAACCAGCCGCAGGCGACGAAGGCGCGGAGCAACGCGGGGACATTCGCGCCGCGCGTGCCGAAGGAGGCGCGGCAAAGCACGGGGAAGGGGATGCCGTATTTGGTGCCGGCGTGCGCGTTCAGCACCATCGGCACGAGCACGATCAGGTTGCCGAGGAAGATCGTCAGCACCGCCTGCCACCAGTTCATGCCGCCGCCAATGAGCGATGAGGCGAGCATATAGGTCGGGATGCACGCCGACATCGAGATCCACAGCGCCGCGAAGCTCAGCACGCCCCACTTGCGCCGCGACGGCGGCACCGGCGCGAGGTCCTCGTTGTAGAGGTAGCTCGTCTGGATATCGACCTGGACGTCCGGCGCGTTGGCGGTGAGCGAGGGCGTGGCCATGGTTGAAATCAGTGGCTGAGGGATGGGAGTTGGAAAATACTACAAGGCATGGATAGCCACAAAGAGGCGCAAAAAGACACAAAAACGATCCGCTGCCTGGTATTCTCTTTGTGCATTCTTGCGCCTTTTCGTGGCTAAAAATGGCTGGGAGTTCTTTTCAGGAACTGGCCGCGGCCGAGCGTGCCGGTGAACTTGCCGTTCTGGGCGGCGATCTGGCCGCGCACGGTGACCACGCTGGCCCGACCCTCGAGCTTCCAGCCCTCGAAGGCGCTGTAATCGACGTTCATGGTCTGGGTCTTTGCAGAAATCGTGCCGCGGTAGTCCGGGTCGAAGACAACGAGGTCGGCGTCGGCGCCCGGCTGGATGGCACCCTTGCGCGGGAACAGGTTGAAAAGCTTGGCGACCTGCGTGCTCGCGACGTTGACGAAGGTGTGCAGGTCGATCTTCCCGGTCTTCACGCCGTAGGTGTAGAGCAGGTTCACGCGTTCCTCGAGTGAGGGGATGCCGTTGGGGATCTTCGTGAAGTCGGCCTTGCCCATCGGTTTTTGTTTCTCGAAGTCGAACGGCGCGTGGTCGGTCGCCACGGTCTGGATGAGGCCGTCGCGCAGGCCGTTCCAAAGGACGCTTTGGTTGCGGGCATCGCGCAGCGGAGGGGACATGACGAACTTGGCGCCCTCGAAATTGGGCTTCTCGGCGTAGGTTTTGTCGAGGGTGAGGTATTGGATGAGCGTCTCCACGCCGACGCGCACGCCGCGCTGGCGGGCGGCGATCGCCTGGTCGAGCGCCTCCTTGCAGCTCAGGTGGACAATGTAGGTCGCGGCGCCGGTCAGCTCGGCGAAGGTCATCAGGTGGTGCACGCCCTCGGCCTCGACCGCCGGCGGGCGGCTCTCGTGGTGCTGGCCGGGGTCGGTCTTGCCGGCGGCGAGTAGCTCCTTGCAGCGCTCCGCGACGAGCGTCTCGTTCTCGCAGTGGGCGGTGACGATGACGCCGAGCTCCTTGGCGAGCTTGAGCGTCCGGTAGAGCTCCGTGTCGTCGACGCCGAACGCGCCCTTGTAGGCCAGGAAAATTTTGAAGGAAGCGATGCCGCGTTTCACGATTTCGCGCAGCTGGGCCTCGGTGCCGCCGTCGAATTTCGTCACGCCCATGTGGAACGTGAAATCGCACGCCGACTTGCCCACCGCCTGGCTCATCCAGAGTTCGAAGCTCTTGAGTGCGTCATCGGCGCGGGCCGGGCAGCACATCTCGATCAATGTCGTCGTGCCGCCGACCAGCGCGGCCTTCGAGCCGGTCTCATAGGTGTCCTTGGAGAACGTGCCCATGAACGGCAGGTAGATGTGCACGTGCGGGTCAATGAAACCCGGGAAAACGTATTTGCCCTTGGCATCGATGATCTCGGTGCCGGCCGGCGCGGTGATGTTCCGGTCGATCTTGGTGATCGTTTCGCCTTCGCAATAGATGTCCGCGATATAGCGCGAGTCCGCGGTAACGATCTCTCCATTTTTGATCAGTAAGCTCATGGGAATTCAGTTCAAGGCAAGGTCACCACGAAATACACCAAATACACGAAAGGTTAGGGTTCGGATCCTTTCGTGTGGTTCGTGTATTTCGTGGTTAAGAATCAGGTTTATTTCTTCCACACGTCGCCGACGTCGCCGCCGAACCAGCGGGACGAGACGACCTTCTGCTGGGTGTAGAACTGGATGCTCTCCTTCCCCTGGATGTGGAGGTCGCCGTAGAAGGACTCGTCCCAGCCGGTGAAGGGGAACATCGCCATCGTGGCGGGGACGCCGACGTTGACGCCGACCATGCCGGCCTTGACGCGCATCGTGAACTCGCGGGCGGCGCGACCGTTGTTGGTGAAGATCGCGGCGCCGTTGCCGAAGGCGGACTTGTTCGCCTGCTCGATGGCAGCGTCGAGGTCGTCCATGCGCATGACGTTCAACACGGGGCCGAAGACCTCCTCCTTCGCGAGGGTCATGTTGTTCTGCACGCCGTCCACGACGGTCGCTCCGACATAGAAGCCCTTCGGCGCATCGGCGACCTTCACGCCGCGACCGTCGGCGATAATCTTGGCGCCCTCCTTCTCGCCCGTGGCGAGGAGGCTGAGCACACGGTCGCGGTGGGCGCCGGTGATGACGGGGCCCATGTCGGGCTGCGCGGCGCGGTCGGTAGGGCCGACCTTGATGGCGTTGGCGGCTTTCACCAGCTCGGGCAGCACGCGGTCGGCCGCCGCGCCGACGGCGATGGCGGTGGAGCCCGCCATGCAGCGTTCGCCCGCGCAGCCGAAGGCGGCGGTGGTGAGGTTTTCGACGGTCTTGCCGACGTCGGCGTCGGGCATGACCACGATGTAGTTCTTGGCGCCGCCGTTGGCCTGGACACGTTTGCCGTGCTTGATGCCGGTCTCGTAGATGTATTTCGCGATCGGCGTGGAGCCAACGAAGGAGATCGCCTTCACCTTCGGGTGGGTGAGCAGGGCGTCGACGGAGGCGCGGCCGCCGTGGACAATGTTGAACACGCCCTTGGGGCAGCCGGCCTGCTCGAGCAGCTGGCCAAGCAGCACGGCGCTGAGCGGGACCTTCTCGCTCGGTTTCAGGACGAAGGTGTTGCCGCAGGCGATGGCCGTGGGATACATCCACAGCGGCACCATCGCGGGAAAGTTGAACGGCGTGATGCCGACGCAGACGCCGAGCGGCATGTTGATGGTGTCGCAATCCACGCCGCGCGCGATGTTCCGCAGCGAGTCGCCGAAGAGCAGGGTGGGGATGCCGCAGGCGTATTCGATGTTCTCGATGCCGCGGAAGATGGAGCCGCGGGCCTCGGCGTGGGTCTTGCCGTGCTCGCGCGAGACGGTCTGGCAGAGCTGGTCGAAGTTGGCCTCGACGAGCTGGCGGTATTTGAAGAAGACGCGTGCGCGCTCGATCGGCGGCGTGTCGCGCCAGCCGGGGAAGGCGGCCGCCGCGGCCTCGACGGCGGCGTTGACCTCGGCCGGGCCGCCCGCGGGGCACTCGGCGATGACGTCGCCGGTGGACGGATTATAGACAGGCGTGGCGCCAATCTTCGGCTGCAACCATTCGCCGTTGATAAGCAGGGGACAGGGGGTGAGGTTGGACATGGGGAAAGTCGGTTAGAGATGCAGGCCGTTCGAGGGCTTCCAATCCTTGTCCTTTACCTCGATGAGATAGGTGTCGACGCCGCCGGGTGACACGCCCTCGACGCGGTGCGTGACCGCGGGCTCCCAGCCGACGTCGCCGGCCGGGCCATCGACGACCTCCGTCTTGCCGTCCGGGGTGGTTACGCGGAATTTTCCCGGTTGGATCTGAATATAGAGGTGCGCCGGGTGCGAATGCATGCCGAATCCACAGGCGTTCTTGCCGGTCGCGTTGTGATAGAGAATGCAACGGACCTTGTCGTTCTCGAACACGACGCGGGAAGAGTCGGTATCCGCGGCTTTCGCGGGAGCGTCGGCGGCAGCCAGGCGCGTGGCGGCGAGGACGAGAAACAGGCAGAAGAGTTTGGTTTTCATGGGTGGGGCGGGATGGCTTTCATTTCGCCTTGGGCGAGGCGGTCCTGGTAGTTGCTCCAAGTCATTGGCGCCCGGCCGTTGGGGATTTCGACCATCGTGATGCACTCGTCCACGGGACAGACGAGCGAGCAGAGATTGCAGCCGACACAGTCCTCCTCGCGGACTTTGGGGACGGGCTTGTGTGGCACGCGGCCCGGGCCGAGGCCGACCTTGAGTTCGTCGGGCGACTTGAGGTCGATGCACTGGTGGGCGCCGTCCTCGCAGGCGATGTAGCAGAGGTTGCAGCCGATGCACTTGTCGTAGTCGATGCGGGCCACACGCTGGAAGCTCAGGTCGAGGTTCTCCCACTTCTGCAGCTTCTGGACGGATTTGCCGCGGAGGTCGGCGAGGGACTTCATGCCCTTCGAATCCAGGTAGGCGTTCAGGCCCTCGTTCATGTCCTCGACGATGCGGAAACCGTAGTGCATGACGGCGGTGCAGACCTGCAGCGAGGTGGCGCCGAGGGCGATGAACTCGGCGGCGTCGCGCCAGGTGGTGATGCCGCCGATGCCGGAGATGGGCAGGTTGACGTCGGGGTCGGCGGCGCAGGCCTGCAGCATGTTCAGCGCGATGGGCTTGACGGCCGGCCCGCAATAGCCGCCGTGCGAGCTGAGGCCGCGGACGGTGGGCTCGGGCACGAACGTGTCGAGGTTCACGTTGGTGATCGAGTTGATCGTGTTGATCAGCGAGATGGCGTTGGCTCCGGCGCGCTTCGCGGCGCGGGCGGCCATGGTGATGTCGGTGATATTCGGTGTGAGCTTCACGATCACCGGGATGGTGGCTTTCTCCATGACCCAGCTCGTGATCTTCTCGGCGACGGCCGGCTGCTGGCCGACGGCCGAGCCCATGCCGCGCTCGCACATGCCGTGCGGGCAGCCGTAGTTGAGCTCGATGCCGTCGGCGCCGGCATCGGCGGCGCGTTGGACGAACTCGTGCCACTGTTCACGGGTCTCGACCATGAGCGAGGCGATGACGGCGTGGTGCGGCCAGCGCTTCTTGACCTCGGCAATCTCGCGGAAGTTGGTCTCGGGCGCACGGTCGGAGATGAGCTCGATGTTGTTGAGGCCGATCATCCGGTCCTTACCGTGGTTGAGCGCGGAGTAACGCGAGGAGACGTTGACGATGGGCGTGCCGATGGTCTTCCACACGACGCCGCCCCAGCCGGCCTCGAAGGCGCGGTGGGCCTGATAGCCGGTGTTGGCCGGCGGGCCGGAGCCGATCCAGAATGGATTGGGGGACTTGATGCCGGCGAGATTGCAGGAGAGGTCAGCCATGGGAAACAGAGGTCAAAGGACGGAGGACGGAGGACGGAGGACAGAACAAAGGCAGCAGAGGTGTTGGCCACGAAGAGACACAAAAAAATGGGAGCCGGTTAAAGCCTCAAGGCGCCTATAGGCGCGCGGAAGCTTCACGGCTGCTGGACAAATCCCTTTGTGACTTTTTGTGGCTAAAATCATTTGGCTTTGAGCGCGGCCTCGAGCTCTTGCGCGCGGATGGGGTGGAGCAGGCCGGAGCCGGTGGCGCCTTGCTTGGCGCCGAGGCGCGAGGGCTGGACGGGAGGTTCGGCCGTCTGCGACGTGAGGAAAGCGTGGATGCCGTGCGCGGCCTTCTTGCCCTCGCCGACGGCGTTGACGACCTCGCGGCCGCCGTTGCCGCAGTCGCCGCCGACAAAGACGTGCGGCAGGTTGGTCTGGCCGGTGAGTGGGTCGTGGGCGATGACGCCGCGCTCGTCGACCACCAGCTCGGGGAAAAGCCCGCGCAGCAGCTTGACCTGTTTTTCCTGGCCGACGGCCTTGAGCACGAGATCGCAGGGCTCGATCCACTCGGTGCCGGGGACGGGGGAGAGCTTCCCTTTGACGAGCTGGGTGCGCACCAGCTTGAGGCCGGAGACATGGCCGTTGGTCGCGACGACCTCGACTGGCATGGCGTGGAAGACGAACTGCGCGCCGTCGTGCTTGGCGTGCTCGTATTCGAAATCGTAGGCGGACATGTCGCCCTCGGCGCGGCGGTAGACGATGAAGGCCCGCTCGGCGCCGAGGCGCTTCGACTGCGTGACGGCGTCGATCGCGGTGTTGCCGGCGCCGATGACGGCGACGCGGTGGCCGACCGGCACCGTGTGGAGCGGGTCGGTGTGGATTCGGGAGATGAACTCAAGGGCGTCGACCACCTCGGGCAGCTCCTCGCCCGGGATGTGCAACCGCGTGGCGGCGCCGAGGCCGACGCCGACGAAGAGCGCGTCGTATTCTTTCTCCAACTCGGCGATGGTGACATGCTGGCCGACGGCGACGCCCGTGCGCAGCTCGACGCCGAGCGACTGGACGAGCTTTACCTCGGCGAGGCTGACCTGCGGCTTCATCTTGTAGTAGGCGATGCCGTAGGTGTTGAGGCCACCGGCCTGCTTCTGCCGCTCGAGAATCGTGACACTGTGGCCGAGCTGCGCCAATTCGGCGGCGCAGCCGAGGCCGGCGGGACCGGCGCCGATGACGGCGATCTTCTGGCCGGACTTTTTGGCCGGGGGCTGGGGCAGGACATTGAGCCCGCGCTCGGTGACGTAGTCGGTGGCGTAGCGCTGCAGGCGGCCGATCATGATCGGCTGCTCGTCGCGGTCGTCGAGGACGCAGGCGCCCTCGCAGAGCACCTCGGTCGGGCAGACGCGGGCACAGGAGGCGCCGAGGATGTTGGCGGTGAGGATGGTCTTGGCGGCGCCGGCCGGGTTGCCGAAGGCGATTTTCTTGATGAAGGCCGGGATATCGATGCCCGTCGGGCAGGCCATGATGCACGGCGCGTCGAAGCAGTAGAGGCAGCGGCTGGCCTCGACGAAGGCTTCCTGTGGCCGGAGCGGCGGCTTGAGGTCGGTGAAGTTGGCGGCGAGGGCGTCGGCGGGGAGCAGCGGGGAGAGAGGCATGGGGACGCAGGGACCTCCGACAGAGCGCAAAGGGGCTCAGCACGAGGGAAGTCAGTCAACTTGGCCGGCTATTCCCAGGGCCAACGCGGGCGCCTGCAGGAATGATGGTTAGGTTATTGGTGGATTGAATACAGCGGAGAAGCCGGTAGTTTCCAAGCAGAAATCAGACCGCCCCCAACCCGTATTCCCATGCCGCTGAACCCGAAACGCACCGTTTCCGAACTGAAGGAACTACGGGCACTGACTGGCGATGACAACGGCGCGCAACGCGTGGCCTTCACCCCGATGTGGGTGACGACACGGGCCTGGTTGAAGGAGCGGTTCGCCGGCCTGCCGGTGGAAATGCACATCGATGCCGCGGGAAATTTCTGGGCGACGTTGCGCGGCGAGTCGGACAAAGCGCTGCTCATGGGCGGCCATATGGACTCCGTGCCGAACGGCGGCTGGCTCGACGGCTGCCTGAACGTCATGGCCGGCGTCGAGGTGCTGCGTCGCATCAACGAGCAATATCAAGGGAAGCCGCCGGTGACGGTGCGCGTCGTGGACTGGGCGGACGAGGAGGGCGCGCGCTTTGGCAAGAGCCTGTTCGGCTCGTCCGCGTGCTCCGGCGCGCTCGACATGAAGGAGGCGCGCGGCCTCAAGGACAAGCAGGGCCTGACACTGCCCGACGCGCTCAAGGCCGTCGGCGTGGATTTCGAGAAGGTGAAGGACAGCGGCGTCGAGTTGAAGAACGCCGCGGCCTACCTCGAGCTGCACATCGAGCAGGGGCCGGTGCTGCTCGACTTGGATCTGCCGCTCGGCGCGGTGCTCGGGACGTTCGGCGTGGAGCGGCACGCGATCACATTCCATGGCCAGGCTGCGCACTCCGGCAGCACGCCGATGAACCGGCGCAAGGATGCTTTTCTCGCCGCCGGCAAGATGGGCCAGGAAATCTACCGCATCACCGACCGCAACGGCGGCGTGTGCACCATCGGCTCGTGCACGACCAAGCCCGGCATCGTGACGAGCGTCGTCGAGGAATGCCGGATCACGCTCGACCAGCGCCACCTCGACGCGAAGGCGCTGGCGACGATGTTGTGCGAGGCGAAGGAAGCCAGCGAGCGCTTCGCCAAGGAGGGCAACGTGAAGGTCGCGTGGGCGCGTCTCTGGCAAATCGAGCCGCGGCCGTTTCATCCCGAGTTGATCGAGCTGTGCGACGCGGCGATCAAGGAGACGGTGTCGAAGTCGCACCGTCTGCCGTCGGGCCCGCTGCACGACGCGGCCGAGACCTGCGGCGCGGGTGTGCCGACGGTGATGATGTTCGTGCAAAGCCTGCACGGCATCAGTCACAACAAGATCGAGGACACCAAGGAGGAACACCTCGAGCTGTGCGTGACGGCGTTCGACAAGCTCGCCACCAAGGCGCTGGCGTGGGTGACTCGGAAATGACCTGAGGTGGAACGCGCTGATCCCAGCGCGTTTTGGCGCCTGCGTTTAGGTGAAGAGGCGCCGTGAGGTCAGCTCGCTCCATCTTTAGAGTGTGGGGGTGATCGAGTATCCACTGCATTTGCATCACGCCACACCGGGTTGGGTGAGAAACGGCGCACTGTTTCATACCCAAATCCGGGTGGAGGCCACGCAACGCTGCGCACTGACGGAATCCAACCTGTCGGCGGAGCTGATCAAAGCGGCCAAATGCTATCACGATCTGGGGTATTGGTGGTGTGAGTTGTTTCTGCTCATGCCGGATCACTTGCATGCTTTGCTTCGTTTTCCGGAAGATGAGGGGATGACTGCAGTGGTTGGTAATTGGAAACGGGGCACGGCACGGTTTCAGGCGGTGCATTGGCAGAATAATTCCTTTGATCACCGGCTTCGCGATCAACACGAGGCGAATGAGAAATGGCATTCCATCCGGCTCATTCCAACGGCGAAGCTGCTCTGCGCCGGGGAAGAGGACTGGCCTCATTGGTGGAGCGGGGCTATGCGCTCCACCTCAAGGCATCAACCGGCGAAGAATTTTTGAATTCTTTGCAGCGACTTCACGAGCCGGTCGATTTCCTCTTCGGTATTATAAAGGTAGAAGCTCGCGCGGGTCGTGCTCGTCAGGCCGAGCTTGCGCATGAGAGGCTGGTTGCAGTGGTGGCCGCCGCGAAGGGCGATGCCATCCTCGTCCGCGAAGGTCACGACGTCGTGCGCATGGACGCCCTCGAAGGCGAAGCTGACCATGCTGCTGCGCTCGGCGCCTTGCTTCGGGCCAATGATCCGGATGCCGGGCAGGGCGGAGAGTTTCTCCATCGCGATCGTGACCAGAGCAGTGTCGTGCGCGGCGATCTTGTCCCGCCCAAGAGCATCAAGGTAATCGCAGGCGGCGCCGAGGGCGATGGCGTCGGCGACGTTGGGCGTGCCGGCCTCGAAGCGCTCAGGGGCGGGTTTCCACGTGGCGCCTTCGTAGGTGACCTGGGCGACCATGCCGCCGCCGGTCTCGTCGGGGGCAAGCTTGTCGAGCAGGGCGCGGCGGCCGTAGAGGACGCCGATGCCGGTGGGACCGCACATCTTGTGGCCGGAGAAGGCGAGGAAGTCGCAGCCGATCTGCTGCACATCGAGCGGCCGGTGGCCGATGGACTGGGCGGCGTCGATCACCGTGACGGCGCCGACGGCGCGGGCCTTGCGGCAAAGCTCCGCGACCGGATTGATCGTGCCGAGGGTGTTCGAGATGTGCGTGAACGCGAAGAGCTTCACCTGCGGCGTGAGCAATTTGTCCAGCGCGGCCAGGTCGAGTCCGCCTTCGCCATCGGCGCCGAGCAGCGGCACATATTTGAGCGTGGCGCCGGCGGCCTTGGCGGCCTGCTGCCAGGGCACGAGGTTGGAGTGGTGCTCGAACTCGGTGGTGAGCACGACGTCGCCGGGCTTCAGGTGGGCGTGGCCCCAGCTGCGCGCGACGATATTGATGCTTTCCGTGGTGCCGCGCGTGAAGAGGACCTCTGCCGGGTCGGCGGCGTTGATGAACTTGGCGATGCGGGTCCGGGCGCCTTCGTAGGCGTCGGTGGCGCGCGTCGAGAGCGCGTGCAGGCCGCGGTGGACGTTGCTGTTGTCGCGCTCGTAGTAGCGGACAAGGGCGTCGATCACGCTGCGCGGCTTCTGCGAGGTGGCGCCGTTGTCGAGGTAGACCAGGGGATGGCCGTTCACCTGCTGGTGCAGGATGGGGAAGTCGGCGCGGACGTTGGACCAGTCGGGCATTACGATTGAGAGGGAAAGTGAGAGGGAGAGTGTGGGAGGGGCTTTATGCCCCGACGTTAAGTGTTCGTAGCGCTTTCGTGTCGGGACGTAAAGTTCCTCCCACATTCAAGGCATGTTTCAGTCCTTGTGGGTCTCGGTGGTGGCCGTGATGGGATCGCCCTTGGCGGCGTTGAGGGCGGCGTGCCAGCCGAGCGTGGCGCACTTGATGCGGGCGGGAAACTGATGGACGCCCGCGAGCGCCGCTAGGTCGGACAGGTTGTTTTCATCCACCTTGCCGGTGGTGACGAGCTTGTGGACGTCGGCGTAGATAGCCTCGGCCTCGGGGACGGTCTTGCCTTTGAGGTTGAGGGTCATGAGCGAGGAGCTGGCCTGCGAAATCGCGCAGCCGGAACCCTCGAAGGAAATGTCGCCGATGCGGTCGCCGTCGAGCCGGAGGTAGACGGTGCACTGGTCGCCGCAGCTGGGATTGTCGCCGTGGGCGACGCGGTTGGCCGTGGGCAGCTTGCCGCGGTTCCGTGGGCGGCGGTTATGGTCCAGGATGACGGACTGGTAGAGATCGGTGAGGTCTTGCATCGGCCGGAAAGTGAAGCGTTGAAGCTACTTCAGGGCGGCGGTTTGGCAAACAGAGTTTCGGGACATAAGGTAGGGCGCGGACTCCGTTCCGCGCCACGGCGGTGAGCGGAGTCACCGCCCTACCTAAGTGCCCGGTTGCGGTGGCGCGGTCATTCCGGTCGGCGGTGGCACGACCTCGAGGACGCGGGCAATGAGCTTGCGGACGCGGACGACGCCGACGATGCGGCGGCCGGTCTTGTCGGCCACGACGGGGATGGTCTTGAACCCGTGCTCGCGGAAGGCCGACGCCGCGATCAGCGCGCTGTCCGTGGCGGCGAGCATGGTCGGGTCCTTCTTCATGAAGTCGGCGAGCGGGGTCTCGGGCTTCACGCCGTTGCTCTGGGCGCGCAGCAGGTCGGTCAGTGTGATCATGCCCACGAGCGTGGCGCCGTCGGGGGAGACGAAAAAGAAATCGGACGGATGCCGCGCGAACTGGTGCGTGACCTCGTAGAGCGAGTCGGTGGGCTTGAGCAGCGGGGCGGGGGCCGGCTCGATGAAGTCGGCCAGCTTGAACTCGCGCAACGCGGCGAGCACGGCCGGGCGCTCCTGCCAGGCCGCGGAGGAGCGGCGGGTGATGGCGGCGGTGAGCGCGCTGCGCAGCGGCGCGAGGGACTTGGAGATGGTGGTGAAGACGTTGCGGCCCATGACCACGACCTCGACCGGGGTGCGGGCCCGGACGGAGGCGCCGCGCGGCTTGTTGTTGATCAGCGCCTGCTCGCCGAAGAAGTTGCCCGTGCCGAGCGTGGCGATGACTTCGCCCGCGGGTTTCTCGGGGAGGGCGCGCACGATCTCCACCTCGCCCTGCTCGATGACGTAGAAGCCGGACGGCGGCTCGCCCTGCTTGATGATGTAGTCGCCCGGCTCGTAGTGCGCGTGCGAGATGCGCTCGGTGACGTCGGTCTTGATACAGCTCAGGTCGCGCGGGAAGATCAGCAACCACGCCCAGTCGAAGCCGACCTGCATGCGGCGGGAGAGCGACGGGAGCTTGAAGAGGTAGACCCCGCGCCAGGTGAACCACGCGAGGAAGCCCGAGAGTTTAAAGCCGAACATCTCCGCCACGGCGCTGTGGCCGCCGATGGAGCAAAGCTGGCCGAGCACCTTGAAGGAGAACGGGCGCGTTGGTTCGCCCGCGAGGGTGCGGATGATGTTGTTCGCGACCTGCCGGCCCTGGCGCTCGGCGAACTGACCGGTGGGCGGCGAGGGCTGGTTGTCATGGGCGTTGAGAATGCTCGCACAGTCGCCGATGGCCCAGGCGTTGGTCCGGCCGCGCAGGCGCATGTCGGGGTCGGTCAGGATGCGGCCCTTCTCCTTCGGCGTGTCGAGCCGGTCGACGACCGGCGCGATGGTGCTGCCGATCGTGCACACGATGGTGCCGCCGCGGACGAAGTCGTCCTTCAGGCCCACGCCCTCGCCGGTGGCGAGCATGACGCGGGCGTTGAGCTTCATGGTGACGCCGGCCTTTTCCATCTTCGTCCGGGCAAACTCGCGCAGCTGCGGGCTGATCTCGGGCAGCAGCTGGTCGCGCGAGTGGATGAGCGTCACGGTGACGTCGTCGTCGCGGATGTTGGAATAGAAGCGCAGGCTGGAGCGGACGAGGTCGTTGATCTCGCCGGCGGTCTCGACGCCGCTATAGCCGCCGCCGACGACAACGAACGAGAGATACCAGCGGCGTTTCTCCGGGTTGTCGCAGACCTCGGCCTTTTCCATCGAGGAAAGGACATGGGTGCGCAGGACGGCGGCGTCACCGACGGTCTTCAGCGGGAAGGCGTGGTCGGCCATGCCCGGGACGACGTTGAGGTTGGAGATGTTGCCGCAGGCGAGGATGACGTGGTCGTAGTCGAGGTGGCGCGGCTGGCCGTCGTGGCTCTCGTATTCGATCCGGCTGCCGGCGAGATCCACGTTGCGGACTTCCTCGGTGCGGCACTGGACGCCCGGCAGGAGCTGGCGGAGGGGCACGATGACATCGTCGAGGCTCAGTGACGAGCCGACGGCATCGGCCAGCAGCGGGCTGAAGACCAGGTGATTCTCCTTGTTGAAGAGAATGAGCTCGGCGTCGCCCGGGCGGAGCTGGCTGCGGAGGGTCTGGGCGCACTTCACCCCGCCAAAGCCTCCGCCGATGATGACAATGCGTTTGGGAGGCATGGGGTGGGTGCGAGACCAGTCTGCGGGGGCTTATTCCCAAGGCAATACGGGAGACCTCGCTAGGGCCAAGGGCGTTTGCGCGAAAAAGCGTAGCCGGATCCGGTCTTTAAGTAGCTTTCGAATGCGAGAGCCTGACGTTTTGAGGAGAAGGCTAGGTAGGTGGCCAGCTCGAATCCCTCCCTCTCCGCCACCCTTCGCTCCTGTGGAGCTTCGGGTGGCACGGCCACTGTCCGTCTGCGGGGCCCATTTGCCGGCAGGACGAACACCGTGCGAAGGGTGCCCCATGTAGCCTTGGCGTAGTGGGGCATGCGGCCCTCTGGGCGAGCGCCCGGTATTCCGGGGCGGAATCAACCTGCCGCCAGCAACTGGCATTAATGTAACACCCCCCGATGCTTAATAGGGACTTTCCTGCGTTGCCGGTCGCGTTTCTCGCGCCACTTTTCCTGCTTTAACTACCACGGATCTTGAAGAACTTTCGCGAACTCTACTGCACGCAGCATCGCATCCCCTTGGATGCGTTCGAGCGGGATGTGGTGGATCGCAGCCTGCACCGACATGCGAAGCCGTTCTATTGGCTGCTGGGCTTGAACCGGGACTACACGTCGCCGGACTTTGAATTTGTGCGCGGCGTGGGCGAGCTGCGGAACCGGCGCGATTTTCGCAACGAGGCGGCGGAGTTTCACTATCATCCCCACAACCGCGGGCTGCTGCGCAGCGTGCTGCGGCTGCGCGTTTCCACGCACCGGTTGCAGCGGATTTTCGAGACGGAGATTGAGGAGCACGGCAGCCGGCCGCCGATGTAGCTTGTCGCGGGCAGGTGCGGCCGGCCGTTTAGGGGTTGAGCCGTCGGTGGGGCGGAACGTAGCCTGAGGGTAATCATTCCCCCTATGTCATTCCCCTCCCGTCTCCTCCGTCCCGCCCTGTGTCTGGTGTGGCCCGCCGTTCTATTGACCAACGGCTGGGCCAAGCCCGCCGACCTTGCCGACTTCCAAGCCCAGGCGGCCGCCCAGCATCTCCAACTCCTGCTGCCGATCTATCCCACCACCCCGGCCGAGCTGAAGGCCCAGGCGGACGACGCCATCAAGACCGCCGATGCCGCCCTGGCGGAGCTCGCGGCCCAGGACCCCGCCAAGCTCACCTTCGCGAACACCTTCGCCAGCTACGACGCCATCACCGCCCAGGTAGGCAACGTCTTCGCAGTGGTTAGCACCGTGGCCGAGTCGGCGTTGGACCAGCCCATGCGCGACATGGCGAACGAGGTGAAGGTCAAGCTGCAGGAATGGAGCGTCGGGCTCGACTACCGAGCCGACCTCTACCGCCCGCTCAAGGCCTATGCCGACACCAAGCCGAAGCTCGATGCCCAGGAGCAGCGCCTCGTCGACGAGCAGATGCGCACCTACCGCCGCGCCGGCCTGGCGCTGCCGGTCGCCGCCCGCACCGAGGTGGAGCAGCGCCGCAAGGACCTGGCCGCACTCGAGACCAAGTTTGCCGTCAACATCAACGAGGCCCGCGCCCCGCTCGACTTCACGGCGGCGGAGCTCGCCGGCGTGCCGGCGAGCTTCCTCGAGAGCCCCGGCGTGAAGCAGCCCGATGGGAAATACCGTGTGCTGCCCAACGTCACCTGGCACGCCGTCGCCATCGCCGAGAACGCGGAAATCCCGGCGACGCGCCGCGCGGTGAACGTCGCCCGCAACTCGCTGGCCCGCGAGACCAACGTCCCCGTCCTCGCCAAGCTCGCCGCGCTGCGCGGCGACATCGGCCGCCGCCTGGGTTACGCGACCTGGGCCGACTACCAGACTGAGGTCAAGATGGCCAAGACTGGCGCGACCGCGGTCAAGTTCGAGGAGGAGCTGACCCTGGGTCTGCAGCCGAAGTTCGCCGCCGAGCTCGAGACGCTTCGCGCGCTGAAGGCGAAGCGCACCGGCGCGGCCGCCGCCCAACTCGATCCCTGGGACATCGCCTACTACACCAACCAGCTCCTCAAGGAGAAGTATGCCGTCGATACCGAGGCACTGCGCGTCTATTTCCCCTACCAGGCGACCCTCGAGGGCATGTTCGCCATCTATCAGAAAATCTTCGGCTTGAAGTTCACCGCAGTCCAGCCGCCCTACGTCTGGGCGCCCGGCGTGCAGCTCTACGTCGTGCAGGACTCCGCCACGGGCGTGCCCATGGGGGCGTTCTACCTCGACATGTTCCCGCGCGAGGGGAAGTTCAACCACTTCGCCTGCTTCCCGCAGAAGGTGGGCGGCGTGCTGTCGGACGGCCGCTACGACCTGCCGGTCGCCGCGCTGCTCTGCAATTTCCCGGCGCCCTCCGCTGACAAACCCTCATTGCTCAAGCAGGCCGACGTCGTCACGCTCTTCCACGAGTTCGGCCACGTGATGCACGGGATGATGAGCCGCTCGCGCTTCGTGGCGCAGACCGGCTTCGCCGTGCCGCAGGACTTCGTGGAGGCGCCCTCCCAGATGCTGGAGAACTGGGTGTGGGACAAGGCCGTGCTCGACACCTTCGCCGCCGACTACCGTGACCCGGCCAGGAAGATTCCCGCCGAGACCATCGCCGCCCTCGTGGCCGCCCGCCAGGCGACCGAGGGTTATGCCACCCGCCGCCAGCTCTCGCTCGGCCTGATTGACCTCGCCCTGCATGCCGTGCCAGCGGATGAGGTGACCAAGATGGACGTGGTCACCGTCACCAACGCCGTGCTCGCGCGCGTGGCGGTCGCCCCGCCGAAGGACACCGCCTTTGTGGCCTATTTCGGCCACCTCGCGGGCGGCTATGACGCCGGCTATTACGGTTATCTCTGGGCCAAGGTCATGGCGATCGACATGGCCAGCGAGTTCAAGAAGGCCCCGGGCGGCTTTCTCGACGAGAAGGTTGGCCGCCGGCTGCGTGACGAGGTCTACAGCGTGGGCCACACCCGCGATGTGGGCGAGTCGGTCGAGAAGTTCCTCGGCCGCCCGCGCTCGCAGGAGCCCTACCTCGAATACGTCGGCATCAAGAAGTAAGCAACCGCTGGAGGGCCCAGCTCCAGCTGGGCCGCGGCCGGCCGGGAGGCCGGCCCTCCACTGATATCAGACGGTCTCGAGGAGCTTATACAACCGGGCGACCATCGGCGTCGCGTCCTCCAGCATGCCGGCGCTGATGAGTGCGTTGTCGAGGATCTGCTCGGCGACGAGCTTGGCCTTGTCCGGTGACGCCGTGTGGATCTCGAAGAGACGCTTGATCACGGCGGAGCGGGGGTTGATCTCGAGATTCGCCCGCTGGGGCAGATCCGAGCCTTCCTTGTTCATGGCCTTCATCATGCGGCGCATGTGGGCGGACATGAACGCGTCGGCGTTGATCGCGAGGGCAGGGGAGTCCACGAGGCGGTCGCTGGCCTTCACGGCGGCGACGCGGTCGCCGAGCGACTCCTTGAGCCAGGTGGTGAGCGTCTTCGTATCGGCCTCGCTGAGCGCGCCCTCGGGCTTCGGGATGTCGCTAAGCTTCACGTCGGCGTGGTCGGCGGCGATGAGCTTCTTGCCGTCGAACTCGCGGGCGTTGTTCATCACGTATTCATCCACCGGCTCGTAGCAGAACAGCACCTCGAGGTTGCGGGCCTTGAAGCCCTCGAGATACGGGCCGCTCTCGATGGCGGTGCGGTCCTTGCCGACGAGGTAATAGATCTCCTTCTGCTCGCTGCCCATGCGGGAGACGTAGTCAGTCAGGGAGGTCTGCTTGGTCTTGTCCGTCAGTGACGACTCGAAGCGCAGCAGCTTCATAAGCTGCTCCTTGTGGCCATGGTCGAGCGCGGCGCCTTCCTTCAGGAAGATGCCGAACTTGGAGTAGAACTTCACGTAGCCGTCGGGGCGCTGCATGGCCTCCTCGTCGAGGAACTTGAGGAAGCGCTTGGTGATGACCTTGCCCAGTTTGTCGAGCAGGGCCTTGTCCTGCATCGTCTCGCGCGAGATGTTCAGCGGGAGATCCTCGCTGTCCACGACGCCCTTGAGGAAGCGCAGCCACTCGGGCAGCAGGTCCTTGGGCGCGGCGTCGATGAGCACCTTGCGGCAGTAGAGGGCGACCCCGGGCTCGAAGCGGGCGAAGCCGTAGGTCTCGGTATTCTCCGACGGGACGAAGAGGAGGGCGTTGATCGACAGCGGGGCGTCGGCCGAGAAATGCAGGCGCAGCAGCGGGTCGTCGTAGGCGTGGGCCTGGAACTTGTAGAACTCGGTGTATTCCTCGTCCTTGATCTCGTTCTTCGAGCGCAGCCAGAGGGCTTGGACGGTGTTGACGCGCTTGCCGTTGAGATTGATCGGGAACGACACGAACGCGCTGTAGCGCTCGACGATGTCCTTGATCCGGCTGTCGGTGGCGTATTCGGCGCAGTCGTCTTTCAGTTCGACGACGATCTTCGTGCCGCGCACGACATCGGCGGCCTCCTCGATCTCGTAGCTGCCGGAGCCGTCGCTCGACCAGACATGGCCCGGTTCGCCGGCCTGCCACGAGTGGGAGTAGACCTTGACGGACTTGGCGACCATGAACGCGGCGTAGAAGCCGACGCCGAACTGGCCGATGAGGTTGGTGTTCTTGGCGCCGCCCTCGCCGAGGGCCTGGAGGAATTTCTTGGAGCCGGAGTGGGCAATGGTGCCGAGGTTCTCGATCAGCTCGGCCCGGGTCATGCCGATGCCATAATCCTGGATCGTGAGGGTCTTCGCCTTGTCGTCAGTGGTGACGTTGATCTCGAGGGCTTGGTCGCCGAAGACGTCCTTCGCCGTCAACTGGGTGTGGCGGAGCTTTTCGAGCGCATCGGAAGCGTTGGAGACCAGCTCGCGGACGAAGATTTCCTTCTCCGTGTAGAGCGAGTGGATGACGATATCGAGGAGCTGCTTGATCTCGGCCTGGAACTCGAATTTCTGCGGTGTGGTGGTGGACATGAGGGAAGTGGAGAGTGAGAGGGACCCGCCTGCGCTCTGGTGAGCTACGGCGCGGCAAGAATGAAAAGGGCGGCCAACTTAGTGGCCGCCCGTAAAAAATCAAGGGGTGGCGCGGGTTATTTGATCCGGATTTCGATGATCTCGGGCTTCTTGGTCTCGTGGGTCTGGATCAGCATCTCGAACTCCTGGCCGGAACGGCCGAAGCCGCTCGACTGGTTGTTGATGAACTGGCGGTAGGCGACGCCCTCGACCCGGAAACGTCCGCCCCAGCCGGGCACGGGCTCGGGGTTGTCGAGATAGACGTCCGAGCTGACCACCGCGCCGATGTTCGAGTGCGGGTCGCTCTGGTAACGGAAGTAGGCCCGGGCGCGATCCTCGGCGAACTTGGCCACCTCCGAGGGAATCGCCTCGGTCTTGGCCGCGCTGTCGGCGGCGGCCTTCACGTTGAGGGTGCGGTTGGCGGCGCGGGCGGCCTGGGCGTCTTCCTCAGCCAGCCGTTGCCGGCGCTCGGCGTTTTCCACGGCCTTCTTGCGGTCAGCGGCCTCCTGCTGCTTCTCGGCCTCCTGCTCCTCGCTGGTTTGCGCCGGGGTCATGCCCTTCAGGCGGGCGACGACCTCATCCGGCAGCATCGAGGTGCGCACGCTGACGAGGTCCTTGTTGACCGCCAGCATGACGGTGCCGGCGGAAGTGTTCACGCTGCGGACCGAGACATCGGTGAAAACCATGCCGTCCTTCAGGCGCAGCTCCTTGTAGGGGAGATTGACGTCGACGGTCACCGCCGCGGCTGACACGGCGAGCAACCCGGCGAGGGGGAGAATAATGCGGCGGATCATGACGGCACCTTAGCCGGCCGGCCGCGTTTCGCAAGGGCCGGAATGGAGGGTCGGCCTCCCGGCCGATCGCGGCCGGTCAGGAGACCGGCCCTCCAAAAAACTAAGGCGTGAACCCCTGCAGCGGCACTAGCTTTACTGGGCCGAGGAGGCCGGAGGGCTGCAGGGGCCAGTTGGATGCGTCGAAGCGCTGGTAGAAGACGTTCACGAAGTTGATCTCGTGGAATTTCTTCCACTCGACCTTGCGCCGGTCGAGGTCGCGGATGCGGTTGGCGGCAAGGTTGGTCACCTCGAGGGCGAGGGTGTTTTTGCCGGGCTTGAGGAAGGAGCCGATCTTCGTCCGCATCGGGAGCGACCAGACGAGGTCAGTCTCCGTGCCGTTGACGAAGACGCGGGCCGTCTCACGCACATCACCGAGGTCGAGCAGCCAGTCGTCGGCTTTCGCCCCGGCAGGCAGGGTAAACTCGATTTCGTAGCGCGCCGTGCCGCCGAAGCGTTCCCACTCGCCGCCCTGCGCGGTCCAGGAACCAAAACCGTGTTGCGTGAACGCTGGCGGAAGCTCAGGCCCGCCCTTGGTCGCTGTGACTTTCCAGTCACCGTCGAACACGACGGCTTCTCCGGCAGGATGCGTGTAGCGTGAAGCGTTGCCGATGGCCGCGCGGGCGGTCAGGGTTTTGATGAAGAAGGATTCGCCCGGAGCCTGCTGGATGAACACCTCGGCCACGCCGTTGCGCTGGCGCACGGCGGCCACGCCCGCCCCGCCTCGACGGGGATTCATTTGCACGGCGGCTTGCGCGGGACGGCTCAGCGGCACCCAGCCTTCGAAGGGTTGAGCCGATTGATTGGCGATGAAATAAGTGTAGCCATCGTCGTTGCGCCGGCGGATGAAGCTGAGGCCGGAATCAGTCATCGTTTCACGTTGCTTGGCCGTGCCGGTTTTGAAGTAAGTCCCCGCATTCTCGATCAAGACCACGCCGTCCCGCCCGACGTCGGCCACGCGCTTGATCGAACCTTGATTAACGGTTTTCCACTTCAGGCGGGCTAATTCCGCTTGGAACGTGGCACGCCGTGACTCCAGTGCGCCAAAGCCCGGAACATCGGCCGGTAGTAAATCGATAAACATTACCGCTGCACCGTCATTGGCCAAAGCGAGCAATCGTTGCAGGGTTTCTAGCGACATGTGTTCGGTTTTTGGGACAACAATCGCTCCGTATGAACCGCCCGGAGTTTTTAGTGCGTGATCCTCAAAATGGATCAGTTGAAGCTGTGCATCCGAGATGAGATCGTAAGAATATCCCGCTGCCGTCAGATCGTTCATCAATTTGCCGGTAGCCGAAGCCTCGAGCCAGCTGGCGTGGACCGTGAGCTGGATCATCTGGCCCTCGGGGTTGTGCCAGAGGTCGTCAGCCGGCCAGTAGACGAGCAGGTCGTTGTCGGGCTTGCCGGCCTGCAGCAGCGACTGGGCGCGGCCGATGTAGGCGTTGAGGCTGTCGCCGAGGTCGCGCCAGAGCGGGTTGCGGGTGTTGATCTGCGACGAGGCATAGAACAGCCAGCCCGGCCACGGGGCGTCCTCGGGCGAGTAGGCATCGCCGTGGTAGAAGACGTGATTGATGCCGGCGAGGAAGAGCGCGTCGAGCTCGGGCTTCATCTCGGACGGCGACTCGTGAAAATGCTCGCGCAACCAGGTGAAGGTCTCGGACGACGCGTAGGGCTTGCCCATGACGTGCGCGGCGGACGAGGCGAAGTGGTGGATGATGGGCGGGTGGCCCGGCCGGCCGATCTCAGCGGCCTCCCGACGGAAGCCGGGAATGGTGAAAGGGATCGAGCCGAAGATTTCCGTCTCGGGAATGTCGGCGGCCGCGTAGAGATCGAGCAGGTTGCCCGGCGAGCCGTGGGCCTGGTTGCGCGCGGTCTGTCCGAGCGAGTGGGACCACGCGACCCAGGCGTTGACGTAGTCGAGATGCAGTGCGCCGAGCGTGGTGCGGTAGTCGGCCTTGATGCGCGCGACCGTGTCGGGATCACCCTGGCCATTCAGCTCGGCGGCGTGTTCCAGAATATCATAACCATGGAGGGCTTTGAATTTCTCCGGCACCTCTCGCGCCCACGTCGCCTGATATTCGAAGGAGTCGTGGAACTGGCCGTTGAGCGTGCCCTTCGGGAGGGTAGAAAGCGCCGTGGTGAAAGGCGCGAGGTAATGGGAGAGCGCCGTGGCCGAGTAGGGATTGAGCACCCAGCCTTCGCCGCCCGGGGCGGAGCGCTTCACCTTGAACTTGGTCGGGACGGGCGCGATTTTTCCGTCCGGGCCGAAGGCGAGCTTCAACTCCGCGTCTTCGTCGGTGACTTGGGCACCGCCGAACGGCCAGCCGGTGCCGGTGGCCATGTCCACGCCCAGCCCCAAGCGCTTGGCCTCGGCGCCGGTGTGTGCGAGCATCTCCAGATATTTCGGGGAGAGAAACGGGATGAAGCGCTCCTCGTAGCCCTTGGCGCCGTAGATGGGCGTGATCTCGACGCCACCGAAGCCGGCGCCGGCGATCGCCTCGAGCTCGCGGGTCAGGTTGGGTTTGTCCACCGCGGAGCCGAGCCACCACCAGCGGGCCCAGGGTTTGTTCTCGCGGGTGAGCCTGGGCCACGCGAGGTCGGTGGCCTCGGCCGCGCGCAACGCGCTGGAAAAAATGATACAGCTCAGCAGGGCAACAAAAGCACGCGGGGTCTTCATAAGGGGTCCGGCCAGCTTGCGGGCCGGGTGCGGCGCGGCAACGGAACAGTTAACGGACAGTCAGAGGGGGAAATCGCGGAAGCGCGAAAGAGCGGAAGCGCAGAAACAGCCAGGCGCTGTCCGTATCTCCGCTCTTCCGCGTTTCCGCGATTAGTTTGGGGATCGGAAATCTTACCCGCCGAGGTAGGCGGCCTTGAGCTCGGGATTGTTCCGGAGCTCGGCGGACGGGCCCTGCATCGCGACCGTGCCGGTCTCGAGGACGTAGGCGTCGTGCGAGATCTCGAGCGCGAGGTTGGCGTTCTGCTCGACGAGCAGGATCGTGATGCCGTGGCTTTTATTAATCTCCACGATCTTTTCAAAGATGGTGCTGATGAGCTTGGGCGCGATGCCGAGCGAGGGCTCGTCGAGCATCAGCAGCTGCGGCTCGCCCATGAGGGCGCGGCCGATGGCCAGCATCTGCTGCTCGCCGCCGGAGAGTGTGCCGGCGGCCTGGGTGAGGCGTTCCTTCAGGCGCGGGAAAACGCTGAAGACGTAATCGCGGTTCTGCGCGATCTTCGCCTTGTCGGTCTTGAGGTAGGCGCCCATCGCGAGGTTTTCGTCGACAGAGAGATTGGAGAACACCATGCGGCCCTCGGGCACATGGCAGAGGCCGCGGGCGACAATCTGGTGCGGCGGGAGTTTCGAGATATCCTCGCCCTTGAAGGTGATGCCGCCCTTCTTCGCGCGGAGTAGGCCGGAGATGGTGCGCAGCGTGGTGGTCTTGCCCGCGCCGTTGCCGCCGATGAGCGTGACGATGCGGCCGGCTTCGATGTGGAACGACACGTCGCGCAGCGCGCTGATGGCGCCGTAGCAGACCTCGAGATTTTTAACGGTGAGCATTCCTAGAATTTAACCGCTGATCTTCGCTAATTTACGCTAATCCGGGACTGGACTAGTCATGATTAGCGGAGATTAGCGCCAATTAGCGGTTTTAAAATTAGTGATGGGAAAGGGATTTCTGGTGATCCTCGCCGAGATAGGCCTCGATGACCTTCGGGTCGGACTGGATCTGGGCCGGGTTGCCCTCGGCGATCTTCACGCCGTAGTCGAGGACGGCGATGCGCTGGCAGACGCCCATGACGACCTTCATCGAGTGCTCGACGAGCAGGACGGAGAGGCCGAATTGTTTCTGCACCTGCTGGATGAGGCGGACGAGTTCGACCTTCTCGGTCGGGTTCATGCCGGCGGCGGGTTCGTCGAGGAGGAGGAGCTTGGGCTTGGTCGCGAGGCAGCGGACGATCTCAAGGCGGCGCTGTTCGCCATACGGCAGACTCTTGGCCTCGGCGTCGCGGAAGCGGCGGAGGTTGAAGATTTCGAGCAGCTCCTCGGCGCGTTTGGTGACCTCGGCTTCGTCTTGCTTGAAAGCGCCCATGCGGATCAGCGACTGGATCGGGGAAGTGCCGCGGTGGAGGTTGCAGGCGACGCGGACGTTGTCGAAGACCGAGAGCGAGCCGAAGAGGCGGATGTTCTGGAAGGTGCGGGCGATGCCGCGCTCGACGATCTCGTTGACGCGCAGGCCGGCCAGCGGCTGGCCGTTGAACATGATGGAGCCGGAGGTGGGCTGGTAGACGCCGGTCATCAGGTTGAAGACGGTGGTCTTGCCCGCGCCGTTGGGGCCGATGAGGCCGACCAGTTCGCCGTCGTTGACGGTAAAGTCGACCGCGTTGACGGCGGTGAGACCGCCGAACTTGATCGTGGCCTGGTTGAGTTGGAGAAGGGCGGGCACGGGACGCTAGATGGAAGGCTCCAGATTGATTTGCCACAAAAAGGCACAAAAAACACCCGAGGCTGCGGCGGTAATCTTCAGTGCGCCTATGGGCGCGACGCAGATGACAGGCGGCACGAACAATTCTTTGCGCCTCTTTGTGGCCATAAAATGATTTAAAAACCGCATCAGAGCGTCGTGGTCTTGCCGAACTTGAAATTGAAGAGCCCCTGCGGCCGCATGATCATCAGCACAATCAGGAGCAGCGAGTAGATGATCATCCGGTATTCGGCGATCGGGCGGAGCACCTCGGGCAGCAGGGTGAGCAGGATGGCGGCGAGGATGACGCCGATCGTGTTGCCCATGCCACCGAGAATGACCATGACGACGATCTCGATGCTCTTCGTGAAGTCGAAGCCGGTCGGCGTGATGGTCATCTTGAAGTGGCCGTAAAGCCCGCCCGCCGCGCCCGCGAAGAACGCGCCGATGACGAAGGCCACGATCTTGTAGCGCGTGGTGTTAAGGCCCACGGCCTCGGAGGCGACCTCATCGTCCTTAGTGGCGAGGAACCCCCGGCCATAGGTCGAATGCACAAGGCAGGTGACGGTGAAAACGGCCAGCGCGACGAAGGCGAGGACCCAGAAGATGGAGGTGTAGGCCGGAATGCCGTTGAGGCCGAGGGCGCCGCCGAGGAATTCCACGTTCTGAAAGATGACGCGAATGATCTCGCCGAAGCCAAGGGTGACGAGCGCGAGGTAGTCGCCCTTGAGGCGGAGCGAAGGGATGCCGACCGCGAGGCCGGCCAGGGACGCGGCGAGGCCGCCGGCGGTGAGCGCGCCGAGGAACATCAGGCCCTGTTGCAGCGCGGTGCCGCCGTCCTCGCCGAGCATCTTGGGGCCGAGGAAGAGCGACACCGCGGCGGCGCCATAAGCGCCGACCGACATGAAGCCCGCATGGCCGAGCGAGAACTGGCCGGTGTAGCCGTTCACCAGGTTGAGGGAGACGGCGAGGATGATGTTGATCCCGATGCCGATCAGGACGTCGAGGTAGTAGGGATCGATCCGGTCGGAGAACCAAGAGATCCCGAAGGCGGCCAGCAGGGCGACGAGGAGATAGAGATGCGGGCGCGGCATGGCTCAGCGAAGGTTTCCCAAACCGGTTTGCCACGAAAAGGCACAAAAATTATCCTGGGCTTCGGCGTCGATCTTCCGCGCGCCTATAGGCGCGACGCAGGTGTCGGCCGGCAGGAATGATTTTTTGTGACTCTTTGTGGCCATAAATAATCAGACCTTCTCGATGGTGGCTTTGCCCAGCAGGCCGGCCGGCCGGAAGAGCAGGATGATGATGAGGATCGCGAACGCGATGGCGTCCTTGTAGGTCGACCACTGGCTGCCGTTCACGAACGTCTCGACCGTGCCCAGCAGCAGGCCGCCGAGGGCGGCGCCGGGGATATTGCCGATGCCGCCGAGCACGGCGGCGACAAAGGCCTTGAGGCCGGGCATGACGCCCATCAGCGGGTCGATCGAGGGATAGTTAAGCGCGTAGAGGATGCCGCCGGCGGCCGCGAGGGCGGAGCCGAGGCCGAAGGTGAAGGAGATGACGACGTCGTTGTTGACGCCGACCAGCTGCGCGGCCTTCGGGTTGAGCGAGACGGCGCGCATCGCGGTGCCGATCTTGGTGCGGTAGACAATCACCTGCAGGCCGACCATGAGCAGCGCGGTGACGACGATGACCACGACCTGGTTGGAAGAGATGACCAGGCCGCCGAGCGTGAAGTTGACCGAAGGGAACACCGCCGGAAAGGTGCGCGGGGTGGCGCCGAAGAAGACCTGGCCCGAATATTCCAGGAGCAGCGAGACGCCGATGGCGGTGATGAGAACGTTAAGCGTGGCGGCGCCGCGCAGTGGCCGGTAGGCCAGCCGTTCGATGACCATGCCGATCACGGAGCAACCGAGCATCGCGACGACCAGGACGATCAGGCCGCCCCAGACCGTGTTTTCCGGCACGAGCTTGCCCATGTAGTAGCCGATGAAGGCGCCGACCATGAACACGTCCGAATGCGCGAAGTTAATGAAGCGCAGGACCCCGTAGACCATCGTGTAGCCGAGCGCGATGAGCGCATAGATGGCCCCGAGGGACAGGCCGTTGAGAAGTTGCTGCAGGAATTCGGACACTCTGGAGAGTTGAGAGTTGAGGGATGAGAGTTGAGAGCAGAAACGATGCTACTCAAGGGATTTTCTCAGGCCACTGAGCATGCGGGAAATCTCGTCTGCGTCACGGTAAAGTTACTCGTATTCAGGGCCTCCTAGAAATCTCTCGTTCCGGGCCACGATGGCCTGAGTGATGACCTCGTAAACGGAGCCAGTGGCATAGCCGATGAATTTGGCAAAATCAGCCGGAGGGCGCGCCGAACCTTCAGCGATGTTGGATGCGATTGAAATGGCAGCCCGGCGGATCTGGTTAGTCAGGCCGAAACGTTCGTCAGTCGGGAAGCCTTTGCTCAGGCGGTAGACCAAGCCAGCGAAAGCTACGGCTTTGTGCCAGACCTCCAGTTTTTCGAAATTGAACATGCCTCCATCAGTCGAGTCTCTCACCTCTCAACACTCAACTCTCAACTAGCCGGAAGGCCTCGCCCATCCGGGCTAATCAGGGATCGATCGTCTCGACGTAGGCGAATTTGCCGTTTTTGACCGTCAGGATGACCGCCGACTTGGTCGCGTTGCGGTCCTGGTCGATGGTAATGCGGCCGGTGACCCCGGAAAAATCCTTGGTCGTCGCAATGGCCTCGCGCAGCTTGGCACTATCGGTGGTGCCGGCGCGCTGGAGGGCGTCGAAGAGCAGGGCGGCGGCATCGTAGCCGAGGGCGGCGATGCTGTCGGGAGTCTCGCCGTCCCAGCGGGCGCGGAATTTCTTGATGAAATTCTGCATCACCGGCGCGGTGGACTCGGGCGAGGCGTGGGTGGAATAGTAGGTGCCCTCGACGGCCGCGCCGCCGATCTCGATGAGCTGCGGGGCCTCCCAGGCATCGCCGCCGAAGAGAGGGCCGGTGAAGCCGAGCTGCCGGGCCTGGATGCAGATGAGCGCGCCCTCGGTGTAGTTGCTCGAGTGGAAGATGCAGTCGACACCCGCGGCTTTGATGGCGGTGAGCTGGGCGCGGAAGTCCTTGTCACCCTCGCTGTGCTTTTGCTCGATCACGACCTCGCCGCCCGCGGCGGTGAATTTTTCCCGGAACACCTTCGAGATACCGACGCTATAGGCATTGTTGACGGAGGTGATGATGGCGGCGCGCTTGGCGTGCAGCGTATCTTTGGCGAACTTCGCCAGCACGGTGCCCTGGAACGGGTCGATGAAGCAGACGCGGAAGATGTAGTTGCCGATTTCGGTGACACGCGGGTTGGTCGACGAGATCGCGATCATCGGGATCTTCGCGTTCTGCAGGATGGGCGCGGCCTCGAGCGAATTGCTGGAGGGGTTGCCGCCGAGGACGGCGACGACCTTGTCCCGGGAGACGAACTTCTTGGCGATGGTGGCGGACTCGCCGGCCTTGGACTGGTTGTCCTCGGTGAGCAGCTCGACCTTGCGGCCGAGGACGCCGCCATGGGCGTTGGCCTCCTCGAAGGCGAGGATGGCGCCCTTGCGTGCGGAGAGCCCGAACGCGGCCTCCTTGCCGGAGAACGCGCCGTATTCGCCGACCTTGATGGCGTCCTCAGCGGACGCAAAATTCCAAACGCCAAACGCCAAAACACCAAACAGAGCGCGGAGGGCAAAATGACTAAAAACAGAGAGCGACTTCATTTCGGATTTCTTTGGCGTTTGGACCTTTGGCCTTTGCGATTTTGCGCGTCACGGGGAAACGGTCTTGAAGAACTTGGCCTTGCCGTCCTTGAGCGCGATGATCGTGGCGGACTTGGAGGCGTTGCGGTCCTTGTCGATGGTGGTCGTGCCGCTGATGCCCGGGAAGTCCTTGGTGGCGGCGAGGGCGTCGCGCAGCGCCGGGCCGTCGGTCGTGCCGGCGCGCTTGATGGCGGCGGCGATGACGTAGACGGCGTCGTAGCCGAGGGCGGAGAAGGCGCCCGGGGACTCGTTGTTCCAGCGCGCCTTGTATTTCGCGGTGAAGGCCGCGACGACCGGGTCGGTATTCTCAGCGGAGAAGTGAGTGGAGTAATAGCAGCCGTTCATCGCCTCGCCGCCGATCTTGAGGAGCTGCTCGTCCTCCCAGCCGTCGCCGCCGAAGAACGGCATGGTCAGGCCGAGGTCGCGGGCTTGGCGGACGATGAGGGCGGCCTCGGTGTAGTAGCAGGGGACATAAACGGCGTCGACGCCCGCGGCCTTCACGGCGGTGAGCTGGGCGCGGAAGTCCTTGTCGCCCTCGGCGAGATTCTTCTCGGTGACAATCTCGCCGCCACCGGCGGTGAAGGTTTCCTTGAAGAACTTGGCGAGGCCGAGGCTGTAGGCGTTGGAGACGCTGGAGAGGACGGCGACGCGCTTCACCTTCAGGTCCTGCTTGGCGAACTTCGCCATGACCGTGCCCTGGAAGGGGTCGATGAAGCAGACGCGGAAGATGTAGTTGCCGGTCTGGGTGACCTTCGGGTTGGTGGCGGCGGGGGCGACCATCGGGATCTTCGCCTGCTGGGCGATGGGCGCGGCCTCGAGCGAGCGGCCCGAGGAGACCTCGCCGATGAGGGCGACGACCTTGTCGCGGGAGATGAGTTTCTTGACGACGGTGGCGGACTCGCCCGGCTTCGTCTGATTGTCCTCGGTGGTGAGCTCGAGCTTGCGGCCGAGGACGCCGCCGGCGGCGTTGATCTCCTCGATGGCCAGGACAACGCCCTGGTGCGAGGTCTGGCCGAAGCCGGCCTCCTTGCCGGTGAGCGAGGCGTATTCACCGAGCTTGATGGGGTCGGCGGCGGAGAGCGCCGCAGTCGCGGCAAGGGCAAGGAGCAGGGCGGGAGTTTTCATGGAGAGGATAAAATCAGGGGTGAACGTCTTGGACAAAGGCATAACGGCCGTTCTTCACGGTGAGGACGACGGCGGACTTGGTGGGGTTGCGCTGGGCGTCGAAGGTGATGCGGCCGGTGGCGCCGGCGAAGTCCTTCGTCGCGGCGAGGGCGTCGCGCAGCTTCGGGCCGTCCGTTGTGCCGGCGCGCTTGATCGCGTCGATCAGGACCAGGGCGGAATCGTAGCCGAGGGCGGAGAGTGCGTTGGTGTCGAGGCCCCAGCGCTGCTTGAAGCGCGTGTTGAAGGCGACGACAGCGGGCGACTGGTTCTCCGGCGAGTAGTGGGTGGAGAAATAGGAGCCTTCGACGGCCGCGCCGCCTATCTGGATGAGCTCGGGCGACTCCCAGCCGTCGATGCCGAAGAGCGGCACCATCAGGCCGAGTTCGCGGGCCTGCTTGCAGATGAGGGCGGCCTCGGCGTAGTAGCCCGGCACGAAGACGCCGTCGGCGCCGGCGGATTTGATGGCGGTGAGCTGGGCACGAAAATCCTTGTCGCCCTCGCCATATTTCGGCTCGGCCGCGATGGCGCCGCCGTCGGCGGTGAAGCGTTCCCGGAAGTATTTGGCCAGGCCGACGGCCTGGGCGGAGGAGACCGAGGAAAGAATGGCGACGTGGTTGAGCTTCAGGGTTTCGTGGGCGAACTTCGCCATGACCGTGCCTTGGAAATCATCGATGAAGCAGACGCGGAAGATGTAGTTGCCCTTGGCCGTAACGGACACGTTGGTCGCGCCGGGGGAAATCAGCGGGATCTTCGCGTTCTGGCAGATCGGCGCGGCCTCCAGCGTGCGGCCCGAGGTGATCTCGCCGAGGACGGCGACGACGCCGTCGCGGGAGATGAGCTTCTTGACGACGGTGGCGGACTCGCCGGGCTTGGACTGGTCGTCCTCGGTGAGCAGCTCGAGCTTGCGGCCGAGGACGCCGCCGGCGGCGTTGATCTCCTCGATGGCGAGGAGGGTGCCCTTGTGGGCGTTCTGGCCGAAGACGGCCTCCTTGCCGGTGAGCGAGGCGAATTCGCCGATCTTGATGGTGTCCTGGGCGGCGAGGCTCGCGGCCAGGGCCCCGGCGCCGAGGGCGAGCCGGAACAAAAGGGACAGGGGACGGACGGACATAGGGGATGAGAGGACGTGACCTAAAAGCAGCCGGCCGGGGCTTTCAACCCGCAACTGCCGGCAATATGAGAGGGCCGGGAAGCAGGTCTTGTTCCCGAGGCTGGACGAAGGTGAAACGCGGCCTTCAGCCGTCGCCGGGCCTATGGCTGACGGGCCGGACGCGTTTCAGGGCGCTCGAGTTGAAAAACCCGTCCGGAGGCCGGGTTCCACCCTACAATATGTTGCGCCCCGGGCCTGCCTTGCTTGACTGCCCGCCGACTTGAATCTCCTCGACCGCTACCTCCTCCGCGAATGGCTGAAGATGCTCGGGCTGCTGCTCGGGGCCACGATGGGCCTGCTGCTGCTGGGGGCGCTCTACGACAATTTCCGCGAGCTGATCGACGTGAACGCCAGCCCGGGGGACATGCTGCTCTATTATGCCACGCTGATGCCGAGCAACCTGTCGATCGTGCTGCCGCTCTCGATGCTGCTCTCGCTGCTTTTCGTGTTGAGCAAGCTACACCGCAACAACGAACTCACGGCGATCCGCGCGGCGGGGCTGAACATTTTCGCCACGACCCGCTCCCTGTGGCTGGCCGGCGTGGTGCTCTGCGGCGTGTCCCTCCTGCTCAACGCCCGCGTGGTGCCCTGGTCGGTCGAGGCCTCCCGCAGCCTGCTCGAGAGCTTCGAGTTTCGGTCCGAGGCGGCCAAGATGCCCGGCGGCACGCTCGGCGTGGTCTCCAGCGTGACCTTCGATAACCAGCGCGAGGGCCGCCTGTGGTTCATCAACCGCTACAGCCGCTTCTCCGGCACCGCCTACGGCGTCAGCGTGTCGGAGCTGGACAAGGCGCACCGGGAGAAATCACGCATCATCGCTCGCGAGGCGACTTACGACGCCGTGCACCGGGAATGGACATTCACCGACGGACGCGAGATGACCTTCGACCCCGAGCAGGGCGAGCTGGTGCGTCCGGTGCCCTTCGCCTCCAAGACCATGCCGCAATTCACCGAGGAGCCGGGCCTCATGCTGCTGATCGACCGCCGGCCCGGCCAGCTCTCCTTCAACGAACTGGGGCGCATCGTCGACTATTTCGCCGCCGAGCATAACCCGAAGCTCGTGCCCTACGAGGTGCGCTACTACGGGCTGTTGGCCGATACCCTCGGGCCGCTCATCATCCTGGCCATTGCCATCCCCTTCGCCGCCGCGGGCGTGCGGGTAAGCCCGGCGGTCGGCGTGTCGAAGTCGATCGGCCTGTTCTTCCTCTATTATGTCCTGTCGAACCTAGCCGTCGTGCTCGGGGGCCGCGGTTATCTCGAGCCGGTGTGGGCGGCGATCATGCCCAACCTGGCAATGACCGGCCTCGCGGCCTATTTCTTCGGCCAGATGCGGTGAGCGTTCGCGTTGGCTGGCGTAGGAGCGGCTTTATGCCGCGATTCGTGGGTGGCGTCACGTTCGGATCGCGGCGTAAAGCCGCCCCTACAAAATGATCCGAGTGCCCCGGGGGATGTTTACTGCAGGAATTGCGGCGGCCAGGTCAGGAATTCCAGCGTCTGGATGCGGTGCCAGTTGGAATACAGGATGACCCCCCAGACCACCGCGCAATTGATGTAGGCGAGAAAGACCGCGGCGCTGCCCATGTCCTTCGCGCGCTTGGCGAACGGCCGCTTCTCGAGCGAGATGTCGTCGATCGTCCATTCGATGGCGGAGTTGAGCAGCTCGGCGATGACGATGACGAAAAGGGAGGCGATCATCACCGCGGTGGACACGGCCTTGACGGGCAGCATGACCGCGAGGGGGGTCAGGATGATCATGAAGATCATGTCCTCGCGAAAAGACGGCTCGTGTTTCAGCGCCGCCAGGAAGCCCTCGATGGCGTAGCCGACCGACTGGAAGAAATTCTTGAAGTCGCGCTGCTTGCTTTCCGGGGCAGGAATGGGATCGCTCACGCCGGCAGTTGAACGCAGGGGCTTCGCGCGGACAAATCTAATTTGGAGGGCCCGCGTCCCGGCGGGCCGGGGGTGGGCGCTGGTTTCCACACCAGCGCCAGTCGCCGATATGGAAATCGGCGACCACCAGCTACGCGCTCAGCAGGCGGAACCCGGACGAACCCGGCTCGCCCAGGCCGAGCGCACGGCAGGCGTGCACCACGGTCTCGTCGTGGCAGCCGATGAACTCCAGCAAGCGGCAGACAAAACGGCGGCGAGTGGCGTCGTCGATCGTCATCACGGCCCAGAACTGCGTGCCGTCGATCTGGCGAGCGTGGTTGCGGGCGCGCACCTCGTTGATCTCGTCGCGGTTGAACATCAGGTAGTGCAGTCCGCTTTCCTGGTGCGAGATGAAGTCGGCGAAATCCGTGGCGTAGTTCGTCGCGCACCACGCCAGCAGGGCGAGGTAGCGATCGACCGGGTCGGCGGTGGCCGGAAACTCGCCGCTGGTGAGATAAAACAGCAGGAGGTCGCCGCCGAGGGGCGGCCGGCCGTCGTTCACGAGGGCGGCGATGAGCTCGGCGGGGGACAGGTTCTTGGCCACCGCCAGCCGCTTCAGGGCCGCGTAGGTCTCATCGTTCAACTCGACGAGCTTTTTCATGCGGCCAAGCTATGCGGTGGCGGCCGCCCCGCAACTCCGGAACGGCGAACTCCCCGAAGTTCGGGATGAAAATGCCGTGGTGTGCGGTCATCCCCTTTTTCCCGAAACCGGGACGTGGTACTTTTGCCCCTGTGGGAGCGAGCTTGCTCGCGACACCCGGCCCAGTCGCGAGCAAGCTCGCTCCCACAAAAGATTGCCGCGCCGCCCGGGCTGAGAAAGCTCATGCGATGGGCACGGCACTCATTGCGGGCGCAAGCGGACTGGTAGGCGGGTTGCTGCTGGAGCAACTGCTCGCCGCGGCAGAATATGACCGCGTGGTCGCCCTCGGGCGCCGCCCGCCCGCGGTGACCCACGCGAAGCTCGAGACGGTGACCGCGGACTTCGCGACGCTGGACCAGGTGAGGGCTGATCTGCGCTGCACCGACGCCTTCTGTTGCCTTGGCACCACCATCAAGGCGGCCGGCTCGCGCGAGGCGTTTCGAGCCGTCGACCACGCGGCGGTGTTGGCTTTCGCCTGGGCGGCGCAGCGTGCCGGCGCCGAGCGTTTCTTTTTCGTTTCCTCGATGGGGGCCGATGCGCAGTCGCGTTTCTTCTACAACCGGGTGAAAGGCGAGACCGAGGAAGCGCTCCAGGTCCTCGACTTCGGGACCCTGGCGATTTTCCGACCCAGCCTGCTGCTCGGGCGGCGCGCCCAGCCGCGAAGCGGCGAGCGGGTGATGGCGGCGGTGCTCTGGCTGGCGGAGCCGCTCATGCTCGGCCGCCTGCGAAAATACCGGGCGATCGAGGCCGGGGTCGTGGCGCGCGCGATGCTGCGCTGCTCGTTCGGCCGGCCGGGGCAAGGGGTGCTGGTCTTCCCCTCCGACGAGATTCAGGACTTGGGCGGATTCGGCGCCTGAATAGGTAATGTAGGGTCGCCGCTGGTCGGCGGACCGCGTGGTGAATAAAACCCGGTCCGGCGACCAGCGCCGAGCCTGCAATTCGATCAGGGCTGAGTGGTTGGCGCCGCTTCCGGTTCCGGCGCCGGTTTCAGCGCATTCAGGCGAAAGGTCTTTTTCTCGCCCTTGGCGCCGATCCGGAGAACCAGGGTCGCGTCGGCCTCGCTCAGGGCGCCGGTGAGCTGCGAGGTCATCGGCTCGGTCTCCAGCGCCTGGCCCGGCGCGAGGACCAGTTGTTCGGGCCGGACGGCAAAATTGCCGAGCAGCGAGACAAAGTCGTCGATGACCAGCGTGACGGGCGCCGAACCTTGGTTGGTAAAGCGCAGGTGGATCATCACCGGCCGGCCGTGGGCCATCATGCCCGGGCGCGGGCCGGGGCTTGGCCGCTCGCCGCCTTCACCCTCGCCGCCGCCGCCGCCGCCACCACCGCGTCGGCCGCGGCCGCCACCCCCGCCGCCGCCGCCAAAGCCGCCGCTGATGTTGCCACCCATCCCGCCCGCACCACCGGAGAGGCCCATCTGGCCGTGACCGCCGCCGCGTGACGAGCGGCCATCTCCGCCGTCCTTGCCGCCTTCGCTGGCCGCGGCCTCGGGCACCCCGTCGGTGCCGACCTTGATCTCGGCCAGGATCTGGCCGTCGAAGAAAGTTTCCTGTCCCGCCATCGGGGTGGGGCGCTTGCGCGGCATCGCGGACGCCGGTCGGTCACCCGGGCCGGAGTCGCTGCTGCAGCCGGCGAGAAAAAGAGTCAAAGTAACGGCGGTCGGCCCAAGGCTGCCGCGAATGCAGGAACGCAAGGAGTGTGTCATCGCGCGGAGTCTGACGCCCATTCGCGCCGATTGTTTCCGGAAATTGGCCGGGGCGTTAACTCAGCTCCAGTTGTAATTGAAGCTGACGCTAATCCGCTCGGCCGTCGTCCGGTTGGCGGCCACCTCGTGGCGTAGCCAGCTTTCGAATAGGATCACCTGGCCGGCCTTGGCGGGGTAGGTGATGTGCGGCCGGTTGGCCGGCCGGGCGGCGGCCTTCTTGGGCGGGGCGGCCATGAATTTGCTCAGGCGGGGATCCTCGAACTTCAGTCCCGGGCAACCGCGTGGCGTGGCGACATAATAGGTGCCGCTGATAAACGACAACGGGTGCAGGTGCAGGCTGTGCGCGGTGTGCTCGGGCATGATGTTCACCCAGAAATCAGTCATGGTGATGGTCCGGCCGCGCAGATCCATGTCGAGTTGCGCCGCGAACTTCCGCACATGCGCCGTGAGCTTCCGCTCCAGCCCGGCAAAGGTGGAGGAGAACTTGTGCAGCTGGTTGAGCGACGCGTAGGAGGTGTAACCGCCGGGATAATGTTTGGCCGACCACCGCCGGCCGGCGGCATCGTAGTCGCGGAGGTTGCGGCATTCGTCGGCGAGTCCGGCGTTGAAGCGCTCCAGCCCGGCGCGCAACAGCGGCTCGTGGTAGATCAAGGTGGGAAACCAGGCGCGGGTCGGCATGCGGGTAAGCAACTGACTGCCCGGCGAAAGCGCAACCCGGAAGCCGGCGGCGGCCCGCCCGGCCGCTTTGGGGTTGAAACCGCCGGAATCCGTTGGTTGAACCACCGACTCACTATGAAGCACTCACTCCTGAAAAATCTTTTCCCTGTCACGCTGGCCCTGGCGCTGGGCCTCGCCGCCCGTGCGGCCGACCGCGTCGAGCTCGTCGATGGCTCGGTTGTCTACGGCAAGCTCCTCTCCGCCGAGGAAGGCAAGTTCAAGGTCGAGACCAGCTTCGCCGGCACGATCGAGATCGCACAGGGCAAGATCAAGAGCTTCACCACTGACGAGGCCGTGAACGTCCAGCTCGCTTCCGGCAGCACCGTGCTCGGTCCCGTGCAGGCCACCCCGGCCGGCATCGCCGTCGCGGCCCCGGACGGCCAGCTCGCCGCCAACACTGACAAGGTGACCGCCGTCTGGCGCGCTGGCGCCGACAGCCCCGCGACCCGCCAGCTCAAGGAGCAGGCGGCCAAGCTCGAGCGCAAGTGGGCCTACGAGGCCTCCGTCGCCATCAACGGCCGGACCGGCGGCAGCGAGAAGTTCGCCGGCGCCGTGGGCCTCAAGGCCACGCTCGAGAGCGCCCAGGACAAGCTGATCTTCGTCCTCCAGGCCGAGAAGGCCCAAGACAACGGCGTCGAGACCGCGAACCGGCAGTTCGCGGGGGCCGACTACTCCGCGTTCTTCTCCCCGAAGGACGTCTGGTATGCCCGCACCTCGATCGAGAAGGACACGATCAAGGCCCTCGACCTCCGCTCCTCCACGGCCTTCGGTGTCGGCCACAAGGTCATCAAGAAGAAGCTGCAGGACCTCGAGCTCCGCGCGGGTGTGAGCTACATCTACGAGAGCTACGCCAACGGCACCAAGTTCGACTCGCCCGGCCTGGATTTCGCCCTGATTCACGGCTACACCTTCGGCAACGGCCGGCTGAACAACCTCCTGACCTACACGCCCGCGTTCAAGGAGTTCAGCAACTACCGCCTGCACCACGAGACCACCTACGAGCTGCCGATCACGGCCTCCCTGTGGAAACTCAAGACCGGCATCAGCAACGATTACACCAGCAAGCCGCAGCCCGGCATCGACCGGCTCGACACGCTCTACTTCACCAGCCTGATCCTCAACTGGAAGTAAGCCTTCGCTCTCCGAGCGACGGCGCGGCGAGCGCCTCATCTCCCAAGCGGGGCCTTCACCGGCCCCGCTTTTATTTGGCCTGGGTTATTGTAGGTCGGGGTTTATCCCCGACATGCAGGCGTGATTGTCGGGCATAAAGCCCGACCCACAACAAACGGACGGCGATCCTGTTATTTGGTCGCGTCGCGTCGCTCCAGCGCGCCGGACAGCGCAAGCGCCGGCCCCCACCAGCCGCGCCGCCGCAGGGCTTCCGCCCAGCGCACCGGGCGCAACAGCGAGACCAAGGCGATCAGCACACTGCCGACCGCGAAGCAGCGCAGCACCAGCCAGGCGACGCTCTCCCACGGCCGGCCGCTGCCGAGCAGGATGGCCGCGACGACCAGCAGGGGCAGCCAGAACTGCCACCGACCGAACTCGCGCAGGCGGCGGACCCAGCCCGGCCGCTCCGTCGCGGCGGTCGCCGACGCGGGGCTCCGCGTCGTTTCCTTTTCAATGATGCGTTGCAGCGCCGCGGGCGGGCGGCGCAGGTGCCAGGCCGTCAGGGCCGCACTCGCGGCCACGGCGGCGTGCAGCACCGCCCACGCTCCCACCAGCCAGGGCAGGCCCGGCGCGGTGATCTGCCAGCGGTCGGCCAGCCACAGCACGACAGTGTCGTAAGCGCGGACGAGTTCGTTGCCCATCATGAGGTATTGCAGCAGGAAGCCCTGCAGCGCCGCCCACGCGCCGACCAGTGCGCCGCCCAGGCCCAGCGCGAGGAAATTCCAGCCGAGCGCCTGCACGGTGCCGCCGAACAGCAGGCCCTGCATGATGATGGCGATCATCGGGCGCACGCGGTTGCCCGCGGGCGAGAGCGCCTTCAGGCCGCCGGAGATGAATGGCACCCAGACCACGCGGCCGGGCTGGCTCAGCCCGGTGCCGGCGAACACCATCATCGCCGCCTGCAGCGACGACATGACCAGCCCGCTCACCGGGAACTTGGCGGCATGCAGCGCCGAGCCGACCGTCATCTCCAGGCCGCCGGACGCGCCGCCGAACAGGCCGATGCGCGTCCATTCGCCGAAATCCTCGCAGGTCCGCTGCAACCGGTCGAGGGCGTCGGGCGCCTGGGCGGGGATGCACACGTCGAATTTCCGCCCGAGCAGCGCCTCAATGTTGCCGACGAGGTCATCTCGGACAGTAAGCACGACGACGGCCGGCGCGGCCGCCACCAGCAGCGGCCAGACGGGCATCAGGCCCAGGCCGCGGAGCTCGAACTTGCCGAATTCGTCCAACAGCAGCAGCGGGGGCGGCGGCAGGCTGCCGAGACGCTCCGCCCAAGCGTGCAGTTTTTTCGCCGTGCCGGGCTCGAAAAAATACGGCGGCGTCAACGCCTCGTCGCGCATGGCCCAAGGCACCTCGATGTCGCTGCCGATGAAGCGCAGCCAGTATTCGCTGGCACCCTGGTGCGGCGTTTGTCGGTTGCCCGCGATCGACAGCACGCCCTCGACCCGCTGGCCGCGGGCAAGCTGGGCGGTGGCCAGTTCCGCCATGACGCGGGTCTTGCTGCTGCCGGGGCCGCCCGTGAGGGCGATCAAGAGACTGGTGGGAGGCAGGGAAATGGCCGGAGGCGGCATGAGGGAGGTGACACGCGGAGCAAAGCGCCCCCCTTGCGGCTGGCAAGTGTTGCGTGCGTCAGCACCGCCCCGCTCCCGACACCGCGCCGCGACCCCCACGGTCCGACTGGGGATTTTCCCAGACCGCCACGCGACGAACCATCCGTTTCGCAACCGGCGGATTATTTTACGTCGATCAAGAATGTGGCGAGGCGCGAAACCGGGCCCTCCCGGGTGCAGGTCAGGAGCACCTGTCTCTTACCCTGCAGGACCATCCGGGGAAAACCGCTCATGCGCTCGGTGCTGCTGGGCGCAACCAGCAGCGGCTCCGACAGCCGGCCCTCGAGGGAAAGGGTGCGCAGGTAGATGCCGCCTTCCCGGCCCGTTTCCTTGCCGGCCATCTCCAGCCAGGTCATCACCAGCGTGCCGTCGGCGAGCATGACATTGTCTACGCGGCCCTGCGGTTGCCCGAGATCCACCCGCACCACCGGCCCGAAGCTGTCGCCGGCATTGTCCGACACGCGGGCCAGCACCCGGGGCTGGTTATCCGCGGCGGTGAACCAGACGGCGCCGATCAGATCGCCGCACTCGGCCAGTTGCGGGCCGTTGACCGGGCAACCTGTGATTTTCCAGCCATCGGCATTCAGGGTCACGGGCCGTTGCCACGCCTGGCCATCGAAGCGGGCCAGCTGCATGTCGCGGATCTCGTCCCTGGTGCGGCCGCGATAGGCGAGCAGGGCGCCGTCATCGGTCGTCGGCACGAAGGAAAGCTGGCAGCAGTCACAAACCGAGCTATCCACCAACACATCCGGTCCGGGCGCTCCGAGCACGCGGGCGTAGAGCGCCGAGCGATCATGGTTCCGGCCGTCAAGCCAGGCCGCGAGCACGCGTCCGTCGCGCAGCGGCTGCAGCGCGACAAACTCGACCGGGAGGGATTCGTCGCTGACCGGCAGTTCGGGGGTCCACGTCGCCCCGCCGTCGGCGGAGCTGGCGTAAACCGCGCGATACCCCGGACCGTGGTGGCCGCCGACCGTCGCGGCGTGGTGGGCCGGGTTGTTGACCGACCATACGGCGGTCAGCCGGCCGTCGCGCGCGATAACGAATTGGGGAAAATCGGCCCAGTTCGTGAAGAAACCCAGGCCTTGCGCGATCACCTGAGCGGTGCCCCAATCCCGGCGGGCGGGATCGAACCGGCTGAATTTCACGGCCCAGACTTCGCCGCCGGCCGGCTCGAGCCAGCACAGGAACGACGTGCCGTTGGGCGCGAGCGTGAGGGATGAGCCCATGGCCCCCGGGGCGACCAGCGCGGCGACGGCCACAACGGGGTTGGCGGCCGGCGAAGCCACGGCGCCCAGCAGCAGCGTGACCAGCATGGGGCAAAAAAAATGTGGAAGATTCATTGCCCTGCCATGACGGGGTGGGTTGAAGGTCCGGGCAAATCATTTCCGGGACCGTCGCGGCTTGAAAATATCTGTCACTGGCGGGCGAAAAAACTTTGAAACAAGCGCCAAATGAATACCTCGGATCGACATGAGTCGCGCATTGCTTGGAAGTTTCATCATTTGGCTGGTCTGGGGCCTCGCTGTGAGTCGGGCCGCCGAGCCGGCCGAGGCGGGGATGCCCACGCACGACGTGCTGGTCTACAAGGATGGCGACCGTGTGCAGGGCAAGATGCTCCGTCAGGAGGGCGACGTCCTGGTATTCCAGTCTGACCGCTTCGGGTTGCTGCAGGTGCCGGCCGATCACGCCGTGGTGATCAAGGCACAGAAGCCCGTCGCGTCCATGGCCGCCCCGCCACCTTCGCCCGTGTCCCAGGAAGAGCAGTGGAAAAAAAGACGACCGAGGGCGCCGACGCCGAGCGGGTTTCTCGCTGGGAGATGTTCTCGCCCGCGCAGCTGGTGGCCAAACTACGGGACTATTTCGGCCCCTGGCACGGGCGACTGGCGTTTTCCACAGAGGTGGTGTCGGACACGGCCGACCGCAGCAACCTTTCGCTCGAAGGGCGGCTGGGCCGCAAGTGGACGGCCGACGAAGTGCAGCTCAATGGCCACTACGACTTCAACCAGACCAACGACCTCACCACCACCGATACCCTGAAAGCCGACGGGTTGTGGCGCCACGATTTCAAGCATAAGACCAGCTTCATCCAATACCGGCCCACGCTGGAATGGAACCGGGCGAGCTTCAAAGCCGGCGTGCCCGCCGACTACGTGCTGCTCCAGCAGGAAATCGGCACCGGTATCAGCCTGCTCGCGACGCCATCCCGCAAACTGCGCGTCGGCGTGTCCGAGAACTTGTTCGATGTCTGGAACACCTCGCCCCCGGAGTCGCACAATGCTCGCACGTCCGAGGCGGCGTTCGTCGAGACCGAGAGCCGGCTGCCCTGGGGCATGCTGTTGACCGAGCGCGGCGTCTATTACTACTCGTTCGCCTCGCAGAACGACGGCTGGGAGAACCGCGTCGAGCTGACGAAGAAATTTACGGAGACGTTCAGCACGGCGATCCGGCACGAGCTCCGTCGCGGCAGCCCCGACGGCACGGCGTAGGACTACACGCGCTTAAAGCTGCTGCTGGGCCTGGACTTCTAGGCGGCGGCGATAGGCGGCGAGCCCGAGTGCAGCGAGACTCGCCAGCGCGGCATAGGTCGAGGACTCGGGGACGGCGGAGAAGACAGTGCTGCTTTGAGTAATATAGCCACCGGCATCGATCACGGCGATGAAGCCGTTGATGTCGATCAGGCTGAGCTGCGGGCTGGTCAGGCCGCCACTGGTGGTGCCAACGCTGAAGCTGTCGCTCCCGTCGAAGTTGAGGAGGGTCAACGTGCCGGTCCAACCGATGGCCGAGCTTATTGCCCGGCCGCGCGCCCTTTGCCAAGCCTGCGGGCAAAGGAGGTTACCTCAGCCCTTGCCGTCCTTGTCCTTGGGCGGGGCGGGGGCGGCCGGGGCGGCGGGGACGGCGGCCCCGCTAGGCGCGGGCCGCATGCGGCCCGCCAGCTCGGCGACGATGCGGCGGGCCACGGCCTTCGCGTCGATCACGGCGGTGTCGAAGGTTTCCGTCCAGATGAACGCGCGCTGTTTCACGTCGAACAGCCGGACGGTGAAACCGGGTGTCTTACCCGGCTCGGCCTTGCCGAAACCGGTCAGGACAAAGCGGCTTTTCATCCGGGCGCCGCGCTCCAGGCAGTCCATGTCGGTCGGTTCCGCGGTGAAGGGAATGGGGCTCAGGCCGACGCGCGGCCCGGTCGCCAGCTTCTCGTAGACGAGGTCGAAGACCTGCTTGGCGTAGGCCTCCGCGCCCGGGCCTTCGCCGCTGAACGTGACCACGGCGAGCGCCCGTCCGCCTTGCAGGCCTTCGGCGGAGGCGGTGAACAGCGACTGGATCGCCCCCGGCACGCCGGTGTGGTTCTTGCCCTGGCGGGCCATCTCGGTGCCGGCTTCACCCAGGGCCTTGCCGACTTCGCCGGCGATTTCCCCGTCCTTGGCCTTGTCCGTCGCATCGGCGGTTTCGGCGGATTCGGTCTTGGGCTTCTTGCTGCCGTTACCGAGGGAGACGTTGTTACGACCGGAGAACATCCCGATGATATTGAAAACGATCACGATGGCGGCGATGACGCGCACCCAGCGCGGCAGGTGGCCCCAGAACGAGTGCATCAGGTGGCCGAACCAGATCACCAAGTCGTAGAGGAAGCGCGACCGGTGGCCATGCTCGGGGAACGCCGGGAACTTGGGGAAGGGCGGCGGCTCGGCGCGGGCGGATTTCTTGCGCGAGGCCGCGGCGGCGGGCGCCGCGAGCGGCGACACGGCCTCGGCGGCCACGGCCTCACCGCGCGCCAGTTTTCTCGCGAGGTCCTGCAGCGCGGGGGTCGACTGGCCGCCCGGGGCGCGCAGCCATTGGACGCTGAAGAATTTCTCGGGCACGCGGGCGCCAGCGTCGCGGGTGTCGTCGATCACGACGGGCACCAGGAACATCACGTCGTCGGCGAGATCGAGGGTGCGCTCGACGGCGAGCCGCCATTCGCGGCGGAAGTAGCCCTCGCGCCGGACCTCGGTCGTGGCCGAGATGACCGGTATGAAATAGGTGCAGGTGCGGATCTGGTTGCGGATCTTGGCGTCCCACGCCTCGCCGCCGGCCAGTTCCTCCTCGTCGAGCCAGACCTCCAGGCCGGCCGCCGCCAGCGTATCGCGCAGGAGCCGCGCCGCCGCGCGGTCGGCGGAGGCGTAACTGATGAACACCGACGCGGGCGGTGCAGGGGACTGGTCTTGGGCTTCGCCCGGCATGCTGGCCGGAAACTTCGCCGAGGCCCCGGTGGGGGTCAAGGCAATGACAGTCCCGGCGTCAGGCCGTCTTGGGCCGGGGCACGAGGCGCCAGACGCGCGGGCCGAAGAGGTTGACGGCCAGGCCAGTCATCACGAGCCCGGCCGCCTCGAGTTTCCACGCGGGCAGGGCCTCGCCGAGGAACAGCGCCGAGGTAAGCATGCCGACCACCGGCACGAGCAGCGCGAACGGCGTGATGGCCGAGGCCGCGTGCCGGGCCAGCAGCCAGCCCCACAGCGAATAGCCGACGTGCGTGGAGACATAGACGATGAACGCGAGCGCCAGGACGGCGGTCAGG
>JANYAM010000119.1 GCA_025361365.1 Opitutus sp. | reverse complement strand
TGAAGGCCTCGCTGATCCAGATGAAGCACCGCGTCCGCGAGTATTGCCCCGTCGGCGAGCTGCTGCCCGGCATGGCCTACCTCGTCCGCCGCCTGCTCGAGAACACCTCCAACGAGGGTTTCCTCCGCATCAAGAACATGGGCGAGGCCACCAAGGACCAGCTCCTCGGCAACCCGGTCAACGCCATCGCCGCCGCGCCCGAGCCACTCGCGCGCAAGCCGCATGCCGCCGGCATCTTCGTCAACGCGGCCAACACCGACTACACCGTCGCCGCCAAGCGCGACAAGCAGCGCGCCGCGCTCACCGCGTATGCCGCCCAACTCGGCAAGAAGTGGCCGCTCATCATCAACGGCAAAAAGATTTCCGATCGCGAATACATCGCCTCCGTCAATCCGGCCAAGCCGACGCAAATCATCGGCTCGTGGGCCCGCGCCACGGTCGCCGACGCCGAGTCCGCCGTCGCGGCTTCGGTTGCCGCCTTCCCCAAATGGCGCGCCACCCCGGCCGACGACCGCGCGAAAATACTCGAGCGCGCCGCTGACCTGATGGAGTCGCGCCGCCTGGAACTGAATGCGTTGCTCATTCTCGAGGCAGGCAAGCCCTGGATCGAGGCCGACGGCGATATCTCCGAGGCCATCGACTTCTGCCGCTACTACGCCGTCGAGATGCGCAAGCTCGCGAAGCCCGTCGTGACGCAGGCCGTCCCCGGCGAGCGCTGCGTGCAGACCTGGACGCCGCGCGGCGTCGGCGTCGCCATCGCCCCGTGGAATTTCCCGCTGGCCATCCTCACCGGTCTCGTCGTCGCCCCTCTCGTCGCGGGCAACTGTGTCATCATGAAGCCCGCCGAGCAGACTTCCGTCATCGGCGCCGTGCTGATGGACATCATGGTCGAGTCGGGCGTGCCGGCCGGCGTGCTGCACTTCCTTCCCGGCTTCGGCGCGGACGTCGGCGCCCACCTCGTCGGCCACAAGCAGATTGATTTCGTCGCCTTCACCGGTTCGCGCGCCGTCGGCTGCAAGATCTGGGAGACCGCCGGCAAGACCCAGCCCGGCCAGCAGACGCTGAAAAAAGTCGTCTGCGAGATGGGCGGCAAGAATGCGCTCGTCATCGACAACGATGCCGACCTCGACGAGGCGATTCCCGCCGCGCTCTACAGCGCCTCGGCTTTAGCGGCCAGAAATGCTCCGCGCTCTCGCGCCTCATCGTGCTCGACGAGGTCTACGACCATTTCCTCGAGCGCTTCATCTCCGCCTGCGATTCATTCCCCATCGGCGATCCGGCGCTGCCCGGCACGATGGTCGGCCCGGTGATCGACGCCGACGCGCAGAAAAAAATCCTCGGGATCATCGAACAAGGCAAGAAGGAGGCGAAGCTCGCGTTCCAGGGGAAGGCTCCTGCCGGGGGCTACTTCGTCCCGCCGACCGTCTTCGTCAACGTGAAGCCCGAGCACGGCATCGCCCGCGAGGAAATCTTCGGCCCGGTTCTCGCCATCCTCCGCGCCAAGAACCTCGACGAAGCCTTCGCACTCGTGAACGGCACCGACTACGCGCTGACCGGCGGCCTGTTCTCGCGCAGCCCCAAGGCGCTGGAGCGTGCGCAGAACGAGATGCTCGTCGGCAACCTCTACCTCAACCGCGGCTGCACCGGCGCCATCGTCGAGCGGCACCCGTTCGGCGGCTTCAAGATGTCCGGCGGCGGCACCAAGGCCGGCGGCAAGGGCTACCTCGAGAACTTCCTGTTTCCGCGCAGCGTCGCCGAGAACGTCATGCGCCGCGGTTTCACGCCGCCTGACGAGGCGTGATTCTGGATGTGGGAGGGGCTTTATGCCCCGACTTCGCCAACGGTGACCGGAAGAATCGGGGCATAAAGCCCCTCCCACTCTTCAACCCTTTTAGTGTCCGGCGCCGGCTTGGTGCTCCTGGATGTATTCCTGCTTGAGCCCGAGTTCCTCGGGCGCGTGCAGCACGAGCATCTTCATCCGGATGTCCGACGGCACTTGCGCCGCGGTGGCCTTGGAAACAATGAACATCAGGCCGAGCGAAAGCGGCATGGTCCAGATGGCGGGCTGCTCGACGAGGATGCGGAGCAGCGGGTGGTGCACCCAGAACGCCACGAGGTCGATCTTGCCGATGTCACCCAGGATGATCGTGCCCGTGCAGAGCAGCGCGCAGAGCCCGCCGCCGAGCATGCCCGTCGCGGCGCCCTTCATCGTCATGCCGCGCCACCACACGCTCATGAAGAGCAGCGGAAAGTAGCTCGAGGCGGCGATGGCGAAGGCCTGGTTCACCATGAAGTTGATCTGGAGCGCCTCGACCTGCGTGCCCAGCAGGATGGCGATGCCGCCGATGAAGACGGCACCGAACTTGAACATGCGCATCCGCTCCGCGGCGGTGGCGCCGGGCTTGAGGATGCGGCCGTAGATGTCGTGGGCGAACGCGCCCGTCATCGAAACCAGCAGGCCGCTGAAGGTGCTCATGAACGCCGCGAAGGCGCCGGCGCAGGTGATGCCGCTCAGGATGGAGCCAAGGAACGGAATCCGCTCATTAAGCAGCCGCGGAAGCTCCAATACCACTTTGTCCGGCCCCTTGGCGCCCGTGGCGGCGTAAAGGTCCGGCATGAGATTTCGCCCAAGCACACCGAAGATCGGCGGAAAAACGTAGAAGATACCGATCAGGATCATCACCCACATCGTGGTGCGCTTGGCCGCACCGCCGTCGGGGTTGGTGTAGAAGCGCACCAAGATGTGTGGCAGGCCGGCCGTGCCGCAGACGAGTGCGATGATCAGAGAATAGGTGTAGAGCAGCGAATAAGGTTTCTGGTATTCCGCCAGATAGGCGGCGCGCTGCTCGACCGGGAGTGCGGCGGCGGCGGCACCCACGGCCTTGGTCGTGAGTGGACCGAAAGGCGCGATCCACTTGTCGTCCTTCGGCGCCTTCTCGGTGAGCGGCTTGCGGGCCACCTCGACGCCACTAACTATGGGGTTGGGTTCTTTGAGCGAGAATTGCCAACCGTTATTCGCCCCAAGATGAGTGCCGTAGAAACCGTAGACCGCCATCAGCACGAAGACGGGCAGGCTGATGGCGAACATCTTGATCCAATACTGAAAGGCCTGCACCAGCGTGATACCCTTCATCCCGCCGAGCGCGACATTCAGCGTGATGACCGCGCCGACGAGCAGGACGCCGCCCCAATAAGGCATGCCGGGAAAGATGTAGGCGAGCGTGACGCCGGCACCCTTCATCTGCGGCAGCGTGTAGACAAAACCGATGAACAGCACGAAGCACACGGCGATCTTGCGGAAGAGCGGCGAATCGTAGCGGCCCTCGGCGAAGTCCGGGATCGTGTAGGCACCGAAGCGGCGCAGCGGCCCGGCGATGAACAGGAGCAGAAAGAGGTAGCCACACGCGTAGCAGACCGGATACCACAGCACGTCGTAGCCGTTCGCCATCACCATGCCGGCGATGCCCATGAACGACGCGGCTGAGAGATATTCGCCGGAGATGGCCGAGGCGTTCCAGCCCACGGACACCGAGCGGCCCGCCACGAAGAAGTCGCTGGCAGTCTTCGAGGTCCTGGCCGAGCGGAAGCCCATCCAGATGGTCGCACCCACCGTGATGAGGGAAAAAAGAAATATGATCGGATCTACATCACCCAAGGGACCTTGGCCGGCCGCGAGCAGAAGGGGTATCTTCATGGCGTCAGCGTTTGACCGACTTCACCTCGTCCGTCTCGAGCGCGATGGACCGCTTGATGAAGAGCCAGGAAATGACCCACACGAACGGGAAGAACAGCACGCCCAGGATGAACCAGCCCAGCGTGAAACCAAAGACGCGCGTGGCCATCAGGTCGGCGGCGAAATAATTGGCGAGCGGGACGCCGAGCAGGACGACCAGGAAGGTGGCCGCACAGGCCACGGACAGTTTCAGCTGGCGGCGCATGAGCAGGCGGAGGAATTCCTCGCTATGCACGGCAGCCCGGGGCGACGGGGGCGTGGACATTGCGCAGGAACATGGCGGCGCGCCCCCGGCAGGCAATCCGGGATTTCTGCGGAACGTCAGAACTCTGCCCTGGAGGGTCGGCGCTTGTCGCCGGACCGCGATTAACCCTAAGTCCCCGTCACGGTCCGCCGGCAAGCGGCGACCCTACATTTAGAAATCCAACAGCTCGAGCGGCCCGATCTTCACCTGCAGCCGCTCGCTGTAAGGCTTCACCCGCTGCCACTCGGTGCGGCTGGAGCTGAAAATGCCGTTCATGGGCACAAACATCAGGGAGGCGCCAAAGTTGCCGACGGCGGCGGTCATGACGGGGTTGTAGTTCGGATCCACAACGCTGAAGTCCACGCTGGCCTCGCCCGCCTTGACCTTGGCGACGAGTTTCATGCGGAAGGATTCCTTGATGTGCATGGTGGCGCGCCGAACCTGGCGGGCGGCCTTGGCCACGACCGCGCGGATCTCGATCTTTTCGACGGGCACGCCCGTGCCGTGGTCGATCAGGGGAACCTCGAACACGATCGTCTCACCGTCATCGCTGACGACGAGCGGGTGATCCGTATCGGCGGTCACACTCTTTTCATTCTTCTTTCCCACATTCGCCAGTTTGGGCGCGGCCGGCACGGAGGCGGTGGCAGGATCCGCGGCGGCCGCCTGCTGCTCGGCGCGGCGGGTAATTGAGCGGCCGCGCTTTTCGCCGCGCTCGCGGTATTCCTTGAGCTGCTTCTCCGTCGGCAACTCGCCCTCGATCTGCAGCGGCGTGTATTGCTCGGGCCAGGGCTTTGACGGGTCGAAGCGCACGATGGTCTCGCCCCGCGGCTTCTTGGTCACCCCGATCTTCTTCGTCGTGCTTTCAGTGTAGGCCCAATGATCGATGTCCTGGCTGGTGTTCTTGATCGCCGCCCTGAAGAGGGCGATCTCATCCGCCGTGGCGGGCCGCAACGCCTCCTCGGCCCGAAGCGCAGCCACCAGGCCCAGCAGAAGCAGGGGAAAAAAAGAAAAACGCATCGCGGTGAGAACCGTGCCGCGGGATTTTGTTTCAGCAAGCTTGCTTCCGGGCCGGACGATTCCGCCACCAGCGGCGCGCGCCGAGGCCCGCCAGGCTGGCGCCCAGCAACAGGGCGCCGTAAGTGGACGGCTCGGGCACGGGGGTGATCTGGTTGTCGTAGCTCTGCCACTTGGTCTGCGCGCCGGTATAGGTCGTGGGCGCCGAACCGTCGGTGTCGAAAACCACCTGGTTCATCGGGAGGGCACCGGTGGAGTCGCGCACGGCACCAGTCCAGTTGTCGGCGAAGAAGTAGTCGGTGGCATTCTGCCAGTTGAGGATCGTCAGGGTGACGCCCGCGCTAATGGTGAGGTTGGCCACGCTGAGGCTGCTGGCGCTGCCAGCGAAATCGATGGTGCTGTTGCCGGTGATGTTGAGCGTGCCCATCGTGAGGTGCGCGTCCGAGAGGCGCAACGTCGTGCCAGCCCCGATGGTGACCGTGCCGGCGAAGGCGTTGTCGACATTCACCTGGAGCGCGCCGCCGGTGAGGTTCAGGTTGCCGCCAAAGGTGAGGTCACTGTTGATCGTCAGCGTGCCGGTGCCGGTCTTGGCCAGGGTGCCGGTGCCGTTCAGGTCGCCGGAGAAGGTGGTGCTGGTGTTATCCCCGCCCGCGGTGAGAGAGCCGGTGCCCAGCGACACGATGCCCGCGCCAGCGAGCGAGCCGACCGTCTCGGTCTGGCCGTTGACGTCGAAGGTGGCGCCGCTGGCGACCGTGACGGCGGAGAGATTGTTGATGCGTTCGCTGGCGCCGAGGCGCAGCGTGCCGGCGCTGACGGTAGTGGGGCCGGAATAAGTGTTGGCGCCGTTAAGCGTGAGCGTGCCGGCGCCGTCCTTCGTCAGGCTGCCGGTGCCCGAGATGACGGCGGACTGGGTGGTGTTGCCGGCACCGCCGACGGTGAGGGAGTTGGCGCCGAGCGCGATGTTGCCAGACAGTGTCAGCGTGCCGGCGTCGGACTGGATGCGACTGGCGCTGGCGACCGTGAGGCCACCGGAGAGCGTGTTGTTGCCGGCGAAGTTCTCGATGGCGCCGTTCTGCGAGGTGCCGCTGCCGTTGAGCGTGACCGCGTTGGCGAGGCTGATGCCGCCCTGCAGCTGGAGATTGCCCCCGGTGCTGACATTGACGGCGCCGCTGCCGAGCACGGTGTTCGAGCCGCTGACGTTGAGGGTGCCGCTGGCGACATTGGTCGTGCCGCTGAAGCCGCTGCCGCTGCCAGAAAGGTAGACTTTGCCGGTGCCGGTGACCGTCAGGCTGCTGGTCCCGGTGCCGGTGAGCGCGCCGGCGTAGTTGGAATTGGAGTTATTCGGGCCGTTGAGGGTGAGCGCGCCGGCGCCGAGCGCGGTGGTCGTGGTGGCGCTGGTGCTGTTGAGCTGGCCGAGGGTCTCGGTCTGGCCGTTGAGATTGAGCGTGCTGCTGCCGTTGAGCGTGACGGTGGAGGTGTTGGCGATCTGGTTGGAGGCGTCGAGGCGGACGGTGCCGGCGTTGACCGTGAGGTTGCCGGCGATGGCCGTGGTGCCGGCGGCCTTGTTGAGGGCGAGCGTGCCGGCGTTGACGGTGGTGGTGCCGGTGGAGGTGTTGGCCGCGCCGGTCATCGTGGTGGTGCCGGAGTTGCCGATGGTGAGGGTGCCGGTCCCGGTGGTGAGGGCGCCGGTCAGGTTGACATTGCCGGCGCCGGTGGTGCTGAGATTCTGATTGGGGCCGGAGATGGCGCCCAGCGCGAGGGTGTTGCCCGTGGTGGCGCCGACGGTGGTGGCGCCGGCGAGGGTGACCGTGCCGGACAACGTGCTGGTGCCCGAGACGCCCTGCAGGGCCCCGGCGCCGGCCACGCCGGAGCCAGCCACCGTGATGTTCTCCGCCGAGTTGATGGCCCCGGAGAGCGCCAGGGTGCCGCCGTCGGCCACCGTGGTCGTACCGGTGGTGTTGCCGAGGGCATTGGAGTTTTGAATCTGCAGGGTGCCGGCGTTGACGTAGATGTTGCCCGCATAGGCCGAACTGTTGCCGGAGAGGATGAGGGTGCCGCCGGTGTTTTCCTTCACCAGGCTGGCAGAGCCGGTCAAGGCGGAGGAAATGGTGAGATTACCGGTGCCGATCATGTCGACCACGGTGTTCTTAGCCAGGTTGACGGTGCCGACGGTGATGCTCTGGTCATTGGCGCTGGACTGCTGAATGAAGGCGAGGCTGCCGGCGTTGGGGCCGTCGAAGGTAAGGGTGTAGGCCTGGCTGTTGCCGATGTTGAAGGAGGCGCTGCCGGCATCGAAGCGCATGGCGTTGATCGTGCGGTCGGCGCGGAGATCGACCGTGGTGTTGGCGCCGGTGCCAAAGGCGACCTTGGTGGTGTTGGTCGACGTCCAGCCATTGGCCAAGTCCGGATTCCAGTTGGTTCCGCGATCCCAGCGGTTGCTGCCGTTGCCGCTGTCCCACGTGGTCCAGCCGGCGCTCGTGGAGGGCGCCAGGATCGGCATCCAGCCGGCGCCGTAACCGCTGACCGTCTGCGCGGCCCCCTGGGTGGCGCCGGCGCCGTAGCCCACAAAATACATCTGGTCCAGGACGGTGGAGGAAAGGGCGGTTGAGGAGGCGAAAACGTCGGTGGCGCTTTGCCAGTTGGAAATGGTCAGCACACCCGACGGGGTGCCGCTGATGCTGGAGAAGAGCAGGTTGTTCGCGCCGGCCGCCGAGCCGAAGTCCACTCCGCCACCGTTGGAAAAGGTCAGGGTGCCGACTTGCTCGGAGAAACCGTTCAAGGCCAGCGTGCCGCCGCTGAGGTTGAGATTGGAGGCGTTGGCCAGGCGGTCGCTGGCGCCGAGGCGAAGGGTGCCCTCGGCGACCGTGGTCGTGCCGGTGTAAGTGCTGGCCCCGTTGAGGGTGAGGGTGCCGGCCCCGGTCTTGGTGAGGGCGCCGTTGGCGATGACGCCGGAAATGGTGCTGGTGCCGCTGTCGACCTGCGTCGTGAGCGTGCCGCCGCCGAGCGCGACGGCCCCGAGAGTGGAGTTGGCGAGGTTCAGCGTGTTGCTGCCGGTCTGGGTGAGCGTGTTGCTGAGGGTGAAACCGGAGATGCCGCCGCTGGCCGTGAGGTTGACGGCGTTGGCGATGGTGTTGCTGCCCGTCGAGGCGATGCTGCCACCGGCGAGGTTGACCGCGCCGGTGCCGAAGCCGGCATTGTTGTTGGTCGTGAGGGTGCCGTTGTTGACGGTGGTGCCGCCGGAGTAAGTGTTGGCGGCGTTGAGGGCCGCGGTGCCGGTGTCGTTCTTGATCAGGGCGCCGGTGCCGGAAATGACGCCGGAGAGCGTGGCCGCGGTGCCGCTGCCGTCGAGCGTGAGCGCGTAGCCGTTGTTGGCGATGGTCCCGGTGAGGTTCAGCGCGCCCGTGGAATTGTTGCGGATGTTGATGGCGTTGTTGAGCGCGAGGGCGGAGTTGATGGTGTTGGTCGCCGTGCCGTGCGTCTGCGAGACCGCGATGCCGGAGAAACTGGCCACGCCCTGGTTGTCGAAGGTGAGCGTGTTGTTGTTCAGTGTGTAGGCGTAGGGCGTGTCGAACGACAGCGAGCGGACGTTGCGATTGGCACCCGTGTTAATGGTCTGGGCGGAGGTGACGTAGGTGTTGTCGAACAGGATATCGGCGCCGGCCGTCGGCACGACGGTAGGGTTCCAATTGGTATTGGTGGCCCAGAGACCGTCGCCGTTGTTACCCGACCAGAGGTTCGCGGTGAGCGTGGTGACGTTGAGGTTGCGGACGTCGTGGTAGTTGGTGGAGTCGCCAGTGCCCGAGGAGAAACCGAACTTCAGCGTGTCCGGCCGGGCATAACCGGAGAGATCCATCTGCAGGACCGTCTGCGGCGAGGTGCCGCCTTGCTGGAGCGTGACCGTGAGTTGGTTGGTGGCGGACAGCAGCATCTGCACGGTGTTGGTTTGGACGGGCCGGGTGGCTGAGTCGATGGACTGCGCCAGGGTGCCGCTGCCGCCGAGGTAGGCGTAGCCGTTCACGCCGCTACCGGGACCGCGCACCGCGATGGCGTCAGGCACCAGACCGGTCGTGCCGTTCAAGCCGCCGGACCGACCCTCGGACGCGGAGGAGAAGTTGCCGTATTCGTCGAGCGCGATGCCGAGGTAGCCACCGGCCAGGCCGTTCACGCCGGTTTTTTGCGCGTAGCCGAGGGAGCCACCGTTGGCGCCCACGTTGAAGGCCGTGGAACCATCGAATAGGAAGAACGTGATGCCATCCGCGCCCGTGCCACCGTATGACTCATAGTCGAACTTAGCGAAAACGGTCGCGTTCGCTGCGGTAAAAGCGGTGTTGTAGTAGGCACTGGTCGCCTCGTTGAGCGCAGGCGTCGTCAGCCGCAGCCAGCCATCGCCGGCGGCATTGCCGTCGGCTCCCGCCGTGCCCGAGGTCAGCGTCGGCACGTAGCCATTGCCCGCAAAGACCCAGCCCGGCGCCGTCGCGTTCTTGAAAGTTTCCGTGACGACCTGGGCCTGCAGCGAACCGGTCACCAGCCCAACACCCAGCATGGTCGCACTCCAGGTGCGCCACGCCGCCAGACCAAACATTTTCTGCAAGCCGCTCAAGTTCCACCAGTCTTAACCCCTGAGCCTAAATGGCAAGGGGCATTAGGTAGAAACACCCAGTTTATCTGGGGTGATATATTTGCTAGAAACCCATTCCAGCGGAACTACATGCGGCAAATAAGTAGTTCGCGCTCGAACATCAGCTCCTTCGGAAGGTGGGCATGCAGGTCGAGGAAGAGCTCCTCATGGCCGAGCACCTCGGCGCGCCAGGCGGCGCGATCGAAGGTTTGCAGCTCTTCGAACTTCTCCTTCGAAAAGTCGAGGCCCTCCCACTCCATGTCTTGGTAGCGCGGCATCCAACCGATGGGCGTCTCCTTGGCGCGGCCGCCGGCGCGGACGCGGTCGACGATCCACTTGAGGACGCGCATGTTTTCCGAAAAACCGGGCCACATGAACTTCCCGTCCTTGTCCTTGCGGAACCAGTTCACGTGGAAGATGCGCGGCGTCTCGCTGAGGTTGCGCTGCATGTTGATCCAGTGACGGAAGTAGTCGCCCATGTTGTAACCGCAGAACGGCAGCATGGCCATCGGGTCGCGGCGGACCTTGCCAATCGTGCCGGCGGCGGCCGCGGTCATCTCCGAGCCCATGGTCGCGCCGACATAGACGCCGCTGCTCCAGTTGAACGCCTGGTAGACGAGCGGCATCGTCGTGGCGCGGCGGCCGCCAAAGATGAACGCGCTGATCGGCACCCCCTCGGGCTTCTCCCAATCCTGGTCCATCGTCGGGCACTGCGCCGCCGGCGCCGTGAACCGGGAGTTCGGATGCGCCGCCTTGGCGCCGCTCTCCTTCGCCAGCGCCGGCGTCCAGTCACGACCCTGCCAGTCGAGGGCGTGCGCCGGCGGCTCGGCGGTCATGCCTTCCCACCAGACGCCGCCGTCGTCCGTGAGCGCGACGTTCGTGAAGATGGTGTTTTTCGCCAGCGCCTTCATGGCGTTGGGATTCGTCTGGTTGCTCGTGCCCGGCGCGACGCCAAAGAAGCCGGCTTCGGGGTTGATCGCGCGCAGGCGCCCTTTGGCGTCCGGCTTGATCCACGCGATGTCGTCGCCGACGGTCCAGACCTTCCAGCCTTTCCGGGCAAATGCCCGGGGCGGGATCATCATGGCGAAATTGGTCTTGCCGCACGCGCTCGGGAACGCCGCCGCGACGTAGGTCTTTTTCCCCTCGGGGTTCTC
>JANYAM010000117.1 GCA_025361365.1 Opitutus sp. | reverse complement strand
CAGCCGCGACGGTCCGCCGACAAGCGGCGACCCTACAAATGAAAAAGCCCGCCGAGGTGGCGGGCCGGGCCCTACTTCTTGGCCTCGACCGGCGGCGTGGCACCCGTAGCCAGTTGCGCGCGGCGCGCGGCGCGCCAGCTGTCCCGATGCTTGCGGATCCAATCGAGCAGAGCGCGCTCAAAGCCGATGTCATAACCCAGGCGCTCCGACTCGATCCACTTGTGCTTCAGGATCTCCTCCCGTTCCGCCAGGAACTCCTGGTAGAGGCTCGACTGTTTGACGAAGTCGCGGCTGCCGGCGGTTTCTGTGGGAGAGGGCGTCATGGCAGGCACGGTGGGGGCTTAGCGACAGACGAAAATACACCCGACTTGCATCGTCGGAAGATGGTGGCGGCCCGGCTGCTGTGTCATGCGAGAAACACCCTAGATGTCCCGCGGCGCCCGTGTCAACCCGCGTGCTCAGCCGGCGTGTCTTAATGGTTGCCTTGGGGTGGAGCGGGCTGACTTCAGCACGCTTGCCAAACCAACGCGTTCCACCTCAAATCTTCAGCTTGGCGAGCAGGCCAGCGGCGATCTCGCGAAAAACCTGCGCCGGCTTGCCTTCAGGGTTGTTGACAGTGACCGGATGCCCGGTGTCACCGCCCGCGCGAATTTCAGCGAATAGCGGCACCTGGCCAAGCAGGCCGGTGCCAAGCAACTCTGCGGTCGTGGCGCCGCCACCTTCGCCGAAGAGGGACTGCCGGTTGCCGTTGGCATCCTCAAACCAGCTCATGTTCTCGGCCACCCCGAGCAGCGGCACGTTGACCTTCTGGAACATCAGGCCGCCCTTGCGGGCAATGTTAGTCGCCGCGGTCTGGGGCGTGGTCACGAGGATTGCACCGTCGAGCGGGAGCGTCTGCACCAGCGAAAGCTGGGCGTCGCCCGTGCCGGGGGGCAAATCAACGAGCAGGATGTCCAGTTCGCCCCACTTCACGTTTTGGACGAACTGCTGGATGGTCTTCATGATCATCGGGCCGCGCCAGACGACCGGGGTGTTGTCATCCACGAGGAAACCCATGGACATCACCTTCACGCCATAACGCTCCAGCGGCACCAGCGATTCGCCGTCGATGGCGGGGCGGCCCTGCAGGCCCATCATGAGCGGCACCGAGGGCCCGTAGATGTCGCAATCCATCAGGCCGACGCGTCCCGGGCGGCCACGCGCTTCGAGAAGCTGGGCGAGGGCGCAGGCAAGGTTGACCGCAAAAGTGGACTTGCCGACGCCGCCCTTGCCCGAGGCGATGGCTACGGAGTGCTTGAGGCCCGTGGGAGCGGTGCCGGCACCCGGGGTGGTCTGGCCGGGCTGGGGCGGGGCCTTGGCGGCCGAGACGGCGAGCTCGATGATCACGTCCTTCACGCCGGGCAGGGCGCGCAGGCATTTCTCGATCTCCGCCTTCAGCGCCGTCGGGACCTTGGGGTCCGAAGTCGTGATGGCTACCGCGACCTGGGCGGTGCCGTCCGTGAACGTCGCCGAGCGCACGAGCCCGAAAGAGACGATATCCCGGCTGAATCCGGGATACTTTACCTGCTTGAGGGCTTCCTTGATGGTGTCGGCGGTCACAATGGGTCGTGAAAATTGCTTGGAAAACGAGTGGCTTTGACCTTGTGAGTAGGTTGCCGGGAGTAAAACAAAAACCGGACCGAACTTTAATCAGTAATTCCAGACTCACCCTCATGCAGAATGCCTTTCGCTTCCTCCTTGGGCTCGCGCTTGCCGCGCCCCTCTTCGCCCAGCGTGAAATCGGCACCGTCGACGTCGCCGCCGACATCCAGACCATCGCGGTCACGATCAGCTCTTCCTCGCCTGAGTTGCAGAACCTGGCGCTGAAGGCCTTTGGAGCCCACGGCCGCTATCGCATTTCCGACAGCGGCAGCGCCTTCAAAATCACCTTCACCCCGGCCGGCGCGACCGCGGTCACCGTCAGCATCACCAAGGGCAGCGCCGGCACACCGGTGCACACCGAAACCGTCTCCGGCACGAGCCAGCGCAACGCGCTGCTCCGCGCGGCCGACGTCGCCGTCACCAAGACGAGCGGGCTGCGCGGTTTCTTCGCGGGCAAGCTGGCGTTTGTCGGCGAGGCGACGGGCAAGACCGAGATCTACACTTCCGATCTTTTCTTCGGCGAGGCCCAGCGCTGGACGGCCGATGGCAAGCAGATCATGAGCCCGCGCTGGGTGCCGAGTGGCACGCGGATCGTCTTCACGAGTTACCGCACCAGCTTCCCCGACATCTATGTGCTCGAGCTGGACAACCGCCGCATTTCCCTGCTCGCGAGTTTCAAGGGCACGAACAGCGGCGGCAGCTTCAGCCCCGACGGCCAGCGCGTCGCGATGGTGCTCTCCGGCGAGGGCAACCCCGAGGTTTACGTCGGCAACGCCCAGGGCCGGCAGATCCGGCGCCTCACGAACAACCAGGCGGTCGAGGCCTCGCCCACGTGGTCGCCGGACGGTTCGCGCTTGATCTTCACTTCCGATGTCATCGCCACGGGCCGGCCCCAGCTGCAGGTCATGTCGTCGAACGGTGGGCCGATGACCCGCCTGGTGACCGGCTTCAACTATTGCGCCGAGCCGGACTGGAGCGCCGCCAATCCCAACAAGATCGTCTTCACCGCGGCCCAGGGCCACGGCTTCCAGGTCGCCGTTTACGACCTGGCGAGTGGGAAGGGCGCGGTGGTCTCGAAGGCGCCCGCCGATGCCATCGAGCCGGTCTGGATGGCTGACGGCCGCCATGTCGTCTGCACCTTCCGCGCGGCCAACACCCGCAGCCTCTACCTGGTCGACACGGAGACCGGCAAGGCCACGCGGCTCAGCCCGACGTCGCTCGGCAACGCCTCCGGCGCCGCCTACCTCGCGCCGTAGTTCATGAAGCTCCTCTTCATCGGCGATATCGTCGGCAAGCCCGGGCGTGAGATCGTTGCTGCGCTGGTGCCGAGGGTCCGCGTCGAGCAAAGCATCGATTTTGTCATCGCCAACGGCGAGAACGCCGCGGCTGGCGCCGGCATCACCGGCTCCCTCTGCATGTCGCTGCTAGCGGCGGGCGTCGACGTCGTCACGCTCGGCGACCACGTGTGGGACCAGAAGGGCTTCGAACACGAGGTCACCGCGCTGGAGCGCGTCTGCCGCCCCGCCAACCTGCCGGCGGGCAACCCGGGCCGCGATCACGTCATCGTCGAGAGAAACGGTTTCCGGCTGCTCGTGTTCACGGTGCTGGGTCGCAGCTTCATGGGCCTGAAGGCCGAATGTCCGTTCCTCGGGGCGGACGCTTTGCTGCAGAAACTCTCCGGTCAATTTGATGGCGCGTTGGTCGAGATCCACGCCGAGGCGACCTCGGAAAAACAGGCGATGGGCTGGCACCTCGACGGTCGCGTCACGGCCGTGCTCGGCACGCACACGCACGTCGCCACGGCTGATGCGTCGCTGCTGCGCAAGCAAACAGCCTTCATGTGCGATGTCGGCATGACCGGTCCGCACGAGTCGGTGCTCGGTCGTGAGATCGAACCGGTCGTCGGCCGCTTCCTCGACGGCATGCCGCGGCGCTTCGAGGTGGCCACCGGTGACAACCGCCTGTCGGCCGCCCTGGTGGAGTTTGATCCTGCTGGCCGTGCGACCAGGATAGAGCAGCTGAGCCTGAAGAATTCTTAGCCACGAAAAGGCGCAAAAGGTCACGAAAACAGATCCGAATTGGATCACTTCTTTTTGTGTCTTTTTGCGCCTTTTCGTGGCTAACTCGTGTCCGTGAATCTTTCTCAGCCCGCTGCTGATTCCTATGTGCCGGACCGCCGTCCGCTGGCGGCGGCGCTGGCGCGCACGACGCACCTCTGCCTCGCGGCGCATCAGGACGACATTGAGATTCTCGCCTATCACGGCATCAGCGCGGGCTATGCCCGGCGCACATTCACCGGCGTGGTCATCACTGACGGCGGCGGCAGCCCGCGCGCGGGAAAGTTTGCAAAGTTTTCCGACGAACAGATGAAAGCCGTCCGCCGGACGGAGCAGCGTCGCGCGGCCCAGCTCGGCCACTATGGCGCCATGCTCCAGCTCGCACACCCCAGCGCGGTGGTCAAGGATCCGCACCGACTCGAGGTCGTGGCGGATCTCGCGGCGATCCTGCGGGCCACAACGCCCGACATCGTCTATCTGCACAATCCTGCCGACAAGCACGACACCCATGTCGCCTGCTTCCAGCGCAGCCTCGAGGCGCTGCGTTCGTTGCCGGCGCGGCTTCGCCCCAAGGCCGTCTACGGCTGCGAGGTCTGGCGCAATCTCGACTGGCTGCTCGACACCGACAAGGTCGTGCTCGACGACTCCGCCCAGCCGAAACTCGCCGCCAAGCTCATCGCGGCCTTCGCCTCGCAGATCGCCGGCGGCAAGCGTTACGACCTGGCGATCGCCGGGCGCCGGTTGGCCAACGCCACCTTCCACACCTCGCACGCCACCGACCGCGCCACGGCCCTGACGTGGGCGATGGACCTGACGCCGCTCGTGCGGGACGACAAGCTGTCGGTGGAAAAATTCACCTTGGCTCACATCGATCGGCTGCGCGCCGACGTCGCTGCGCGGCTGAAACGATTCAAATAAGACCCGGGCAATCGCGGAAACGCGGAAGAGCGAAAGCGCGGATTGACGGAACTCTGCTTCTTTCCGCGATTGGTTGGGGCCGTGCCTTTTTTCGTGTCTTTGGTGTGTTTCGTGGTTTCTCTCCGTGCATGGTCAAAAGCACCGGCACCTACACTGGCGAACTCAATTGCCAACTCACCCACGGCCCGTCCGGCCAGAAGATCGAGACCGACGCGCCCAAGGACAACCACGGCCGCGGCCTGGCGTTTTCGCCGACCGACCTGACGACCGCCTCATTTGCCTCCTGCATGGTCACGACCATGGCCATCGCGGCGAAGACCAAGCTGGGCTTCGACATTCCCGGCGTGAAATGGGAAGTGACGAAGGAAATGTCCACCGACCTGCCGCGTCGGATCGTGCGCATCGCGACCCAGATCTGGCTGCCATTCCCGAAGGCGAAGGACCCGGCCGGCGTGCTGGAGAAAGCGGCGCTCAATTGCCCGGTGCATCACAGCCTGCACCCGGCCATCGAGCGGCCCGTCACTTTCCACTGGGTGGAGTGACGGTCGGCCGGTCGGCCTGTTTTGTCTCCACGAACTCGTAGGTCGAGTTGAAGATCAGCTCGATGCCGTCCGCCATGATGCGGACTTTGATCTTGCCGGAGGTGGCGGTGGCGGGCTGCACCCGGCCGGTGACCGAGCGGGGCTTGTTCTTGTGGTTGAAGGCCTCGCCGGTGAACTCCGCGGTCTCGCCGCGGGCCATGTTGGCCAGGTCCGCGTCGGTGAGGGTGAGGGTGATCCGGCCGGTCTCCCCCCAGAAAAACCACGGCACGACCTTGGCCTCGTAGGTGGCGACGAGGGTGGAGCCCTTCCGCTCGAACGTGTCCGTGGTGAGGCGCACGCTGCCGACATAAATGGAGGTCCTCATCGGGGCCACCTTGACGTGTTCCCAGCTGGTCAGGTCGGGCGCGGCCGGCGCGCGCAGGCCCGCCACAGCAGCCAGCAGGAGGAACAGGCACAGTCTTAATCGCGACATCCGCATAAAGTCACCATGGGAGGGGAGAGGTTGCAGGCAAACTGGAATTGCCCGGAGAAATCGCGGGAACACGAAGGAGCGGAAACACGGACATTTCGGTGCCGGGCTCCGTGTTTCCGTCCCTTCGTGTTTCCGCGATCCCTGCCTCCGGCCTTATTTCCGCGTTGCCAAGACCGGCGGCGGGCCGTTGCTTCGCCCCCTATGGCAAAGCAGGCGCAAGCGACCTGGGGTGGACGTTTCTCGGCGGGTCCCGCCGAGCTGATGCTGCGTTTCAGCGAATCCGTGTCGTTCGACCGCCGCCTCGCCCCGTTTGATATCCAAGGCAGCAAGGCCCACTCGGCCATGCTCGCGAAGGTCGGCCTCATCAGCAAAAAGGAACGCGACGCTATCCACCGCGGTCTCGATGCCATCGGGCGCGAGATCGCCGCCGGCAAATTCAAGTGGCACGCGCAGTTCGAGGACGTGCACATGAACATCGAGCAGGCGCTGACCAGGCGCGTGCCCGCGGCCGCCAAGCTGCACACGGCCCGCAGCCGCAACGACCAGGTCGCGACCGACATGCGGCTCTACTTCAAGGCGGCCTGCGCCGAGATCATCGGCCACATCACCGCCGCCCAGCGCGCCATCCTCAAGATCGCGGAGAAGAACCGCGCCGTGCTCATCCCCGGCTACACGCACCTGCAGCGGGCCCAGCCGGTGTTCCTCGCGCACCATCTTTTCGCCTATCTCGAGATGCTTTCCCGTGACGCCGAGCGCTTCGCCACCGTGGCCGACCATGCCAACTGGTGCCCGCTTGGTTCCGGCGCCATCGCCGGCACGACGCTGCCCATCGACCGCGAGTTCACGGCGAAGCTGCTGGGCTTCGTCGACGAGGCCGGCCGGCCGCGGGCCACCCGGAACAGCATGGGTGCGGTCAGCGACCGAGACACCTACATCGAGTTTGCGGCTGCCTGCGCGCTGGCCGGGACGCATTTTTCCCGCATCGCGGAGGACCTCATCCTCTGGGCGAGCCATGAATTCAAGTTCGTCGACCTGCCGGACGCGTTCTGCACCGGCTCGAGCCTGATGCCGCAGAAGAAGAATCCGGACTCGCTGGAGCTCTTGCGCGGCAAGTCGGCCCGATTGCAGGGCAACCTGACCACGTTGCTCGTGCTCGTGAAGGGCTTGCCGCTCACCTACAATCGCGACCTCCAGGAGGACAAGCCGCCGGTTTTCGACAGCCACGACCAGACGGTGCTGTGCCTGCAGGTACTGGCCGGCACGATCGCGGGCCTGAAGATGAACCGGGCCAAGTGCGCCACGGCCGTCGCCGATCCCGCGTTGCTAGCGACCGATCTTGCCGACTATCTCGTGCGCCGGGGCGTCGCGTTCCGCGAGGCCCACCATGCCGTGGGCGCGGTGGTGCGTCTGGCCGAGCAGAAGAAAGTGGCGCTCGACCGGCTGACGCTGGCCGAGGTCCGCACCGTGCACCCCAAGTTTGCCAAGGGCTGGGTGGAATCCTTTCACCTGCAGAAGGCGATGGCCCGCCGCAAGGGCACGGGCATGCCCGGCCCGGCGCAGGTCGCGCTGCAGTTCAAGCGTTGGGCGAAACTGCTCCAATAAACCTGAGATCGCGGAAACGCGAAGGAGCGGAGATGCCATGCCACTGATCCATGCTGAACTCTCGGAGCAAATAATCGGCTGCTGTATCAACGTGCACAAAGCCCTCGGACCGGGATTTCTGGAGAAAATCTATGAGGAGGCGCTTTGCCTTGAGTTGCAGAAGGCGGGACTTCGCTATGAGCGACAAAAATTGATCCCGGTGTTTTATGAAGGGAAGCCGGTGGGAGAGCACCGATTGGATCTATTCATCAATGGCTTGGTTGTGGTGGAGCTCAAGGCCACGGCGGGGATCGAAAGCGCTCACCTGGCCACCGCGCGGTCTTATCTTAAGGCAATACCCGCCCAGCTGGCATTGGTGATTAATTTCGCCCGGCCCACGCTCGACATCAAGCGGGTAGTCCTGACTCAATAATTCCGTGCTTCCGCTCCTTCGCGCTTCCGCGATTGTTTCCTGATCTGCATCATGCCGACCATCCGTATTCTCTCTGACCGGGTCGCGAACCAGATTGCCGCCGGCGAGGTCATCGAGCGCCCGGCCGCAGTGGTGAAGGAGCTGGTCGAGAACAGCCTCGACGCCGGCGCCACCCGCATCGAGGTGGAGTTCCGCCACGGCGGGCGCAGCTACATTCGCGTCGAGGACAACGGCAGCGGCATGACCAAGGACGACGCGCTGCTCTCGCTCGAGCGGCACGCGACCAGCAAGCTCACCGAGACGGCCGACCTTGACCGGCTGGACACCTTCGGCTTCCGCGGCGAGGCCGTGCCGTCCATCGCCAGCGTTTCCCATTTCGAATTGCAGACGCGGCCCGCCACCGGCCCGGGCACCGAGATCGTGATCAACGGCGGCAAGCTCGTGCACGTGCGCGAATGCGGCGTGGCGCCGGGCACGCGCACGACCGTCACCCATCTGTTCAACTCCGTGCCCGCGCGCCGGAAGTTCCTGAAGGCCGACTCGACCGAGTCGGCGCACATCATCCAGACGGTGCGGCTCTACGCGCTGGCCTGCCCGGCCACGGCCTTCACCCTCGTGGAGGACGGCCGCGTGCTGTTCCAATCACCCGTGTGCTCGACGCTGGCCGAGCGGGTGGCCGAGATTTTCGGCCGGCAGCTCGCCGCCGACCTGTTGCCCGTCGAGATGGGCGAGACGGGCCTGAAGCTCAGCGGGCTCATCGGTAAGCCGGGCGTCAGCCGCGCCACACGGCACGAGATGTTGATGTTCGTCAACCGCCGGCCAGTGGACAGCCGCACGCTGAATTACGCGCTGATCGAGTCCTATGCGACTTCGCTGGCCAAGGGCCGCTATCCCGTGGCGGTGCTGTTTCTCGACCTCGACCCCGCGGCGGTGGACGTGAACGTGCATCCCGCGAAGCGAGAGGTGCGTTTCCGCGGCGAGGGTGCGGTGCGCGGCTTTGTGATTCGCGCCGTGTTGCAGGCGCTGCGGGAGTGGGGGCAGCCTAGCAGGGAGCAGGGAGCGGGGAGCAGGGAAGCGGCCGAAGTCATGCCGGGCGACCCGGTGGGTAGGGCGGGCACTCCGCTGCCCGCCTCGGCGCGGACGGAGTCAGCGCCCTACCAGCCACTGCCCAGTGTGATGTCGCAGCCGTTCCGGCCGTTCACCCGTGTCCCGTTCACGGCGGAAATCCATCCCAAGCCGGCCGCGCCTGTCCCGGCCGCGCCTTCGGTTCCGCCTTCGCCCCCGCGCGCGCCGCTGCCGGCCTCCGCCCTGATGGGCTGGCGTTTTCTGGGCACGGCGCACGGTGACTATGCGCTCTTCGAGGCGCCGGGTGGCTTGGTGGTGCTCGACCGGCGCGCGGCGCATGAGCGCGTGTGGTTCGAGCGCCTGCAGGCCGATTTTGCAAAAGGCGAGGTCGCCAGCCAGCGGCTGCTGTTCGCGTTGCCGGTGGAGCTGGATGCAATCGCCAGCGCGCTGCTGACTGACCGTTTGAAATTCCTGCAGGCGCATGGACTGGAAGTCGCCGAGTTCGGCCGGAATTTCTTCCGAATCGAGGCGGTGCCGGTCTGGCTGGAGCCGGCCGACGCGGAAATTTTCCTGCGCGATGTCATCGGACTGATCCGCGAGGGCCGCCTCGACGACAAGAAGGCCGAGCTGGCCAACGAAGAGCTGGCCCGCCTGGCCGCGCAGAAGGCGGTGCGGTTGCCCGCGGCGGTTAGCGAGGCCGAGGCGCTTGCCCTGGTCGCCCGGCTTTTCGCCTGCACCCAGCCCCATACCAGCCCGGCGGGCCGGCCGACGCATTTTGAGCTGAGCAAGGGGGAGTTGGGGCGGCGTTTTCAGCGCTGAGGGCGGGGGAGGCGGTTAAGATTGGGCGGCGGGGCTAATCCCGCCTTGCCTGTGGCGTTGGCACGACTTGTGATTCCTTCCCTTCCATGCCTTCGAAAACCACTACCGCCGCCAAGCCGGCCAAAAGCCCGGGCCGTCCGCATACCGATTCCACCCCGGAAATCCTCCGTTCGCTCATCCTGCGGCACTTGGTCTCGACGCTCGCGCGTGATGCCGGCTCGGCCACGCCGCACGACTGGATGGTCGCCACGGCCCTCGCGGTGCGCGACCACATCCACGAACGCATGATCGCAACGCAGGCGGTGCACAACGCCAACAACGTCCGCCGCATCTACTACTTCTCGCTCGAATACCTCATGGGCCGGCTGTTCGGCAACAATCTGCTGGCGACCGGTCTGCTCGACACCGCCAAGGAGGCGCTCAAGTCACTCGGCCAGGATTTCGAGAAGATCCGCCAGGCCGAGGCCGACATGGGCCTGGGCAACGGCGGCCTCGGCCGCCTCGCGGCGTGCTTCCTCGATTCGCTCGCGACGCTCGATTATCCCGCGCTCGGTTACGGCATCTATTACGAGTTCGGCCTGTTCAAGCAGGAGTTCGTCAACGGCCGCCAGGTCGAGCACCCGGACAACTGGACCCTCCTCGGCGATCCGTGGGAAGTAGTCCGGGTCGAATACACGCAGGAGGTCCGCTTCTTCGGCCGCGTTGAGAATGTCTTCGACGATCGCGGCAACTACCGCCCGCGCTGGGTCGACACCAAGACGATCCTCGGCGTGCCGCACGACATCCCGACCGCGGGCTACGGCACGCAGACGGTGAATCTCCTCCGCCTCTGGGCCTCGAAGGCCTCCGATGATTTTGATTTGGCCGCCTTCAACAGCGGCGGCTACGTCGAAGCCGTGCGCGAGAAGGCCCTCGGGGAGACGGTCTCCAAGGTGCTTTACCCGAATGACAAGACGGAGAACGGCAAGGAGCTGCGTCTCATGCAGCAATATTTCTTCGTGTCATGCTCGTTGCGCGACATCATCCGTCGGCACTTCCGCAACCCCGCGAACTCGTGGAAGAATTTCGCCGACAAGGTCGCCGTGCAACTCAACGACACGCATCCCGCCATCGCGATCGTGGACCTGATGCGCATCCTGCTCGACGAGCAGAACCTGGAGTGGGACGCCGCGTGGGCCATCGTGAGCAGGACTTTCGCCTACACCAACCACACGTTGCTGCCCGAGGCGCTGGAGAAGTGGAGCGTGGGACTTTTCGAAAAGGTCCTGCCGCGCCATCTGCAGGTCATCTACGACATCAACACGCGCCTGATGCAGGGCGTCGAGGCGAAGTGGCCCGGCGACAATGAAAAGAAGCGCATCTGCTCCATCATCGAGGAGAATGGCGGCAAGCACGTCCGCATGGCCAACCTCGCCGTCGCCGGCTCGCACACGGTCAACGGCGTCGCCGCGCTGCACACCGCGCTGCTGAAGAAGGATCTCTTTCCCGAGTTCGACGCGTTCTACCCGGGCAAATTCCAGAACAAGACCAACGGCATCACGCCGCGCCGCTGGCTGCTCAAGAGCAACCCGCGCTTGTCCGCGCTGATCACGAAGAAGCTCGGCAGCGCCGGCTGGGTGCGCGACCTCGACCTGCTGCACGGTTTGGAGAAATCCGCCGGCGACACGGCGTTCCAGAAGGAGTTCATGGCGATCAAGCGCGCCAACAAGGTGGACCTCGCGGCGACGATCCAGGCCGAGTGTGGCGTCACCGTTTCCCCCGACGCGCTCTTCGACGTGCAGATCAAGCGCCTGCACGAATACAAGCGCCAGCACCTGAACCTGCTCCACATCCTCGCGCTTTACCGCCGGTTGGTGCAGAACCCGGGGCTCGACCTCGTGCCGCGCGTCTTCGTCTTCGGCGCCAAGGCCGCGCCCGGCTACGACCTGGCGAAAAACATCATCCGCGCGATCAACACCATCGGCGCGCGCATCAATGCCGACACGCGCATCGGCGGCAAGCTGAAGGTCGCCTTCCTGCCGAACTACCGCGTGTCGCTCGCCGAGAAGATCATCCCGGCCGCCGATCTTTCCGAGCAGATCTCCACCGCCGGCAAGGAGGCCTCGGGCACCGGCAACATGAAGCTGTCGCTGAACGGCGCGCTCACCATCGGCACGCTCGACGGCGCGAACGTCGAGATCCAGGAGGAGGTTGGCGCGGAGAACATCTTCATCTTCGGCCTCACTGTGCCGGAAGTTGAGATGCTGTGGCAGAAGGGTTACAACCCATGGAACTACTACCAGGCCGACGAGGAGCTGCGCGCCGTCATCGACTGGCTCGGCAGCGACTATTTCACGCCGGGCGAGCAGGGCGCGTTCTCGCTCGTGCACGGCAGCCTCATGTCGGGTGGTGACCCGTATCTACTGCTGGCGGATTTCCGCAGCTACTGTGAGGCGCAGGCCCGGGTGGATGCGGCCTATCGCGACAAGGCAAAGTGGGCGAAGATGGCCATCCTCAACACCGCCCGCATGGGCAAGTTCTCCAGCGACCGCACCATTCGCGAATATGCGAAGGACATCTGGGGCCTCAAGCCGGTGAAAGTCTGACGGCCGCCTACTGTTTCTTGGAGACGCCGTAGAACTGCTCGGGCTCCTCCTCCGTGCCGGTGTCGATGACCTTCTTGAGGTGGGGAGCGAGCTTGGACTTCATTTTGACCAAGGTGTCGTAGTCGGCCTGCGCGAGGTCGGCCTTGCCGCTCAGCGCGTAAAGCGCGCCGCGATACATGTAGGCCTCGGCCATCTTGGGCTTGAGCTCGATGGCGCGGTTGTAGTGCTGCAGCGAAGCGGCGTAGCGGTCCGCGCCCTGTTTGCGCAGGACATAGGCGAGGTTGTTGTGCGCCTCGGCCATTTTCTCGTTGATGGCCAGCGCCGCCTCCAACTGTTGCTGCGCGGCGGCCCACTGCTTCTTGAACAGCATCACGGTGCCGTCGTTGAAAAAGGTGACCTCCAGGGCATCCCGCCGGGACGGCGCACTGCCCCCGCCGCCACCGGTGGTGGGCGGCGGCGCGGGCGGGGCACTGGGGGAGGCGGACGCGACCGTGGCAACGAGGAGAGACAGCACGAGCAACGACTTTTTCATGGCGGAAACGAATTCTGGTTGTAGGTATGGGCCCAGTATGACGCTAGCCCTCCCGCTCCTGGTGCCGAGGTTTTTAACGTAACAGAACGGCATGACTATCACCCTCAGCAAACGCCGCGTGTTCCTCGGCGCGGCCGGGCTGGCCGCCGCGCTGCTGGTGGCGGGCTTGCTGGCGCGGCAGATGCTGACCGGTCTCGCCGTGAATGCGCTGCTGCAGCTGGCGGGCGCCTCCGAGATCAAGTTCACGGTCACCGAGGCTTCGCCGTGGCGCGTCGTGGTGGAGGACATCGGTTTCTCGGTGCGCACGCAGGGTTTCGCGGCCAAGCGCGTGACGTTCACCCGCGCACACTGGTGGACGCCCTCACTCGGGACCGTCCGCGTGGAGGAGGCCCGCGTGCCGCTCACCGTTGACGGGTCGGACACCAATCCGTTCGTATGGTCCACCTACCAGAACGGCAAGGCGAAGGTCCAGCCGTGGCAGGCGCCGTTGGAGGAGCTGGCCCTGGACGGCCGGTTGGTGGTGAAGGCCGCGGCGCTGCCCGCGCAGGAAATCGCGGTGAAGCTCGACGCGCGGCTGTCACCCGGAAACATCTGGACCGGCCACGTGCAGGCGGACGGCCCCGGCCTCAGCGCGTCGGGGGAGGGCAGCTACGACCTCCTGAAGGATGAGTTCGTTTTCAAGCTGCCGGCGGTGGCGCTTGACCTGAAGACCTGGCAGGAATTTGTGCGCCGGATCGTGCTGATTCCGGGCGGGGCGTGGGAGCTCGAGGGGAGGTTCACCGGCCGCGGGGAGGGTCGGCTGGCCGGGAAGAAGCTGACCACCACCGGGGCCGTGCGCCTGCGCGAGGGGCGGGCCATCAATTCCGCCCTCGCTGTGACCGCCGAGGGCATCGAGGCCGATTTGGAGTTCACCGATTTTGCCCAGTTCACCACCAAGCCCGGCGCCCTGCGGATCCGCGAGGTCCGGACGGGCCAGCTCGGGCTGCAGGATCTCGACTTTGCCTTTGCCTTCGAGGGCACCAACAAGGTGGTCATCAACCAGGCGACGTTCAAGGCCCTCGGCGGGACCGTGATGGCGGAGCCTTTCAACTACTTCCTCAGCCTGCGCGAGCTCGAGACCGTGGTGAAGGTGGAGGGCATCGATGTCGCGCAGGTCCTGGCGCTGACCAAGGATCTGCCGGCCCAAGCTGTCGGGCACGTGAACGGGCGCTTCCCGCTCCGTCTCGACGACAGCGGCGTGCGGCTCGGCACCGGCTGGCTGGAGCTCAAGCCCGGCGTCTACGCCGAAATCCAGTTCAATGCCAGCGGCCTGCTCACCGCCGGCGCCTCGCCCAGCAGCCCGAGCTACGCGGTGCTCAAGAAGGTCGAGTCCGGCCTGCTCAAGCTCAAGATCACCGAGATGCGGCTCGACATCCGGCCCCCCAACGCCCCGCCGGGCCGCTCCGCGCAGCTGCACATTGCAGGCGAATCGGTGGACCCGGACGTGAAGGCGCCCGTGATCCTCGACCTCAACGTCAACGGCCCGCTGGAACGGCTCATCAACCTCGGGCTCGACTCCCGCGTCAGTTTCGGGTCCAAACCTTGAAACCTTTCACCCCCGGACCTGACTAAGTCTCACCTTCCGCATGAATCTCCGACCCTTTCTGACCCTTGCCCTCGCGCCGCTCCTGCTGGGCGGCTGTCTTAACGTCAAAACCGCACCCATCGAGGTGAAGCCGATCCACATCACGGTCGACGTGAACGTCAAGGTGGAGAAGGCGCTCGACGATTTCTTCGGCGACCTCGACAAGAAGTCCGCCACCATTGCCCACGAGACCAAATGACCATGAAAACCCGACTTTTCGCCCTGTTCGTCACCCTCGGCCTGCTGGCCGTCACGGCCTTCGCCGAAACTGCGACCGACATCCGCCATCGCATGGAGCAGCGCTTGCCGCAGATCGATGCGTTCAAGGCCCAGGAAGTCCTCGGCGAGAACAACCGCGGCCTCCTCGAGGAGCGCAAGCCCGGTTCCGGCAGCGTGGTGTCCGATGAGAACCGCGACCGCGAGGCGGTCTATGTCCTCATTGCCAAGGAAACGGGCGCTTCCGCCGATTCGGTCGCACGCGCCCGGGCCAAGCAGATCGCCGCGAACAGCAAGTCCGGCGTGTGGGTGCAGGACGAGGCCGGTGCTTGGAAGAAGAAGTAGGACCGGCCTTTGACCGGTCCGGCCAGTCGGAGACTGGCCCTACTCATGATGCATGTCGGAGGCGGCCTCAGCCGCCCTTCACATTGCTGAGCCCGGTGCGCTTGACGGCCGAGGCCTTCTCGCCCGTGGCGAGGTCCACGATCCAGAATTCGCAGTAGGTGTGCTGGCCGTAGACCTGCGCGTCGCTCGTGTGCCGGAGCTCGTAAGCCGCGCCAGATTTGGCGACCAGTTCCAGCTCGGTGCGGGCGAGGAAGACCCCGCGGTTGAATTCGACCGCGAGCCGGTGCTTGCCGGGGGTGAGCGGCAGCGACAAGTCCCAGCCCTTGCGCCCGGCGGCGACGGGCTGTCCGTCCACGGCGGTGACAAAGGCGGTGAAATTGTCGAGCAGCGTGCTCGTCTCCTGCGAACCGTGGATGCTGGCGGGCGGCCGCTCGATCTTCGTCGGGACGGGCGCGCGCGTGGGCGGGGCGGTGGGCACGGCCGCCGGTGTGACGCCACCAGACGGGGCGGGCGGCGTGGCGCAGCCGGCGAGCACAAGGGCCGCGAGCGCGGTGGCAAGGAATCTGGAGAGCGACATCACCACGACTAAAGCCCGGCGAGCGGCGCGTTTTCAACTCTGGAGTTCGCTGGCCGGGTGGGCCGGGCAGTCAGTATCCGGGGTTGAATTCACCGGGCGCCTCCCGCATTGTCCGCGCAACCCACACCCCCAACCACCCTATGGATCGTCTACATGGTTTGATCGGCGTCGCCTTCATCCTCGGCATTGCAATCCTGTTCTCGAACAACCGCTCGCGCATCAACTGGCGCCTCGTGGCCACCGGCATCGCGCTGCAGATCGTCATCGCGCTGCTGATCTTCAAGGTCGGGCCGGTCGCGAAGTTCTTCACCTTCCTCGGGCATGGCATGGGCAAGCTGGAGGAATTCGCCCGCGCCGGCGCGGGTTTCGTTTACGGTGGCATCGCGGTGGACCAGGGGGACAAGATCGGCAACTACATGTTCGGCGGCTTCGTCTTCGCGTTCAATGTCACGGCGACAATCATTCTCGTCTGCGCGCTCGTCGCGATCCTCTACCATTTCGGCGTCATGCAGCGGGTGATCGCCCTCATCGCCCGCGCGATGAATTTCATCATGCGCGTCAGCGGCGCCGAGGCGCTGAGCAACGTTGCCAGCGCCTTTGTCGGCCAGGTGGAGGCGCAGGTCATGATCCGGCCCTACCTCGCGGGCATGACCAACAGCGAGCTGCTCGCCTCGATGAGCGGCAGCCTGGCCTGCATCGCCGGCGGCATCCTCGTCGTTTACGTCAACATGGGCAACGCGGCCGGCATGGATCTCGGCGCCAAGCTGATCACCGCCTCGCTCATGGCCGCGCCCGGCGCACTCGTGATCGCCAAGATCGTCTACCCCGAGACGCAGGAGAGCCAGACCATGGGCACGGTGAAGCTTGAGGTGAAGAGCGACTACAGCAACGTCATCGACGCGATCTCGCACGGCGCTGCTGACGGCTTCAAAATCTCGATGAATGTCATCGCCATGTTGATCGGCTTCATCGCCGTGATCGCCTGCCTTGATTGGATCCTGGTTTCCATCGGTCACCTCTTCAACCCCACCTTCGACCTGTCGCTGAACTGGATCTTCGGGAAATTGTTCTATCCGATGGCCTGGGCGATGGGCGTGCCGTCCGCTGATGTCAGCAACGTCGCGACCCTGCTGGGCCAGAAACTCACGATCAACGAGTTTGTGGCCTTCAAGAGCCTGACCAGCCACAGCGTGCCGATCGTCACCGAGAAGGGCCTGCTCATCCTGAGCATCGCCATCTGCGGTTTCGCCAACTTCAGCAGCGTCGGCATGCAGATCGGCGGCATCGGCGCCCTCGTGCCGGAGCGTCGCACCGACCTGGCCAAGCTCGGCCTGAAGGCGCTTCTGTGCGGTACGCTCGCCTCCTATCTGTCGGCGACGCTCGCGGGCATTATCATTTAGCGCGGTTTAATAAAAGTCGCAGCCATTGTAGGAGCCTGCTTGCAGGCGATCAGGACGTGACGTTCCGGCAATCGCCTGCAAGCAGGCTCCTACAGTCGATCCGGAAACTGGCTACGCTGTTTCTAGACCCTCTCTAATTAAACAACTGCGTTCCGGCGGAACACCCTATTCGCGCAGGGTGATGGAACCTGCGCCGTTCGCCCGTGTAACTGGGCCGCTGATGCATCGTCTTCGTCGGGAAGCGGGCATCAGGTCATGAACTTCATCGACACTCTCTTCATGTTGGGTGGCGCGCTGGCCGCGGGTGCGGTCAGCGCTGTTTGCGGCCTGGGTTTGGTGGTCTGGCTGTCGGGCAACAAGCTCCCGCCGCCCAAACCCTGAGCCTGCATCTGCGGACTTGGCTCGTGGCCGTCGCCGGCTAGCCTGCCGGCATGGATCTCAAGCAGCGCCTGGCAAAGCACCTTGGCAAAAAGCCCGACACGGCGAAGGCGGCGTTTGTCGCCGGGAACGCCACGGTGCTCGGCGACGTGACGCTCGGGGCCCGCAGCAGCGTGTGGTATGGCTGCGTGCTGCGCGGCGACATCAACTCGATCGAGATCGGGGAGGGAACCAACATTCAGGACCTGGCGATGGTCCATCTGGCCGACGATTACGGCGTGAAGGTCGGCCGCTATTGCACGATCGGGCACAGCGCCATCATCCACGCGTGCGAGATCGGCGACGAATGCCTCATCGGCATGGGGGCCACCATCCTTGATGGGGCGAAGATCGGCGATCATTGCATCGTTGGGGCGAACGCGCTGGTGACGCAGCGATTTGTCGCGCCGCCGGGCTCGATGATCCTCGGCGCGCCGGCCAGGGTCGTGCGCCAGTTGACCGAGACCGAGCTGCTCGGCCTGCGCGCGTGGGCGGAGAAATACATCGTGGTGGCCCGGGCCCACGCCAAGTCCCGGTAGGCGGAAATCGGTGCGTGGGATTGGCCAAGAAGCGCGCAGCCGCTTCCTGGATCAGGAGTATACTCGGGAAAATCCCATTACTCCCATGAAACTAAACGTAGGTTCATATGATGCCGCCATCCGGTTCGTGCTGGGGTGCCTGATCATGGGCATCGGCAACCGCCATGACAGCTGGTGGGCCCTGTTGGGCCTGATCCCCATTGCCACGAGTTTCGCGGGTTTCTGCCCGCTCTACCTGCTGTTCCACGTCGACACCACCTTCACGGACGAGTCGCACGGTCCAAGCTGAGGAAAGTATAGCGGTAGTTCGCGTCGCGACCTTCCTTCCGCCACGTCTCGCGCCAGGGCAGGTGCCGCCACTCCGGAAACCAGGTGTCACCCGGCACCTCGGCATGGACGAGGGTGAGCAGGATCCGGTCGGCGATCGGCAGGGTTTCCTCGTAGATGCGCTGGCCGCCGCAGACCATGATCTGACCAGGCAGCGTCTGCGCAATGGCCAGGGCCTCGGAAACGGTGGCGGCCACCCGCACGCGGTCGGACGCGAGTGCGCGGTTGCGCGTGATGACCACCGGGACGCGGCCATCAGCCAGCACCTTGGGCCACGTCTCGAAGCAGATGCGCCCGAGCACCACGGTCTGGCCGGCGGTTTTCTCGTGAAACCAGGCCTTGTCCTCGGGGATGTCGAAGGGGAGCCGGCCGGCGCGGCCGATGACGCGGTTCTCGGCGCAGGCCACGATGAGCTGGAGGGGTTTGGGGTTTGCCACGGTGGAGGGGAATCCAAGACTCCCGCGCATGCGTAGCAAACTTCGTTTTCTGGCGGCGGTCCTGTTGAGCGGGGCCGCTTTTTTGGGGTCCGGGCGCGCGACGGACTACCCCGCGCGCTACCAGGCGGTCATCACGACCAAGGGCAAAGCGGCCGAGCCGGCCCGGTTGCACGAACTCTTCAAGGTCGACTGGGCCATCAACCTCGAGGTCTCCCCCGAGCTGGCGACCTACCTGGGGGTCCCCAGCTACGATATGAAGTGGACCGACCTTTCGCCCGCGGCCATCGCCGAGCGCCGCACGCTGCCCGGTGAGGAGCTGCGGGTGTTGGCGACCATCGACCGCGCGCAGCTTTCGCCGGCGGACCAGCTCAACTACGACCTCTTCAAGCGCCAGGCCGAGGAGGCGCTCGAGGGCAACCGCTTCCCGACGGAATACTACCAGCTCACCCAGCTGAACGGCATCCAGCAGGACGCCGCCCAGCTTTTCAGCATGATGCCCAACCAAAACGCCGCGCAGCTGGAGAACCAGCTCGCACGGTTGCAGGCGCTGCCGGCGGTGGTCGACCAGACCATCGTGCTGCTGGAAGAGGGCCTGAAGCGCGGCGTCACGCCGCCGCAGATCACGCTGCGCGACGTGCCGGCGCAGGTGCACGCCCAGATTCCCGCGGAGGCCTTCAAGAGCCCATTGCTCACCGGTTTCAACGACCTGCCCCCGACCGTGCCCGGCGAGGAGGGCACGCGCCTGCGCGCGGCCGCGGCGAAGACCTACACTGATCAGGTGCGGCCGGCTTTCGAGCGGCTGGAAAAATTCATCACCACGAAATACCTGCCCGGGACGCGCCAGACCATCGCGGCGACCGCGTTGCCCGACGGGGCGGCGTTCTATGCCTGGCGCATCAAGACGCAGACCTCGACCGACCTGACCGCGCAAAAAATCCACGAGATCGGCCTGGCGGAGGTGAAGCGAATCCGCGCGGAGATGGAGAAGATCAAGGACCAGACCGGCTTCAAGGGCACGCTGCCGGAGTTTTTCACCTACCTGCAGACCGACCCGAAATTCTTTTTCACCAGCAAGGAGGATTTGATGCGCGCGTATCGCGACATCGCGAAGCGCGCCGACCCGCAGCTGGCCAAGCTGTTCAAGACCCTGCCGCGCCTGCCCTACGGCGTCATCGAGGTTCCATCCTACGCGGAGCAGTCGCAGACGACCGCTTATTACAACGGCGGCGCCCCGGAGACCGGCCGGCCGGGCTATTTTTATGCGAACACCTACGCCCTGAACACGCGGCCTAAATGGGAGATGCAGCCGCTGACGTTGCACGAGGCCGTGCCGGGACATCACCTGCAGATCTCCCTCGCCCAGGAAATGGGCGACCTGCCGGATTTTAGGAAATATGGCGGCTACACGGCGTTCGTCGAGGGGTGGGGGCTTTACTCCGAGAGCCTTGGCGAGGAGATGGGTTTCTACACCGACCCCTACGACAAGTTCGGCCAACTGACCTTCGAGATCTGGCGCGCGATCCGGCTCGTGGTGGACACCGGCATGCACTCGCTCGGTTGGTCGCGCCAGCAGGCCATCGATTACTTCAAGGCCAACTCCAGCAAGTCGGAGCACGACATCGTCGTCGAAATCGACCGCTACATCGTGTGGCCCGGCCAGGCGCTGGCCTACAAGCTCGGTGAGCTTAAGATCAAGGAACTGCGCGCCTACGCCACGCAGGAACTCGGCAAGAAATTCGACGTGCGCCTCTTTCACGACGAAGTGCTGAAGAACGGGGCCGTTCCCCTAAGTGTGCTGGACGCAAACATTAAGGCGTGGGT
>JANYAM010000084.1 GCA_025361365.1 Opitutus sp. | reverse complement strand
TTATTTCTTTCCTTCGCCGGCCGCGCGCTGGTGGACGGTGATCGTGCCGTTGTTTTCGAGGATGGCGCAGTGCACGTCGGCCACCGACACGCAGCCCTCCTGGCGCAGCGCGGCGTTGAGCTCGTGGTGGGTGAGCTGGGCGCGCGCCATGACCTTCTCGAACAGCTTCCCGTTGTGGATCAGCACCTCGGGCTGGCCCTCGATCAGGACCTCGAGCCGCTTGTTACGGTAGGTCAGGTACCCGATGCCGTAATTCAGGCCGATCAGCGTCACCGCGGAGATGATGCCGGCGGTCACCGAGTTGTCGCCGCCGTTCATGGCGTTCTGCACGGCGTTGGAGAGCACCAGCAGCAGCACCAAGTCGAAGGGGGCGAGCTGGCCGACCTGCCGCTTGCCGGTGATGCGGAGCAGGAGGATCAGCAGGGCGTAGACAATGAGCGAGCGAACGATGAGCTCCCACCAGGCGACGGAAAGGGTCCACATGCCGTCCCATGTAGGCGGCGCCGGAGGGAAAGTCCACCCTGCGGTGGGGTGCGATGCTGTGCCCTGCAGCGTCCTTTTCTGCACCCGCCAAGGAATTCAGGACAGGCGATCCAATACCGTCAGACCGGGAACGCGGTGAAAGTCCCTGTCAAAGGTCAGCACGGCGGCGTCGGTGTGGAGGGCATGGGCGGCGATTAGCGAATCCTGTGGCGGGATGGGCATGCCCTGGCGGTCGAGGGCCAGAGCGATGTCGGTGGCCAAGTCCCAGACCCGGCTGGTCGTCAGGATGCAATTCATCACGGCAAACGCAGAGCGGTACCGTCGGCGCTGCGGTTCAAATTGCAGGCCGCGGCAGACCTCCATCACCACCATGCCGCAGGTCATGAAGTCGTAATGATGAGCCAATCGCTCCAATTCAAGGAGGGGATCACCATCGGTCCGCAGTCTGCGGATATAGTAGTTGCTATCGACGAGAACGGCGGCGGCCATAGGGAGCGGGGTCTTCCATGGCCCGATATGTCTCCAAATAGCCCGGTCGGATGGCGTTCTTCAGTTCGCCCGGCTTCAAGCCGGTTCCTTTCTTGAGGATGCGTTTCAGCTTGAGGCGGCGGGCGGCCTTTTCGGCGGGAGTCTCCTTGGGGAATACCCAGGAGTCGTCTGGCAGGAGTTTCGTTTTCATGGCGGTAGGCGGCCCGATGGGCGCAATGAAGTCCGGGGAAGCGGGATTGGCAAAGAAAAAGCCCCGGACCTTGCGGGCCGGGGCTGGAAAGAGTCGGGGCATAAAGCCCCTCCCACATTCGGAACGATTACTTCTTGGCGTCTGCGATCGCGGCCTGCGCCGCTGCCAACCGAGCCACGGGGACGCGATACGGGCTGCAGGACACGTAGCTGAGGCCGAGCTTATGGCAGAACTTCACCGAGTCCGGATCGCCACCGTGCTCGCCGCAGATGCCGAGCTTGATGTCGGGGCGGGTCGAGCGGCCTTTCTCGATCGCGATCTTCATCAGCTGGCCCACGCCGGTCTGGTCGATCGAGGCGAAGGGGTTCTTCTTCATGATCTCGGACTCCTGGTAGGCGCCGAGGAAGGAGCCGGAGTCGTCGCGCGACATGCCGAGGCAGGTCTGCGTGAGGTCGTTGGTGCCGAAGCTGAAGAACTCGGCGGTGTGCGCGATCTCGTCGGCGGTGAGGGCACCGCGCGGGATCTCGATCATGGTGCCGACGCTGTAGCTGATCTTCACCTTCTTCTCGGCCTGGACCTTGGCGGCGACCTCGTGGACGAGGGCGACCTGGAGGTCGAGCTCGCGCTTGAAGCCGACGAGCGGGATCATGATCTCGGGCTTGGCCTTGAAGCCGGCCTTCGTCGCGTCGGCCGCGGCCTCGAGGACGGCGCGGGCCTGCATGGCGGTGATTTCGGGATATTTGATGCCGAGGCGGCAGCCGCGGAAGCCGAGCATCGGGTTGAACTCGTGGAGCTCGTGCACGCGGTGGATGATTTTCTCCACGGGGACGTTGAGCTTCCTGGCGAGGTCGACCTGCGCCTCCTTCGAGTTCGGGAGGAACTCGTGGAGCGGCGGGTCGAGGAAACGGATGGTCGCCGGGAAGCCCTTGAGGGCCTTGAAGATTCCGTAGAAGTCGTCGCGCTGGTAGGGCAGGAGCTTGGCCAGGGCGGCCTCGCGGGCGCCGAGCGAGTCGGCGAGGATCATCTCGCGCATGGCGTCGATGCGGTCGCCCTCGAAGAACATGTGTTCCGTGCGGGTGAGGCCGATGCCGACGGCGCCGAACGCGATGGCCTGCTGCGTCTGCTCGGGCGTGTCGGCGTTGGTGCGGACAGAGAGCTTGGTAGCCTGGGCGCACCACTTCATGAGCTGGACGTAGCTCTTGAACTTTTGGGTGGCCTGGGCGGCCTTGTCGCCGTGGAGCAGGCCGGCGATGATCTCGGACGGGGCGGTCTTGATCTGGCCGGCGTAAACCGTGCCGATCGTGCCGTCGATCGAGAGGAAGTCGCCCTCGCCGTAGCTGGCGCCGGAGACGGTGACGGTCTTCTTGTCGTAGTCGACCTGCAGGGCGGCGGCGCCGCAGACGCAGACCTTGCCCATCTGGCGGGCCACGAGCGCGGCGTGCGACGAGACACCACCGCGGGCGGTGAGGATGCCCTCGGCGGCGATCATGCCGCGGAGGTCCTCGGGGGAGGTCTCGACGCGGACGAGCAGGACCTTCTCGCCCTTCTCGGCGGCGATGACGGCGCGGTCGGCGTTGAAGTAGATCTTGCCGGTGGCGGCGCCCGGGCCGGCGGGGAGGCCGGTGGCGATGACCTTGGCTTTCTTGACCTCGTTGAGATCGAAGATCGGAGCGAGCAGCTGCTCGAGCTGGTCGGCCGGGTTGCGCATGACGGCCGTCTGCCAGTTGATGAGCTTCTCCTTCACCATATCGATGGAGAACTTGAGCGCGGCGGCGGCGGTGCGCTTGCCGTTGCGCGTCTGGAGCATGAACAGCTTGCCTTCCTGAATCGTGAACTCGATGTCCTGGACGTCCTTGAAGTGCTTCTCGAGGGTCGCGCGGACCTTCAGGAGCTCGGCGTAGGACTTCGGCATCTGGTCC
>JANYAM010000074.1 GCA_025361365.1 Opitutus sp. | reverse complement strand
GCCGACGAGCGGCGACCCTACAGTTTAAATTACACGGGCGGGACCGTCCCGGCGAGCGGCTCGCCCCGCGGGAAGCAGATCTTGCCGACCGCCTCCTGGAAGTCGGCCGCGCCGCGCAAAATCTCGATCTCCAGCCGCAGGTAGTAACAGGGCACCGGGAATTTCTCCCCCGCCTCGATGCGCACGGCGTCCTTCTCGGTGGTGACCATGATCTCCACGCCGGCCTCCTCCGCCTCGTCGAACACCCCGGCCAGATCCTCGTGCGTGAAACGATAGTGATCGAGGAACCGGCGCGTGTAGACGAGCTTGGCGCCCGTCTCCCGCAGGAAGGCCTCGAAACTTTCCGGTGCCGCGATGCCGCTGAGGGCGCCGATCCGGCGGCCGGCCAGCGCGGCCAGCGGCATCCGCTCGCCGGTGTCGATGCGCTGCAGGTATTGCGGCTTGTGCGCGCACTCGATGATCTCGGCGGTGGGATTGAATTTCTGGATCATGGCCTCGAGCTCCTCGTCGCGCACGCCGCGGGACTTGGTGAGAAAAACGTAGGAGGCGCGCTCCAGGTGCTTCACCGGCTCGCGCAGGATGCCGCGCGGGAGCAGGAAGCCATTGCCGAACGGGTTGGTCTTGTCCACCAGCAGCAGGTTGAGCCGGCCCTTCAGCGGGAGGTATTGGAAGCCGTCGTCGAGGATGAGGGTATCGCAGCCGAATTCCTTGATGGCAAAAGCGCCGGCCTTCACGCGGTTCTTGTCCACGAGCACGACCACCCCGGGCAGGTTGCGCGCCAGCATGAACGGCTCGTCGCCGGCCACCTCGGAGTCGAGCAGCACCTTCGTGCCGTCGCTCACGATGCGCGGCGGCGGCTCCGCAGTGTGGTTAAGCGAGAACCACCACTTCTGCCACAGCGGCGGGGCCTTGCTCTTATAGCCGCGGGAGAGGATGGCGACCTTGCGGCCCCGGTCGCGCAGGGCCTTGGCGAACATTTCCACGACGGGCGTCTTGCCCGTGCCGCCGACGGTCAGGTTGCCGACCACCACCACGAGGCAGCCGAGCGGCTGGTCACGCAGAATGCGGTTGCGGTAGAGCCAGAGCCGCAGCTGCACAATGCCGCTGAAGAGATACGAGCACAGCTGGAGGAACGCCCCGAACAGCGCCGCCAGCGTTCCCTCGCGCCGCCCCATGATGACATCGATCGCGAACTGCTCGAATTCATCGGCTTTATGACGGAACCAGCGGTTGGGCATGAGCAAATTGGCTTTGACGCGACGGAGGTGGCGGTTGTGAGTCAGTGCTAGCCATTGGTTTTGCGACATGCAACACCGGCTTCATCACCTGACATGAGCTACAAACTTTTCATCCCTGGCCCGATCGCCGTCTCCGAGAAAACCCTGCGCGCGATGGCGCAACCCATGATCGGCCACCGCAGCACGGACTTCGTGGCGCTCTACCAGTCGCTCACGCCACAACTGCAGGCGCTTTTCTACACGAAGGACCCGGTCTATCTCAGCACCAGCAGCGCCTGGGGCGTGATGGAAGGCTCGCTGCGGAACGTCGTGAAGAAAAAGGTCCTCTGCTGCATGAACGGCGCTTTCTCCGACAAGTGGCTCGACGTCGCCCAACGCTGCGGCCTCGCCGCGGGCGCCCTCAAGTCTGAGTGGGGGCAACCCGTCGACCCGGCCGCCTTGCGCGCCGCGCTCGCCACCGGCGAATACGACGCCGTCACCCTCATCCACAACGAAACTTCCTGCGGCTGCATGAGCGACCTGCCCGCGCTCATGGCCGTCCTCCGCGATTTCCCGGATGTCACCAGCATCGTCGACACCATCAGCTCCTGCAGCGCGCTGCCGATCAAGAAGGACGAGCTCGGCATCGACGTCATGATCACCGGCTCGCAGAAAGCCTTTGCGATGCCGCCGGGCCTCGCGATGTTCTCCGTCTCCAAGCGCGCGCTCGACAAGGCCGCCACGATCACCGGCCGCGGCTACTATTTCGACTTCCTCGAGTTCCAGAAAAACCATGAGGGCGGCATGACGCCCAGCACGCCGGTCATCCCGCTGATCTACGCGCTCAAGTCCAAGCTCGAGGACTTCGCCGCCGAAGGCCTGGAGAACCGCTACGCCCGCCACGCGCGCCTGAACCAGAAGGTCCGCGACTGGGCGTTCGCCAAGGGCTTCGAGCTGTTCCCGAAGGAAGGCCACGGATCCGTCACACTCAACTGCTTTGCCAACACGCTGAACATCGATCTCCCCGCGTGGCTCAAGATCCTGAAGTCGAAGCACCACCTCGCGATCGACGGTGGCTACGGCAAACTCAAGGGCAAGACCTTCCGCATCTCGAACATGGGCGACGAGACTGACGAGACGATTGCGGCGCTGATCAAGGCGCTCGACGCATCCTTCGCGGAACTCGGTGGCAAATAAGGCACGTTTCTCCTCAGGAAACGGAGCCGTCCGAAGACCACCTGAAAAAAGTATTGCTTGAAATTCTCCGGGGGGCGGCTAACGGCTCGTCCCCCGCATGAAGTGTCTCATCATTGCCGAGAAGCCCTCCGTCGCCGCCGATCTGGCGCGCGCGCTCGGCAAGATTCCGAAGAAGGGCGAGCATTACGAGAATGACGAGTATGTGATCTCGTCCGCGGTCGGCCATCTCGTCGGCCTCCAGATGCCGGAGGACATCGACAAGAAGAAATACGGTTTCTGGCGCCTCGAGACCCTGCCCATCATCCCGGAGGAATTCGAGCTGCAGCCCCTCCCCGAGGGCAAGGAACGCTTCGGCCAACTCAAGAAGTTGCTGGCCCGCAAGGACGTGACCACCGTCATCAATGCCTGCGATGCCGGCCGCGAAGGCGAGTTGATCTTCACTTATATATACCAGCTCACGAAGTGCAAAAAACCGTTCCAGCGGCTCTGGATGTCCTCGATGACGAACGAGGGTATCAGCGAGGCCTTCAAGCACCTTCGCAGCGCCGGGCAGATGCAGGGCCTGGCCGACGCCGCCCGCTGCCGCAGCGAGAGCGACTGGCTTATCGGCATCAACGGCACCCGCGCCCTGACCAAGCGCATGTTCGGTTCCCGCGCCGGCAACGTCGCCTCCGTCGGCCGCGTCCAGACCCCCACCCTCGCCATCGTCTACAATCGCGAGCTCGAGATCCGCAATTTCAAGCCGCGCGGCTACTGGCGCATCACCGCCAATTTCGGCATCGCCAAGGGCGCCTACGAGGGCATCTACCAGCGGCCCGATTTCAAGAAGAACGACGACGAGCACGACCGCATCGACCGCCTCTGGGTCAAGCAAACCGCCGAGGCCATCGTCACCGCCTGCCAAGGTCAGCCCGTCGCCAGCGTCACCGAAGAGAAAAAGGCCAGCACCTCCGCTCCGCCGCGCCTCTACGACTTGACCACCTTGCAGCGCGAGGCCAACGGCCGCTTTGGTTTCCCGGCGAAGCGCACGCTCCAGATCGCCCAAGCTCTCTACGAGCGGCACAAGATGATCACCTACCCCCGCACCGACTCGCGCGCGCTGCCGGAGGATTACATTCCGCTCGTCCGCCAGACGCTCGGCAACCTGCACGGCGACCTCAAGCAGCACGCCGAGCGCGTGCTCGAGTCCGGCTGGGTCCAGCCGAACAAGCGCATCTTCAACAACGCGCAGGTCTCCGACCACTTCGCCATCATCCCGACCCAACACGAGGCCAAGAACCTCGACGAGGCCGAGGCCAAGCTGTTCGACATGATCGCCCGGCGCTTCGTGGCCACGTTCCATCCGGTGGCCGAGTTCGACATCACCACCCGTATCAGCACCGTCGCAACCCACGCCTTCAAGACCGAGGGCAAGGTGCTCACCGCGCCCGGCTGGCTCGCGGTCTACGGTAAGAATACCGTCGACGACGACTCGCCCGACTCCAAGGCTCTGCCCGCGCTCTCCCCCGACGACAAGTCCAAGGCCAAGACTCTCGACGCCACGCTGCACGAGGAAAGCACCCGGCCGCCGCCGCGCTACACGGAAGCCACGCTGCTCTCCGCCATGGAAGGCGCCGGCAAGCTCATCGACGACGAGGAATACGCCGAGGCCATGAAGGAACGCGGCCTAGGCACCCCGGCCACGCGCGCCGACACGATCGAGGGTCTGGTCAACCAGAAGTATCTCGACCGCAACCAGCGCGAACTCGTCCCCTCGACCAAGGCCGAGCAGCTCTTCCAGTTCCTCGGCGCCGTCAAGGTGGAGAACCTCACCAGCCCCGCCATGACCGGCGAATGGGAGTTCCACCTCCGCGAGATGGAGCACGGCAAATACTCCCGCGAGAAGTTCATGGCCGAGATCGTCAAGGAGACAAAGGGCATCGTGGAGCGCGTGAAGGGCTTCGAGGAGGACGACTCCGTCGCCCGCGTGACCACCATCATTTCTCCCACGGACGAGAAGCCGATGCGCGAGACGCTCCGCGGCTACAAGTCCCAGGACGGCGAACTGATGGTCTACAAGATCGTCGGGGGCCGCCGCATGGAGGAAGCCGAAGTCCGCACCCTGGTGGAAAAACGCGCCGTCGGCCCGCTCGACGGTTTCATCTCCAACAAGACCCGCAACCGCTTCTCCGCGATGCTCAAGCTGGAGATCGTCGAGGAGACGAAGAAGGACAAGACGACCAAGAAGGACGTCACCACCAAGAAATGGAAGACCGCCTTCGACTTCGGCGACAAGGTCGACATCGGCACGCTCACTCCGATCTGGACCGACCCGAAGACCGGCGCGGAGGTTTGCGAAAGCGGCAGCAGCTTCATCGTCCGCGAGAAAAAAACCGACGGCACCTGGGAGCAGACCTTCCGCATCGGCCGTATCATGTGCCAGAAGCCGATCCCGGCCGAGCAGGTCTTCAAGCTCGTCGGCGAGGGCAAGACGGACCTGGTCGAAAACTTCATCTCGAAGAAGGGCCGGCCGTTCAGCGCGTTCCTCAAGAAGGACGGCGGCAAATTCTCCTGGGAATTCCCGCCGCGCGCCGCGAAACTCGACAAGGACGGCAACCCGATCGTCCGCAAGCCGAAGGCCAAGGCCGATCTCTCCAAGGCCACCGTGCTCGGCGAAAGCAAATCACCGGCCGGCCAGCTCGTGGAGCTCGGCGACGCCTATTACGTCCGCAAGCCCGACCAGGACAATCGCCAGGTCTTCAAGCTTTCCAAAAAGCTGTGCGAAATCGACCTCCCGGCCGAACAGGTGCTCAAGCTCCTGGAAGACGGCCGCTCCGACCTCATCGAGAACTTCGTCTCCAAGCGCGGCAACAAGTTCAGCGCCTACCTCGTGTTGTCGCAGAAGCAGGACAAGGCGGAGTTTGAGTTCCCGCCGCGGTGATTAGTGAGGGTCGGCCTCCTGACCGACCGCGGCCGACCGGAAGGCCGGCCCTCCACTCCATCCGGCCAATCCATGCATGGTTTTTGACACGAATAGACCGGGAAATTGGCTTGTGGCACCTGTGGCCACGGAATTGACTGGCTGACGCCATGATCGTCACTACCGCCCAGCTCTTCAAACACGCCTACGGGAAATACGCCGTAGGCGCTTACAACATCAACAATGCCGAGCAGGCCATGGGCCTGTTCAAGGGCGCCATTCAGTCCAAGGCCCCGTTCATCATTCAGATTTCCAAAGGCGCGCGCAAATACACCGACAAGCGCATGCTCGAGGCCATCATCCGCTCGGCCAGCGAGATCTTCCCCGAGGCCATCTTTGCGGTGCACCTCGACCACGGCGACGAGGAGACCTGCTACGATTGCATCAACTCCGGCTTCTTCAGTTCCGTGATGATCGACGCCTCGCACGACCCGTTCGAGAAGAACGTCGCGATCACCAAGCGCGTTGTCGACGCCGCTCACAAGAAGGGCATTTCGGTCGAGGCCGAACTCGGCATGCTCGGCGGCGTCGAGGAGGACATCAAGGTCGACGAGGGCCACGCGATGCTCACCAATCCCGAGGAGGCCAAGGATTTTGTCGCCAAGACCGGCTGCGACTCCCTCGCCTGCGCCATCGGCACTTCGCACGGTGCCTTCAAGTTCAAGGGCCGGCAGTCCCTCCATTTCGACGTGCTCACCAAGATCAAGGCCCTCCTGCCCGGCTTCCCGCTGGTCATGCACGGGTCCTCTTCCGTCCCGCAGGACGAGGTAGCCCGCATCAACGCCGCCGGCGGCCAGATTGCCGGCTCGATGGGCGTCGACGTGAACGAATACCTCCCCGCCGCCAAGCTCGGCGTCACCAAGATCAACATCGATACCGACGGCCGCCTCGTCTGGACCCGCGTGCACCGCGAGTTCTTCCGCGACAACCCCAAGGAGTTCGACTTCCGCCCCCCGGGCAAGATTTTCATCGAGGAATACGCGAAGTTCATCGCCAGCCGCAACGTGCTGCTCGGTTCCGCCAATCAACTCGACGACCTGCGTAAGAGCCTCGGCAAGTAAGCCGCCGGTTGCGGCGGACCTCCGGGCTTGGCAAAAATCCCGGGGTGTGATTGCTTCCCTCCCATGAAGCACAACCGACAGTGGGTCGGATTGATTTGCACGCTCGGGCTGCTGTGGGCCGCGCCCATCCGCGCCGACGTGGTTGTCGACAGCCCCGGCCGGTTTACCGTGGACATCCCGTCCCCGGCCAAGCGCTCCGACGCGGAGACCGATTCCAAGGTCGGGAAAACCATCATGCATATGCTGACGGCTGAGTCGGCGGATGGCACCAAGGCCTGGATCCTGAGTTACAACGATTATGATCCGGCCCAGAAGCTGGACGTGGCGGGGAGTTACGAGGGCATCATCAAAAATGTCGTCGCCAGCCTGAACGGCGTCATCCGTTCCAAGGCGGAACACAAACTGGGCGATGTGGCGGGTTGGGAATACATCGTGGACAGCCCGAAGGACAAATTCAGCGCCCGGGTACGCTGCTACATGGTCGATCACCGGCTTTACCAGATCATGTATCTGTCTGCATTGGGCACCGAGAGCAGCCCGGAAGCGATCCACTTCCTCGATTCGTTCCACATCCTGCGTTAGAGCGATCCTCTCTCTCTCCTTCCGGACAGCAAATTCCACGCATTGCCGTCCCACTCTCGCTCGCCCACGCGTGGGACCTATCGTGGCTCCGTTCTGCATGCCCTGCTCAAACCGATTTGCACCGCTTTGGGGCCCCCAATGAGGCCCGGGTGGCTATGGCACGGTGATCTACGGCTACCTGCAGCATTACCTTAACGACGCCATTCTCCTGGAAGTGCAACCGGGTTGAGCCGGCGCTTCCTCTTCCGGCCCGGCCTGGCCGCCGCGGGCAAATACCCGGTGGCGAAGGAACTCGCCGCGCTCACGCTTCCATTGACGCCCTCGCGCCAGCCCCTAGCTTCCGGCCAATGCTCCCCGATTTCGAGCCCCGCCTGCGTGCCTTTGCTGAGGTCATCGTGCGGGTGGGCCTGAACCTGCAACGCGGCCAGCGCCTGCTCATCGCCGAGCCTTACGAACTGCAGGGCGTGGCGCGGAGCGCGGAGGTGATTGTCGAGACCGTGATCAAGATGGCCGCCGCCGATGCCGAGGTCATCTGGGGCGATGGCTCACGACTGCGCGAGTATGCCGAGAAAGCAGACTGGCGCGGCTTCGCGCAGTTGGCCGGGAACAATGCGCGACGCCTGGCCGACGGCGTGCGCCGGGGCGATGCCCTGCTCTTTCTCCAAAGCAGCCAGCCGCGGCTGCTCGACGGCCTGCCCGCCGGGCGCGTGGCCGAGTTGCGCCGCATCGGCTGGGAGCACTTCGGCCCGGTCGCGCAGCAGCTGGTGCAGGGTGCGACCAACTGGACGGTCGCCCCCGCGCCGAGTCCGGCCTGGGCCCAGGCCGTCTATGCCGACCTGCCTTCGGACCAGCGGCTCGCGGCTCTCTGGCAGGAGGTTTTCACCGCGACCCGCGTAAACGAGCCGGCCCCGCTCGCAGCGTGGCAGATTCATCTGCGCCTGCTCCGCCAGCGACGCGACGCACTGAACGCCCGGCAATTGACGACCCTGCGCTACAAAGGCGAAGGCACTGACCTCACGGTCGCCTTGCCTCCCGGTCACCTCTGGCGGACAGCCCAACTCACCACCCAGTCCGGCACTCCTTTTGTCGCGAATCTGCCCACCGAGGAGGTCTTCACGGCCCCGCAGCGCGACTCCGCCGAGGGCACAGTTCGCATTTCACGTCCCATCAGTTATGGCGGAGCCGTGATCGCTGGCATCGAACTTGAATTCAAACGTGGCCGGGTCACCGCGGCGCAGGCCCGCATCGGGGCCGACCTGCTGAAACAGCTGCTCGATACCGACGAGGGTGCGCGTCGACTGGGGGAGGTTGCCATTGTGGCCGAAGACACCTCACTCGCGCGGGCGGGCCGGCTTTTCTATCATCCCCTGCTCGACGAAAACGCCCAGAGCCATATCGCCCTGGGCGACGGCTACGCATTTTGCCTGCGCCGGCCCGCCCCATCCGTGCTTAATCGCAGCCTTATCCACGTGGACCTGCCGTTCGACGCCAGCCTCATCCTGCCCGGCACGGAACCGTCCTGACTATTCACCTGTCTGCCCGTCCCCCGTGCCCAACACGCAGCCACCCCATCCTGATCCCGATCCCGCGTTGCTCCGGCGCGCACAAGCGGGAGACGAGGCGGCCTTCGGCGCCATCATGCGCAGCCACTACGAACGGACGTTCCGCCTCGTCTACGCCATCGTCCGCCACGAGGCGGACGCCCGGGATGTCTGCCAGGAAATCTGGCTGACGATCTGGCGTGAATTGCCAAAATTCCGCGGTGACGCCCGCTTCAGCACCTGGTTGCATCCGATCGCCACCCGACGGGCACTCGACCACCTGCGCAAGCGGCGGCGGTGGTTTGACCGTTTCCTGCCGTTCGATACCGGCGACGATACCACGGAGGCCGCGCTCGAGCCTGCAACGACCGAGGACGCAGGCAAACTGGCGGAGGGCCGCGAGCGCCAGGCCACGCTCCAAGCCGCCCTCCAAGCGCTGCCGCCGAAGCTCCGCGCCGTGCTTGCCTTGCGCGAGGTCGAGGGCCTTTCTTACGAGGAGATCGCTAAAGCCATCTCCATTCCGACCGGCACGGTCATGTCCCGACTTTATCACGCGCGTCGCCAGCTGGCGCAAAAACTAGGAGCCAAACCATGAAGACCATCCGCCTCATCCTGCTATTTGCCGCTTTCACCGGCCTTTGGGCCGCGACCCAGGCCGCCGAAGCCACGGTGAAAGGTATGCTCATCTCCGCCTCGAACGAAAAGGGCGAATCCGACCCGCGCCTTGCCGCCTATGCGGCAAACCTCAAGCGCATCCTGCGCGCGGAGAGCCTTCACCTGCTGGGCGAAGACTCGGCCTCACTTGCAGTCCCGTCCAGCGGCGAACTTTCTTTGGGCGGCCAGAGCGTGCAGCTCACGACCGAAAGCGCCGACGGCAAAACCGTCTTGCTGCGGGCCCGATGGGGTTCCGTGCACCAGGACTACGTGATCCAGCGTGGGGGTGGCACCACCCTGCTGATCGGGCCGGCAGAAAGAGGCGGCGAAGTGCGCGTGGTGCTTTTGATTGCCAGATAGATTTGTTAACCAATTACTTGCGTAAGCGGTCGAATAGTTGAATAAAATCGCGGCAAGCTTCGTCCCAAGGAGTGAACCCAACCTTGGAGAACTTATGAAAAACAAAATCACCGCTCTCGCTCTTGTCGCCGTCACCGCTCTCTCCCTCGCGCCCAAGCCGGCCCAAGCCCATGACAAGGGCCTCGCCGTTGTCGGCGGGCTCATCGGTGGTCTGATCATCGGCGCCGCTCTCAACGAAAACAGCCACTACACCGAGTATTCGCCGCGCCCGACCACTGTGATCGTCAACGATCGCGATGACCGTTGCGACGACGGCTATTGGAGGGACGTCAGCGTGAAAATCTGGGTGCCGGGCTGCTGGGTCATCGAACACAGCCGCCATGGCCGTGAAGTGCGCAGCTACGTCTCCGGCCACTACAGCTACCGCACCGACCGCGTGTGGGTCGCCTCCGACCGCCGCGATCGTCACGATCGTGACAATCGTGATGACCGGCACATGGACTACGGTCGCGGCCGGTAAGCTTTAGCAGGACCCGTGTCATGAACTGCCGCGACATTGAATCCCTGATTCTCGCCGAACGGGACGGCGTGCTGACCCCGACCCAGCACGCCGCCCTCTCGGCGCATGTCGCCACCTGCCCCGCCTGTCGGCAATTGCGTGCGAATCTCGGGGAGGCGGCGGCTTTCTTAAAAACCGACGCCGCTAACATCGCCGTGCCCGACGCCGACGCAGAATGGCGCACCCTGCGGACCCAGCTGTCCAGTGCGGCCGTCAAACCCACTCGGAAACGGCCGTTGGCCCCGGTCATCTGGTTCAGCGTGCCATTGGCCGCTGCGGCCGCCCTGGCCATCGTGTTCTTTGTGACCCGACCAGCTGCCCCGCAGTCCGCGCCTGCGCAGATCGCGGCACGCGTCGACCCCGCTGGCACTACCGTTTCCACCATCGCCTACATCGACAAAGACAGCGGGTGGCTGGTCGTTTGGTCGACGGATAACGACACGACGCGCAGCGGTTGATCAACCAGCCGCACGCTCAAGGTAGCCAAGGAAATTGCTCCACCTTCGGCTTCCGCTTTTCCTTCTGGGCGGTCATGAACTCTTTCGCCTCCTCGGTCATGTAGTAGAGCATGGTGGCGTTGCCCGCGAGTTCCTGGATGCCGCTCTGGCCGTCGAGTTCGGCGTTGAAGGCGGCCTTGAGACAGCGGATCGCCAGCGGGCTGCGTTGCAGGATTTCCTGCGCCCAAGCCACGCCCTCGGCCTCGAGATTCTTCACCGGCACGACCTTGTTGATTAGCCCCATCTCCAGCGCCTCGGTGGCATTGTATTGGCGGCACAGAAACCAGATTTCGCGGGCCTTCTTCTGGCCGACCATGCGCGCCAGGTAACTGGAACCAAAGCCACCATCGAAGCTGCCCATTTTGGGGCCGACCTGGCCGAAGATCGCGTTATCGGCCGCAATCGTGAGATCGCACATAACGTGCAGCACGTGACCGCCGCCGATCGCGTAGCCGGCAACCAGTGCGATCACGACTTTGGGCATCGAACGGATGAGCTTCTGCACCTCGAGCACGTTGAGGCGGGGCACGCCCTTGCCATCGATATAACCACCATGGCCGCGCACGGACTGGTCACCGCCGGCGCAAAACGCATACTTGCCGTCCTTGGCCGGACCCGCGCCAGTGAGGAAAACCACGCCAATCGCCTGGTCCTCGCGAGCGTCGAGCAGCGCTTCGTGCATCTCGGCCACGGTCTGCGGGCGGAACGCATTGCGCTTGTCGGGCCGGTTGATCGTGATCCGGGCCATGCCGGCGGCCTTGTGGTAAAGAATGTCGTCGTATTTTTTGGCGGTTTTCCACGCGATAGACATGCCAGTAGGCTGCGCCAAAAATATTGGGCGGCAACCGTTTTTGCGGGCCGCGGTCTTTTTACCAAAAGGGGTCAAGCAATATCCTGACCCCGCTTGAAACTGCTGGCTCAGCCGGGCCCCCGCCCCAACATTCCCCCGTTTCCATGAAACCCACCGCGCCAGGAACCAAAGCCGTCACTGCCGGCCTGACGCTGGGCGCTTTAGGCGTGGTCTTTGGCGACATCGGCACCAGCCCGCTCTACGCGCTGCGCGAATGCCTGAACTACCTGCCTTCGGTCGAACGCTCCACCGGCGTGCTCGGCGCCCTTTCCCTCGTCTTCTGGGCCATGTTGTTAGTCGTGGTGGGCAAATACCTGGTTTTCGTAACGCGGGCCGACAATCGTGGCGAAGGCGGGATTTTCGCACTGCTCGCTCTGAGTCACGGCGACCGGGCCCGAACTATCCAAGGCATCGGCACGATGACTTTACTCATTCTATTCGGCGCGGCCCTGCTGTATGGCGACGGCATCATCACGCCCGCGATCTCGGTGCTGGGCGCGGTGGAAGGCTTGAACACCTTCGATCCCAGCTTCGCCCACAAGGTGCCCTTCATCTCGGCGGTAATCCTGGTCGGCCTTTTTGCCTTCCAATTCAAAGGCACCAAGGCCATCGGCGGCATCTTTGGACCCACGATGCTCGTCTGGTTTCTCGTCATCGGCGGATTGGGAGCCTGGCACATCAAGGACGCGCCCCAGGTCATCGACGCCCTGAATCCCCTGCTCGGTCTCCGGCTGCTGCTGAATCACCCGGGCCAGGCGGCGGCCCTGCTCGGCTCGGTCGTGCTGGCCATCACAGGCGCCGAGGCGCTCTACGCCGACATGGGTCACTTCGGCCGGAAGCACATTGCCCGGGCGTGGTATTTCTGCGCCTGGCCCGCGCTCATCCTGAATTACTTTGGCCAGGGTGCCCGGGTGCTGGCCAATCCGGGCGACACCACTTCGCACACTTTCTTCGCCCTCGTGCCGGAAGGGATGCCCCGCCTGGCGCTGACCTTGCTCTCGATCGTGGCCGCCATCATCGCCAGCCAGGCCATGATTACCGGCACCTTTTCGCTCACGCGCCAGGCGATCCAACTCGGGTATTTCCCGCGCCTCAAGGTCACCTACACCAACCCCGACCAATCCGGCCAGATCTACCTGCCGCTGGTGAACGGCCTGCTCGCCTTCGGCTCCATCTACGTCGTGCTCACCTTCGGCTCCAGCGACCGGCTCGCCGCCGCCTACGGCATCGCGGTGACGGGCACCATGGTGGTCACCACCCTCGCGTTCTACACGGTGCTGCGCAAGCACTGGCGCTGGCCGGCCTGGACGACCACGCTGCTGTGCGGACTTTTCCTGCTGGTGGACGTGCCCCTTTTCGTCTCGAACACCCACAAGTTTACCGACGGCGGCTGGTTCCCGATCTTCGTGGCCCTCGCCATCATCGCGGTCATGCACACCTGGAAGCGGGGCAAGGACGAGATTTTCCGCCGCATCTACGCCAACGAGGTCACGGAAGACGAGCTGAGCAACATCGCCCGCAGCGACCGGATCGTCCGCGTTCGCGGCACCGCCGTGTTCATGGCCGGCAATCCCACCGGCACGCCGCTGGTGCTGCTCCATCACGTCAAGGCCAACAAGGTGCTGCATGAAACGGTCGTTCTCCTCAGTGTCGTGACCGACGAGGTGCCCGCCGTGCCCGCAGACGAACGGCTCGAGGTGCGCGAGATCGGCTCGGGCAACGGGGTCTGGCGCGCCGTCGCGCGCTACGGTTACATGGAATCCCCCGACGTCACGGCGCTCATGGAGCAGATTGGCGCGGCCGGCGTGCCGGCGAAGCTCAACGAGGCCACCTACTATTTCAACCGCGAGATGGTCATCACCGACGGGGACACGAAGATGTGGCACTGGCAGAAGCGCCTCTACGCGTTGCTCAGCCGCAACGCCCGCCCCGTGCGTGACTATTACCGCCTGCCGCCGATGCAGATCATCGAGGTCGGCCTGCCCATCCAGCTCTAGCGGCTTGCCCCCTGCGCCGCGGCCTGCCTTGCTGCGTCCCATTGCCATGGATGTCCGCTCGCATCGTTTCATCAGCCATTTCCCGGCCGCACAGGGGGCCCTGCTCGCGAAGGAAGTGCGCCAGGTCCGCTTCCCGCACCAAGGCGTCATTTTCGAGGAAGGCAGTCCCTCCAACTGCATTTATCTCGTGCTCAGCGGTCGCGTCGCGCTGACCAAACTCGCCCCCGGCGGCGCCAGCCAGATCATCGCTTACAAGGGCCCCGACGACTATTTCGGCGAACTCGGTGTCCTGGATGGCTCCGCGCGCAGCACCGCGGCCATCGCCGACGGTCCGGTCCAGCTTGGCCGGATCGCCCAGAAACCTTTCCTGCGCCTGCTTTCCGAAACCTCCTGGCACACCGTGCTGCGCCTCTTCAGCCACGTCAGTGAAAACCTGCGCGCGACCAACGAACGCTATGTCAGCGAGGTGGTGCGCAAGGAAAAGATCACCCTGATCGGCGAGATGGCCAACAGCATGGTGCATGATTTCCGCGGGCCGTTCTCCACCATCAAGCTCGCCACCGAGCTGCTGGCCAAGCGCGACCGCAAGCCGGAGACCCAGGAACTCTGCGCCATGATCCTCCGCCAGGTCGCCCGCCTGGGTGGCATGGTCGAGGAGGTGCTCGACTTCGCCCGCGGCGAGACGCGCCTGCGCCTCCGGGTCACGCGGCTCGCGGATGTTTTCTCCCAGCTGCAGGAAATCAATGTCGCGGCGCTCGGCCGGGCCGGGGTGAAACTCCAGGTCAAGCCCACCACCCTCGAGCTGCCGCTCGACGCCGACCGGGTCCTGCGGGTCATGCAGAATCTCGTCAACAACGCCCGCGAAGCGATCGGCCCGCGCCCCGGCGGCCGCATCACCGTGACCGCGCGCGGCCTCAAGCGCCAGTGTCACATCACCGTCACGGACAACGGGCCGGGCGTGCCGCGGGAAATCCGTTCCACCCTGTTCGAGCCTTTTGTCAGCCACGGCAAGACCGGCGGCACCGGCCTCGGCCTTGCGATCGCGAAGGCGGTCATCGAGGCGCACCACGGCGCGATCGATTTCACCAGCACGCGCGCCGGCACCACCTTCAACATCCACCTGCCCCTGCCCTAGCCGGCCAGCTGCGCAAAGATCCGCCGGGTGGCCGCGTCGAGTTTGCGGTCGGTCCGGACCTCGAGCACGCGCACGCCGCGCGCCGGACGCCGGGCCAGCAGTCGCGCAAAATGTTTCCAGTCGCGCACGGTGGTGTGGCTGCACCCGTAGGCCGCGCAAAGTTTCCGGAAATCGGCCTGCTGCGGCGTGGCGAAGAACTCCTCGAACGGCGGATTGAACTGGGCCACGGGCAGGTGCCCGAAGATCCCGCCGCCCTCGTTGTTGATGAGCACGATGGTCAGGCTGCCCCTGAATCTGGGCACGGAGAGGAAGCCGTTCGTGTCATGCAGCAGCGCGAGGTCGCCGGTCAGCAGCACCGCCGGCCGGTTGCCGTGCGCGAGGCCGAGCGCGGTGGAGAGCGTGCCGTCAATGCCGTTGGCCCCGCGGTTGCAATGCACGGCCAAGCTGCGGTTGTTGGCCGGACAGAAATACTCGAGGTCCCGCACCGGCATGCTGTTCGCCACGAACAATGGCGTGCCTTTCGCCAGCAGACCTGGGAGCAACGCACTCGCGCGCCCTTCGAAGAGTCCCGCCGTCGCCGCCAGTTCGCGCGCCAGGCCGCGGGCAAGGCGCCCCTCGACTTTCAGCCAAGCGTCCAGCCAGCCGCGCGGTTTGCGTCCCGGCCGGACGGCTGCGGCCAGTGACTCGACCGAGGCCCGGACCAGCGTCGTGCGGCTGTGGAGTGCATCGGGATTCTGGCCGTCCCTCCGCACCAAGGTGACTTCCGCGTCGCCCGCTTGCAGCCACTGCCGCAGCGCCTTGCTGGTCGGCCAGTCGTGCAGGCACAACACGCGGTCCGGGCGCAGTTGCGCCGTCAGCTCGGCCGAGCGCGCGATGCAATCGTAGGTCGTCACCAAACCGGGCACGAGGTGCGCGTGGTGCCGGAGCGGCGACAGGGCGTCGGCCAGCACCGGCCAGCCGAGTTGGCGCGCCAGTTTTCCAACGGTGCGGGCATACGCCGCCGGATTGCCGGTGCGCACCTGCCCGGCGACGATGATACCGCAGCCGCCCAAAGGGATTGAGGCCGTCAGGCGCGACTCTTGCGCCAACCGGGGCTTGAGCGCGGCGAAAAATTCCTGCTCGTCGAGTTCGTCACGCAGGCGACCGGTGTGGCCATCCTCGATCGGCGGCAGCGGATCGCGGAAAGGGGCATTCAAGTGCACCGGGCCGGAGAAGGGCCACTGCGTCCGCTCCCAGGCGTGCGCCACCGTCTGCCGCAGGTAGCGCAGCATGGGCAGGGTGGCCTGCGGCACGGTGAACTCGTGGTAGAAATTTACGTGGCTGCCAAAAAGTTTCTGCTGGTCGATGGTCTGCCCGGAACGGCACTCGCGCATCTCGGGCGGCCGGTCGGCCGTGATGACCAGCAGCGGCACGCCGCTTTCCTGCGCCTCGATGACCGCGGGAAAATAGTTGGCGCCCGCCGTGCCGCTGGTGCACAGCAACGCCACCGGGCGGTGATGTTGTCGCGCCAGGCCGAGTGCGAAGAACGCCGCGGATCGCTCATCCAGCACCGGGATCGCCTCGATGCCCGGGTGTCGGGCAAACGCCATCGTCAGCGGCGTCGAGCGCGAACCGGGCGAGATCACCACCTCGCGCAAGCCCAGCCGGTGCAGCGTCTCGACCAGCACGCTGCCCCACAGGCTGTTTGTGTTGCGGTAATCGAGTCCTTTGGCGGCGGGGCGGCTCATGAATTGGTCAGGGCTTCGATGAGAGCTTTGAACTTTAACTCGGTTTCGGCAAATTCCTTCTCCGGGGATGATCCGGCCACAATGCCCGCCCCGGCGTAGACCGTCGCCGACCGGCCGTCCACCAGCGCCGACCGGATCCCGACAAAGAATTCGCCGCCGCCGCGGTGGTCCACCCAGCCGTGCGGCCCGGCATAAAGCCCGCGCGCGAACGGCTCGAGCCGCGCGATGGCCGCGACGGCCGGCTCGCGCGGCGTGCCACCCACCGCCGGGGTCGGATGCAGCCGGGCCACCAAATCCAGGATATGCACGTCCGCCGGCAAGGTCGCGCTGATCGGCAGGTGCAAATGTTGCACGTTGGCGAGACCGAGCACGCGTGGCTGGTCGGCATGTTCCAGTTTCAGGCCCAGGTCGGCCACGCGCCGGGCGATGGACTCGCGCACCAACCGGTGCTCGCGCTGGTCCTTTTCGCTCAGCAGCAGCGCCCGCGCAAAGGCGGCGTCCTCACTCGCCGAGCCGCCCCGCGGGGCTGAGCCCGCGAGCGCCTCGGTGTGCATCCGCCCGCCGGCCACGCGCACCAGCCGCTCGGGGCTGGCGCCGATGAAACTCTGGCCGTGCCCGTTGGCGATCGAGAACGCATAGCAAGCCGGATAATGCTGGCGCAGGTGGTTGAGCACACCCAGCGGATGAAATTCCTCCGTGGTCGTGAGCCGCCGCGCCCGGGCGAGCACGACCTTGTGGTAGTCTCCGCGGGCAATCTCCTGCAGGGCCTGGCTCACGCCGCGCTGATAGCTGCCGTCGCCGCCGATCTCCTCGGCTTGCTTGGGCGCCGACGGCCGGTCTTTGCGCTGGGCGCTGCGGTAGTCGAAGGCGCGGAACTTCACGTGCGCTTTCCAGACCTTGGCCGCGATTAGCTCGACCGGGGCGTCAGCCGTGATGAGCAGATTGGCGACGGCCACGGTGCTGTCACCCAGGCGCGCCACCTGCCAGCGCGGCACGAACAGCCGCAGCGCGGGAAATGGCGCGTCGGCCGTCGACTCATGGGCGAAGCTGTTGGCAAAAAAGAAATGTGGACCGGCAAACGGCTCGGCGAGCGGGCCGACCGCGATGGTGTCAGCCAGCACCCGGGCGATGTGGTCGCGCGCCGCCGTGAAGCGGCCCGGCCCGGTCGCCGTGAACTCCAACACCGCCTCCGCGCCCGCGACGGCAAACCCCTGCGCCGGCCGCTCGGCGTAGAAGTGCAGCTCGGACGGCTCGAAGATGGACTCCAGCACCGCCAGCGGGTCGAGGTGGTCGACCGCGAGGCTGATGCTGACGAGCTGCGGCCGGCCGGCCGCCTGGGCCAGGGCGGAGCATTGCGCCAGAAACGCCCGCAGTGACTCGGGCGTGACGTTCTCGGTCGGATTGACCGGGAGGATTTTCACGGCTTGGCGGGCGGCGCCGGACGCGGGAAGAGCACGAGCGCAGGCGCGACCTTGGCGCCGTTGAGTTTCGTGCCCCAGTTCAGTTCGTCGCGCCAGACCGCGTCAGGCTGGTAGCCGAGCACGACGTTGATCTTCTCGGTGGTGCCGGGCGTGATGTGCTGGATGATCGCCACGGCGAGACGCAGCGCCTCGGCCATCGTGGCGAGGGAGGTGCGAAGCAGCGCCTGGTCCTTCGGATCGGCGGACTTGCCGAGTTTCCAGGGCGCGCGTTTCTCAATGTAGGCGTTGGTCTCGGTCAGGAAGACCATCGCGCGCTCCAAGGCGGTGTGGAACTGATAGCCTTCGCAAAGCGGGATGAATTCGTCGCGGGTCTTCGTCCAGAGATCGTGCAAATGCTTCTCAAGGTCTTCCGCGACCTCGGCGGCGGGCAGCACGCCGCCGGCGAAACGGGTCGTCATGTTGAGCGTGCGGTTGACCAGGTTGCCGAGATTGTTGGCGAGTTCGCTGTTGTAGCGGACGAGGAACTGCTCGCGGGTGAAGTCGCTGTCCTGGCCGACATTCATCTCGCGGATCAGGAAGTAGCGGAAGGCATCGGTGCCGAACTCGGTGACGAGGTCGAGCGGATTGAGGGCATTGCCGGTGCTCTTCGACATCTTGGCGCCACGCTGCAGCCACCAGCCGTGGGCGATAATCTTCTTCGGCAGTGGAATACCCGCCGCGTGCAGCATGATCGGCCAGTAGACGGCGTGCGGCGGCACGAGGATGTCCTTGCCGATGACGTGGTGCGCCTCGCGCCAGATCTCCGGCCGGTCCACAACCGCCGAGTAGTAGTTGAGGAGCGCGTCGAACCACACGTAGGTGACGTAGCCCTCGTCGAACGGCAGCGGGATGCCCCACTCCAGGCGCTCATTCGGCCGCGAGATACAGAGATCGTTGAGCGGGTCCTTGAGGAACTCGACAACCTGCTTCTGGCGGTAGGCCGGGAAGATGAAATTCGGGTTGTCGGTGAGAAACTTCACCAGCCACTCCTGATACTGCGCGAGCTTGAAGAAGTAGTTCGCTTCCACGATCTCGGTCACCTCGCCGAAAATCTCCGGCCAGGTGCCGTCGGGATTACGGTCCTTGTTCTGCAGGAACTGCTCCTGGCGGGTCGAGTAGAAGCCCTTGTATTCGGCTTTATAGATAAGGCTCTCCCCTTTCTCGTTTTTCTTTTCGAAGAGCTGCTGCAGCACGGCGCGCACGACCTTCTTGTGCCGGGGTTCGGTGGTGCGGATGAAATCGTCGTTCGAGATGTTGAGCTTCGGCAGCAGCGCGCGGAACTCGGCGCTGACCTCGTCCACGAATTGCTGCGGCGCGATACCGCGCTTCTTCGCGCTCGCCTGCACCTTCTGCCCGTGTTCGTCGACGCCGGTGAGAAAATGCACCTGGTCCCCCATCTGCCGCCGGAAGCGAGCGATGACGTCCGTCAACACCTTCTCGTAGGCGTGGCCCAGGTGCGGCGACCCGTTCACATAGTCGATGGCGGTCGTGATGTAGAAAGACTGCATAAAAGGGTCAAAAACCTACCTACCCGGGGGCGTTTGTCGAAGGTTTTGACGCGCTCGCCTCCGCCAGTCTAATCTGCACCCTGAAAGTCACCGCCATGAACCTCAACACCCGCTCCCTGGGCCTGGCCCTGATCCTGCTTTTGCTCTTTCTGGGCGCGACGGTGACCCTGCAGTGGTGGCTGCGCCGGGAGACCCGGCAGCTGCAGAGCGTGGCCGTGGAGGAGGCGCGCGAGCGGCTGGTCCAGGCCGTGGCCGGGAGCGGCCGGTTGCCGGATAAATGGGACGCCGCCTTTCAGCGCGAACTGGGAGCGATGCTCGGTGGCACCGTGGAATTGTTCCGAGCCGATACGCCGCCCGCTGTGCTGCCCGGCGGGGCAACGCTGTCCTTCACGCAGGAGGTGGCCGGAGCGCCGGGCTGGCAGATGCGGGCGGCCTTCTCGCCGCCCGCCTTGCTCAAGGTGCAGGTGCTCCACCAACGGGTGCTGGCCACCATGGTGCTGCTCTCCCTGCTGCTGGCCCTCGTGCCGCTCCTGATCGTCATCCTGTCGACCCGCCGGGGCCTCACTGCCGACACCGGCACGCGCTCGCCGTGGGCCACGGACCGCGCCCATGCGGTCGGGTTCGAGCATTTCGCCAAGATCTCCAACGAGCGCGGCGCCGCCCTCGAGCAGGAACACGGTGCCCGCCTCCGCGCCGAGGAAGACCTCCAGGTCAACCGCACGCTGCTCGGCCACTCGGTGGCGGAACGCGTCCGCCTGGGCCGCGAACTGCACGACAACATCTGCCAAACCCTCTATGCCGTCTGCCTCACGCTGGAGAGCGTGCAGAAGAAATCCGTGCTCGCGCCCGAGCTGCAGCCCCGCGTCGACCAATGCATGCTCGAATTGCGCCGGCTCAACCGCGAGGTGCGGGCCTACTTGGAAGACCTCGAGCCCGCGCGGCTATCGGGCCAGTCCTTTGCCGGCGCGTTGAACGACCTGATCGGCTCGTTTGCCGCCGGCCAGGACGTCCAGATCGAACACCGGCTCGACGATGAAGCCGTCGCCCTGATCGCGCCGATGCACATCGCCGAAATCATGAACATCCTGCGCGAAGCCATGAGCAACAGCCTGCGGCACGGCCGGGCCCGCCACATCACGCTGCTGGCCGGGCGGAGCGACCAGGCGGTGGCGCTGGCCGTGCAGGATGATGGCCAGGGTTTCACGCCCGCGGCCGCGGGCCAGGCCGGACATGGCCTCGGCAACATGCAGGCGCGCGCCGCCGCCCTCGGCGGCAACCTGCGCATCGAATCCGCCGCGGGAAAAGGGACTCGCGTTTTGCTGACCCTGCCCGTTGCGTCGCCCGCATGAACGCCGCGGCTGACTCCAAGCCCATCAAGGTGCTGTTGATTGATGACAGCCCCCTCATTCGGCTCGGCCTGCGGAGCGCGCTGGAGGATTGCGCCGACATCACCATCACCGGGGAAGCCGGCTCGGCCGCCGAGGGCCTGGCCGCCGCCACCAAACTCAAACCCGATGTCGTGCTGCTCGACCTGCACCTGCCCGACAAGTCCGGGTTGATCGTCTGCCGGGAATTGCTGAAGGTGCGGCCCCAACCCAAGGTCCTCGTCCTCACGTCCAGCAGCAATGAACGGAACGTGCAGGAGGCGCTGAGTGCCGGGGCCCAGGGCTACCTGCTCAAGGACAATGACGGGGAGTCCCTCGCCCGGGCGTTGCGCCTCGTTGCCAGCGGACAGCCCGTGATCGATCCCTCGATGGCGGGGCAAATGCTCAACCTCGTGAAGCACCGCGGGGAGATGACCGCCGCTGGAAGACTCAGCCAGCTTTCCCCGCAGGAACGCCGCGTCGTGGCCTTCTTGGCGGAGGGATTGACGAACAAAGAAATCGGCGACCGCCTGAGCCTGACGGAGAAGACAATCAAGAACTACCTCGCGACGGTCTTCACCAAGCTGAATATCGCGCGCCGCTCGCAGGCCGCGGCACTTTTTGTCGAGGCCGGCAAGTCGGATAACGCTTGAGGTTGGGCCCGGATAGAGGCGATGGCCTCTATTGGCTCCAGAGGCTTTTGCACCGGCCTTAGGGCTGTTACGGTGGGCCTGAAAATACGGCATACTCGCGGCGCCATGTTGCTCAATCCATTCACTCAACGCGGGCCCGGACAGTCATCCTCTGCCCGCCCCTCGTCCGGAGCCCAGGCTCGGGACGTCAGGCAAACCGGGGGCCGCCGTCAGCGCAATCGCGCGATGTCACTCGTGGAGGTCATGTTCGCCTCCGGCATTCTCTCGATGGTGCTGCTGGGTGTGCTGCAAGGCATGCTGCAGAGCCGGCGCCAGACTGAGGGCAGCATCCGCCAAGGCACCTGCGCCAGCTTGGTGCAGGGCTACATGGAGCAGATCAAGAGCATGAAATATGCGACCACGCTGAACGCCCTGCCTTCTTCTCCCTCGGTTACTCCCACCGGTGGAACGCTGGCCGCCTGGCAGGCCTACGTCGGCACGGCGGGCACCGACGACAGCAACCCGACCATGACCCTCAAGGATTCCTACCAGAACGACGTGGTCTTCTGCCTCGCCGCCGGCAACGCCCCGACTTCCGTGCCCAACGTGAGCACCCTGCCCACCGACGCGTCGTGGCACACGGAGTCGGTCGACATTGATAACATCAACTCTACCACCGACAATTGCACCCTGAACGTGTGGATTTGGATCAACAACCTGACCGGCACCAACGTGGCCAACTGCAAATCGATCGTGATCGTCTACCAATACACGGTCAAAGACGGCGGGCGCGTCCGCAGCTTTACCGAGATGTCGCGCCAGATCCGCTCCATTATTCCGACCGACGGTTGATTTCCCACTCATGAAAACCACTGCCAAACAAAAGGGCATGACCCTGGTTGAGATCCTGGTGGCCGCTTCGATCAGCCTGATCGTTGTGACGGTCGGACTCAGCTTCGTCATCCAGACGTTGAAGTCCTACCAATACGAGACCGGAAAGCTGCTCATCAACCGGGATATCCGGAAGTTCACCATGCAGATGATCGATGATGCCACCTACGCCAATAATTTCCAGATCTACGACCAATACAGTAATTTATCCCGCGCCAGCGGCTACACCTTGTTTGCGAGTGGAACGGCCGACCCCACCACCACCACTTACAAGGGCTATACGACCGATCTGACCGTCACCCTTCCGGCGAATCCGGTGAGCACCTCCACTCCGGGCACGGCAAAAGTGGACAGCGGCCTGACCGGCGACGTGCTCGTGCTGATCTACTATGTGAACGGTGATAATACTAGAATCTATCAACTGGTAATCTATTACCGCGAGATCGTCACCCCGGCGGGTGGCACCACCGGCACAAACAGCACGACGGTGTCGCCCCGAACTGCCATTCTCAAGCGTCTCGTCTGCCCGATCTTCGACGACGGCACCCTCACGACCACAAATCCCCAAAAGGCGGGTATCATGAGGTTGCTGCCCTACATCACCGCCAGCATGGCGAACGCGACCTCTATTTTCCCTTACGTCGACGGCCAGGCCAACGATGTCCCGGCGAGCCCGTCGGTCAATCGGTCCAACAAGATGTTCTACAACCTCAATGACACGAGCATCCTGGTGCGCGGCCGCATCTACGAAAATTATACTGCCCAGCGCATTGTCAAAAGCACCTATAACTTCACGGTCACGCCCCGCGGCTGAGCCCTTTCCTCCCATGAAAACCTCCTTCCCCTCCACTCAACGCGGCAGCGCGTTTATCACGGTGATGATGTTCTGCACCATCCTGCTGCTGCTCGTCGCCAGCGTGCTGAAATACTCCACCTACGAGCGCCGGCTCAACAATCGCGGCAAGCTGATCCAGGAAGCCCGCGCCGCCGGCGAGGCCATCTCGGAATACGGCATCTCGCAGGTGAAAAAGGTCCTCGAGAGCAACCGCCAGTTTACGGACAGCGTCTGGGCCAGCACTGATGAAGCGCTCTTCGTCCCGGGCGGCTCGTATTCCGGGCAGATCGCCATGCCGGCTGACACGTTCTGGGGTGGTGGCCATATTGTCAATTCGACCGGGGCTTCGACCGAGGTGCCGCTGATGCATGTCGGCAAGATTCTCGATATCTCCGCTGGCGGCTTGTATTACATCGATCCGACCAATCCGGACAACGACAGCGACCCGCTGAAGGGCAAACGCGTCTTTCGCTACGACATGGACATCCTTTCCCGGGCGACAGCCGTCGACAGCTTTGGTAGCGGCAACGTCACCAAATACATGAAGCAATCGTTTTCGATCCGGGCGTGCCCCCTCTTTGCCAACGCCGTCTACTTCAACATGGACATGGAGGTCACCGGCGGTTCGGTCATGACGGTCACCGGTTCCACTCACACCAACGGGCGGCTTTTTGCCCACCCGCAAACCAACGTGGCGCTGACCTTCGCCGGGCCCGTGACCGCGGTGAAGGGATTCTGGACCGTGTCCATCGGTTCGCCTTCCACCCCGTTCTTCAATTACACCGATAATACCGGCTCGGTGCAGACCTGCGCCAGCGGCTCGGTCTCCATCCTGCAAGCCGGCACCACGGCCACGATCCCGATGCAGCTGGCCGCCGCGACGTCAGGCTACTCGCCCAACCTGGTCGCCAACACCTGGGTCGAGTCCACCTGGAACCTGGCTCCGAGCGGCGAGACCTGGCAGCAGCATATCGGCGACGGCACGACCGTCCCGACCGACACAACTGCCTCGAAGGCCACTTACGCCAGCTGGATCAAGCAAAACATCAAGGGCAACCTGCTGACCCACGTGAACGGCCTGACCGCGGTCAATCTCCAGGGCATCCCGGACTACAGCTATACCTACGGGTCGGTTTACCCCGATCCCAACGCCGGCACGTCGGATCTCGCCTATACATATATCACCGGCGGCAACGATACCACCAACGCGGCGCATGGCTTGATTGAATCACCGCGCCTGAGCGGCGCGGCGAGCTACATCAAGGCCGTCGAGGACATCAAGTATTCCCGCAACGCCGCCCTCTACATCGTGGCCAACACCACCAGCGTCGTCGCCGACGGCCACAAACCCGATGGCACGGTCATCAAGGTGGCCGCCCGCAGCTACCGTTGCTTCATGAATGACACGACGATTCCCTCCGCCCCGGTCATCACCGAGGTCATCCTCCCGGGCCAGAAGACGTATGGCGATTCCACCGGCGCCGGCGCGCCTTATACAGATGCCACGACAAATGTGCTGCACGCGCCCCATTCCCTGGCCACCCCGATCGTCCAGATGCTGAACATCGACTACACCACCGTCCCCACGATCCCCGCGGAAAGGGCCAACACCCTGGCGAACCAGCGCCGCATGACCGACATGCGCCGCGTGGAGGGCGGCGACCTCACCTCCGGCACCACCAATGCCGACACGACCTTCATCCACTCGACGGCCCGGAGCACGACCAACCAGTTTGTGCCGAAAAACCTCTTCATGATCGATATCGACATGCAGGAACTGAAGAAAGCCGTGCAGACCATGTCTGTCACCCTCGGCACTTCTTTCACCACCACGGCCAGCGATTACTTCGCCACCGGTCTGCCCACGACGTTGAATGTGGCCACCACCCCCACCCACATCTACGCGGCCACGCCCGCAGGCGTCAACGTGGTCCTGTCCGATTCCACGCGCATCATCACCACGGCCTCGGCCATCACCAACGCCTTCACCACCGCCATCTGGAACGGCGCGGTCTATCTGGAGTCCGTCGCGGCGCAGCAATTCGACACCACCGGCACCACCGCCGCCATCCGCAAGGCCCGGACCCATGAGCTGCACAACTCGGGCGTGCGACTCATCAACGGCCGCGGCAAGGTGGCGTCCGTCGCGGCGACCCCGGGCTTCACCCTCGCGACCAATGATTGCGCCTACATCCTGGGGCACTTCAATACCGACGGACTTTCCAGCACGCCGACGGTCGTCGCGGTCACGAGCCCGGCCGTCCCCGGCGATTCCACCGGCCACAACTACGAGACGGGTGAAGTGCCTGCCTGCGTGGCGGCCGACTGCATCACCTTGTTGTCCCAACCGATCCTGACCAGCGCCACCGCCCAGTCCACCGGCTGGAACGACGCGTTCAGCACCCGCATCTGCAGCGCCCGCAGCTCCGTTGTTGGCTGGCAGACGACCGCGCCCAGCAGTTCCAATGCGGGCGACGGTGACAACACCAACTCCACCCCGGCGACCGTCTCCGCTTACATGGTGGCCTATGATTCCAGCAACGGCACCTTGAGCACGTCGTCCGCGACGAAACTCACCCCCAGCTTCACCGAGTATTCGGTCGCGATGCTCTGCGGCTTGGTGCCCACGGGCAAAAACGGTGTGTCCCAGTTCAGCGGCGGTCTCCACAACTATCCCCGCTTCCTGGAGGAATGGGGCGGCGCGGTGGAAGCCCGTATCCGCGGATCGATGGTAGCCCTCTTTGAATCCCGCGTCGGCAATGACCCCTGGAGCCTGCGCAACTACAGCGCGCCCATCCGCACCTGGGGCTTCAACCTGCTCTTCAACACCGGCGTGATGCCCCCGCTCACCCCCAAGACGATTGCCTTCCGCCGCTCGCAGGCCAACGACATCACCAAGACCGACTACAACACCAAGCTGACGTCCTGGGGCTATACCACGCTGCCTTGAGTCGCAGACTTTCCCTTCAGCCACCGGGCCAGGGCCGCAAAGGCCCGCGCCCGGTGGCTGATTTTGTTTTTCTCGGCCGCGTCGAGCTCGGCATAGGTGCGCTCGAAGCCCGTCGGGACGAAAAGCGGGTCGTAGCCAAATCCACCGCCGCCCGCCGGCTCCCGGCGCAGCGTGCCCGCACAATGCTCCTCGGCCAGCCGCTCCAGCCCGCCCGGCCCGAGCAGCACCAGCACGCACACAAAATGCGCCCCGCGCCGCCCCTCCGGCACCGGGCGCATCACCTCGACCAGCTTGGCCAGGTTGGCCGCAGGGTCCCCTGCGGGCCCGGAGTAATACGCCGACTCCACTCCGGGCGCACCGCCCAGCGCGTCGACACAAAGCCCGCTGTCATCGGCCAGCACCCAGGCGTCAGGGGGCAGCACCGCCCGGAGCGCGGCGGCCTTCTTCCGGGCGTTGCCGGGAAACGTGCCGGTGTCCTCGACCACGGCCGGCATCCTGACCGCCGCGACAATCCGCAGTGGCAGGGCCGCCACTTCCGCCAGCCGCTGGAACTCCGCAGCCTTGTGCGCATTCCCGCTGGCGAGGTGGATGACCAGCGGGCTCATGCTGTTTCCTTCACCTTCACTCTCACTCTCACTTTCACTTGTCACTCCCCATAGAGTTTCCGAGTGAAAGTGGCCTCGTCGACAAACATCTTCTCGGGGTAGTGCACGAAACCGCGCATCAGCGAATCGTCGCCCAGCACCCCGTGGCGCACCTGCGTGAGGCGGATCGCGTTCTCCAGCGTCTCGGTGCGCAACCCGCGCAGGATGCTCTTGCCCTTGTCATCGGCGAACAGCACCGGCGCATGGTAGGTGAACAGGTAGTCGAGCTCGCGCGCCTGAAGCAGCTCGCTCAGCAGCTGGGCTCCGCCCTCGAAGAACACCCCCGTGATCCCTTCCTCGGCGCAGCGCTGGCGGAAATCCGCGAAGTTCACCTTCGGCGACTGCGCCGGCAGCACCCAGGCCTTGACGCCCATGCCGGCCAGCTTGCGCACGTAGCCCATGCCGCCGTGTGCCGTCGTCACGACGATGGTGCGCTCGCGAAATTCGTCCGTGTAGACATTGGGCATCGCCTTGTCCGTCACCGTGCGCAGCAGCCCGTCGAAGACGAAGCGCCAGGGGCACCACTCCTTGCCGTCCACCCGCGCCGTCAGTCGCGGGTTGTCGGCCCGCACCGTGCCGGCACCGACCGCGATGGCCGGGAACAGCCGGCGCCAGCGGTGGCCGTCGGCCCGCGACAGTTCGCCGGTGATCCACTTGGAATCGCCGGTGCGCGTGGCCACCTTGCCGTCGAGCGTCACGCCGGACTTCGCGGCGAACAGCGGACGCCCCGTGGTGATCCAGTGGTTGAAAATCAGGTTCAGGTCGGTGCACTCCTCGGCCAGCACACCCGTGACGACATCGATGCCGGCGGCGCGCATAATATCAAACCCCTTGCCAGCGTGCGCCGGGTTCGGATCGGTCGCCCCGACGACCACGCGCCGGAGCCCGGCCTCGGCGATGGCGGTGCAGCACGGCGGTGTGCGGCCATGCGTCGAACAGGGTTCAAGGGTCACATACAACGTGGCCCCCGGCGCCGGCTTCCGGCTTAGCGTCTGCAGGGCGTTGACCTCGGCGTGCGGCTCACCGGCCTTGGCGTGGAAACCCTCGGCCACCACGGCGCCGTTTTCGACAATGACGGCCCCAACCAGCGGGTTCGGGTGCGTGTCGCCCCACCCGCGCTTCGCGACAGTGAGCGCCTGCCGCATGAAAGGTTCGTGCTCCGCGTGGCTCATGGTGCGACCGCCGCCACATACGGATTGCCGGACTTCTCCGCACCAACGGTGGTGCGCGGACCGTGCCCGGGGAAAACAATGGTATCATCCGGCAGCGTGTAAATCTGCTCGCGGATGGATCGGGCCAGCAGTTCAAAATCGCCCCCTGGGAAATCCCAGCGCCCCACGCCCGCCTTGAACAGCGCGTCGCCGACGAAAGCGGATTTTGTCTCGGCCTGATAAAATAGCACGTTGCCCGGACAATGCCCCGGCACGTGGCGGACTTCGAACGCGCGACCGAGCGCTTGAATAATATCTCCCTGCTCCGCCCAGACATCCACCTTCACCGGTTCGATGCCCAGCTTGCGGCCCATGCGCTCCTCCATGATCTCGGGCGTCTCGAAGAGCACGCGGTCATCCGCATGCGCGCGGATCAGCGCCTTGGTTTCCCGGGCCACTTCCGCCGCCGCCTGCGTGTGGTCCCAGTGGCCGTGCGTCAGCCAGAGCTCCTTCAGCGTGCAACCTTCCTGGGCCAGCAAGGGCTGGATCTTCGCCAGAATGCCACCCGGGGCGTCCACCAAGATCGCCTCGCCTAGTGCGGGCTCCATCAGCAGGTAGCCGATGGTCTGGATGGGGCCGGAGGGGAGAACATGAATTTTCACTGCGCCTAGATGCGACCACCCGGGCTTGGCCGCAAACGCAAATTCCTGTTCTTGCCTTCCCCCGCCCCCTGCTCTGTGTTCTGCTTTCCCTGTCCCCGCTATGACCTCCGCTGAAATCCGCCAGTCGTTCCTCGATTTCTTCAAATCGAAGCAGCACACCATTGTCCCGTCGTCCTCGCTCATGCCGACGGCGCCCAACCTGCTGTTCACGAACGCCGGCATGAACCAGTTCGTGCCCTTCTTTCTCGGCGACCAGTCCGCCCCGTGGAAACGCGTCGCTGACACCCAGAAGTGCATCCGCGCCGGCGGCAAGCACAACGACCTCGAGGACGTCGGCTTCGATACCTACCACCACACGATGTTCGAGATGCTGGGGAACTGGTCCTTCGGCGATTACTTCAAGAAGGACTCGCTGACCTGGGGCTGGGAACTGCTCACCAAGGTCTGGGGCATCCCGCCGAAGCGCCTCTTCGCCACCGTCTACTCGCCCGACAAGTCCAAGGGCGACCCGTCCGAATTCGACCAGGAGGCCTACGACATCTGGGCCGGTATCTTCAAGGCCGCCGGCCTCGACCCCGCCGTCCACATCGTCAACGGCAACAAGAAGGACAATTTCTGGATGATGGGCGACACCGGCCCCTGCGGCCCGTGCTCCGAGATCCATTTCAGCCTGCTGCCCTCGGACGACGAGAAGGCGGGCCG
>JANYAM010000070.1 GCA_025361365.1 Opitutus sp. | reverse complement strand
GTCATCCGTGATTTTTCCACCGTCATCCGCCGTGGCGAGAAGATCGGCATCCTCGGCCCCAACGGCGCGGGCAAGACGACCCTCATCAAGCTTTTGCTCGGCCAACTGGCGCCGACCAGCGGCAGCATCAAGCACGGCACCAACCTCGAGGTCGTCTACTTTGACCAGCTGCGCGCGCAGATCGACGATGACAAGACCGTGGCCGACAACATCGCCAACGGCAACGCGACCGTCACAATCGACGGCCGCACGCGGGCCGTCATCAGTTACCTGCAGGATTTCCTCTTCGAGCCGGCCCGGGCCCGCACGCCGGCGCGCGTGCTCTCGGGCGGCGAGCGCAACCGCCTGCTGCTGGCCCGACTCTTCACCCAGCCGGCCAACGTGCTGGTGCTGGACGAGCCAACCAACGACCTCGACGCCGAGACGCTCGACCTGCTCGAGGATCTGCTGGTGGAGTTCCAGGGCACGCTGCTGCTGGTGAGCCACGACCGCGAGTTCCTCGATGAGGTCGTGACGAGCACGCTGGTGTTCGAGGGCGACGGGCAGCTCGGCGACTACGCCGGCGGCTACACCGATTGGATGCAGGACAAGGCCAAGCTGGCGGCGCGGACCGCATTGCTGGCGGCCACGCCGGAAAAATCCGCCCCCGTGTCCAAGGTCGCGGCCAAGCCCGGCAGGAAACTTTCCGGCAAGGAGCAGAAAGAACTCGAGACGCTGCCGGCGAATATCGAGGCGCTCGAGAAAGAGCAGACCGAGCTCACGGCGAAGCTGGCCGATCCAGCGTTCTACAAGAAAGAAGCCGCCAAGTTTGCGGAAGTGAAGCGGCGTCTCGAGATCGTGGAGAAAGAACACGCCACGGCGTTCGCGCGCTGGGAAGAGTTGGAAGCGGCGAGGAACGGAATCTGAAGGTGGAACCCGGCCTCCGGACGGGTTTCTGAGTGCCCGCGAGGAAAAACGCGCCCGGAGGTCGCGTTCCACCCCAAGACAAGCCGGTCCGTCTCACGGTTGCTTGGCGGGAGCCGCCGGCGGCGGGTTCGCCGGCGGATTGTTGCCGCGCCGGCGCGGGCCGCGCGGGGCTTGCTGCTCGTCGTCGGACTGCGGTGGGAATTCCTTGGGCAGGTGGTCGCCGACCAGGCCAAGCATGGCGATAGTCTCGAGGCCGTTTTGCGCGGCGCCGTTGGTGTTGCCGAGGCCTTCGTCCAAGGGATTGAGCACCTCGGGTCCCGCGACGTGCTGCAGCGGGCGGGCGCGGCCGTTGCCGCGGCCCGTGCGGAGCAGCGAATCAATGCCGGCTTTCAGGAAGGCCTCGTTCTTGGTCTTGAAGTAAACGTAGGCGGCCAGCCGGCCGTCGCGGACATAGGCGGCGTCGCCGCCCTCGGTGCCGGTCTGCATGTCGCGTTTGATCACGTCGGCGGGCGCGGTGTAGAGCCGGCAGTATTGCAGCCAGAGTTTCTGCCAGCGCGGGTCGTCGAGCATCATGTTCAGTTCGAACACGACCTCGGCGCCGCCCATGATGGTGGCGAGGTTGTAGACGCCCGGCTCGTCGCTGAGCTGCGAGAGTTTGCCCGTCGCGGGGTCGTAACCGAAGACCAGGTTTTTGCCGGTGCGCACGCCGAGCGGCATGGCGTTGAGGCTCTCAACGCCGGCGAGGATCTTATCGCGCCATTTCGGGTCGCCGGTGCGCTCCCACTCGGTCATCCAGTTGCCGAGGAAGGCGAACCAGTCGGGCCCGAGCCGCACGCGGGTGGGGGCGATTTTCTTCTCGGCCGCGGTGATGGGCTGGGCGAGCCGCATCGGGTCGTAGTCGATGGTCTTGAAATCGGCGTTGAGCATCTCGTGCATGACGTCGCCGACGCGCTCGTCGGTGGTCAGGTAGTAATAAAAGCGGCGGTAGCTGGCCTGGCTGATGCGGGCCTCCTTGGCACCGCAGCCCCAGTGGCGGACGTTGTGACGCGAACCGAGACCGGCAAACTGGCCGAGGTGGTAGCAGTCCACCTCGCCTGTGTGCCGCGTCATGGCCTCGGCCATGCGGAAGACGTCGGCCCGGCCGGTGCGGAGGAAGGAATACCAGAGCCACATGTCGGTCCCGAGCTCGGAGTTGTCCCACGCCATGCCACCGAGGTCGTAGCGCCAGCTGTGGCGATCTTCGTCATAGGAATGCATGACGTCGCCGAAATCCCAGAAGCCATACCAATGCTGCTGGCCCGGCTGCGTGAGATAAAAGTCGAGCGTGGCCGCGAGCCGCTTCTCGATCGCGTCCTTCACCGGCGTCGAGTGGTCCTCGAGGCCCCAGGTGCCGAAGGCTTGCGCGTCGTGCAGGTATTGCGGCGTGCAAACCAGCAACGGCTGCGCTGCGCCGGTCGCGGCCATTTTCACGGTGTCGGCCTTGGACGGGATGCCCGCGGTCGGGAACAGTGTCAGTTCGCTGGTGCGACCTACGCCGTGCGCCGTGCTGAAGCCCGGTTGCACATCCTCGTAGACGGCGTCGAGACCGTGCGCCTTGGTGTCGTAGTGCCGCAAGTCCATCGCCGGGGCATCGGGCGACCACAGCCACACGGTGAGATCGGCCTCCCCTGTCGACATCTTCCGCACCTCGAGCGAGGCGGGGTAGGACTGCCAGAAGTTCTTCAGGCTGACCGCGAGGCCGCCGCTCACGTCGCCAGCGAACACGAGGCCGGAGGCCCGTTTGCCCGCGTTGGATTGGAGCCAGGTGCTCTGCGGGTTGGTGCGCTTCTGGATCGTGAAGCCGTCGGCATTGGGCTGGATGAGTTTGAAATCATCCCACACCGCCCAGTCACCGAGCAGGCTTTGGCCGCGAGCGTTGACCTGCTCGCGGTTGGGGACGCGCTGACCCTCGAGTTGCCGGGGGTAAAGGTCGGCGCCGCCCTGCGGATCGGCGACGAAGCGGCCGGCGCGGCCGATCATCGGCTGGATGGGTTCGGCCCAGAGGCCGCCGTTCTCGCCGGAGAAACGCACATGGCGGTTCTGCACCTGCTCCCGCATGGGCACGCCAAAGACGACGCCCAGCCCGCGGATAAAATCCTTCTGGTCGTCGCCGTCGAAGACGAAGGAGTGCACAAAGCGGATGGATTCCGCGCCGGCGTAGAAATAAAGGCGGACGGTGAAAGGCAGCCAGGCCCGGCCGGATTGGGTGGCGAGGTGCTGGCCCTCGATCTTGACCACGGCGCGGACGGGGCCGGACTGCTCAAGCGTCACGTTGTTCACGCGAGTGCCGTAGGCCTCGCGGGCCGGGGTGTCGGCGGCGTCACCATCCGGGCCGGCCTGCAGGATGCACACGAGGCGGCCGGCGCGGGCCACCTCGCGGCCGTCAACCGAGAGGGAGTCGATAATATTGCCGCCGTGCAGCGGGATGACCGCCTTCACGCGGCCGGTGTCGATAAGAAGATTCGTGTCGCTGCGCCGGACCGTGACAACCGCGCCGGCGGTCACGGGCGCGGCGGCCGCGATGAGCTTGAGTTCACCCGTGGTGGTGGGGCCCGCCACGGTGGCGACGCCGGTCCATTTCACGGTGCCGTCCGGCCAGAAGGCCAGCGGCCAGGTCTGCACGGGCAGGTTTGAGCCATCGGCCGCGGTGAGCACAAAGGCCTGGGTTTTTGGCACGGCGCCGCGCGGCCACGGCACGCCGAAGCTGACGCCGGTGGTGAGCGGGGCCGGCGTGTCGCCGAGCCATTTGATCGGGACCGGCCCGGTGGGCGCGGCGAGCGCAAGCGCGGCGGTGAGACTCAGGGCGGCAAGGAGCGGGCGGAGGTACATGGGGGAACAGAGGACGGAGGACGGATAAGGCAACCGGCCGGGGCAGGGGAATGGGAGAGACGAAACCAGCCGCGGACGGGTTGCACGCCCGGCAAATTCGTCCCGTAAAATGATTCGCGCCGCCGGCAAAACGGCTGCAATGAGTCGGGGGTGAAACGCTGGCATGCCCTCCTCCTTGTGCTGCTGCTCGGCTGGACCGCGGCCGGCCGGACGGCGGAGACCGCGGTGGCGATCGCGCCGGAACTGAAGGGCGCCTGGATGAAACCGGACAAGGGTTGGGACGGCCGGACGGTGCTGCTGCTGCACGGCTTCGCGTCCGACATGGACGATGCCGGCGGGCTGTTCAAGCGGCTGGCGCGGGAATTGGCGGGCAAGGGCATCGCGTCGTTGCGCATCAATTTCCGCGGCGAGGGCGACGCCAAGCGCACCAACATCGAATCCACCTTCGCCACGCGGCTGGAGGACACGGCGGCGGCCCATGCCTGGCTGGTTGAGCAGCCCGGGGTGAACGCGAGCCGGCTCGGCGTGCTGGGCTTCAGCCTGGGCGCCTCGACGGCGATCGAAACCGGCGCGCAATATCCGGACTGGTTCAAGACCATGGCCGTCTGGTCCAGCCCGAGCGGCGACCAGTTCGCGCTGCTGACCGAGGAATTCAAGCCGGCCTACGAGCAGGCGAAGAAGGAGGGCACCGGCCGCGTGGAGCTGACCGGGTGGAAAACGGTCACGTTGCGCCGGGAGTTCTTCGAGAGCTTCCGCGGCGTCGACCTCAACCAGTCGCTGGCGAAATATCCCGGCGCATTCCTCACGGTGCGCGGGTCCGACGACTACCTGCGGACGCCGCCGGCCCCGCCGCCTAAACTGACCCTCACCGGCACGGCCGTGAGCGTGTCCGAGCCGCCCAAGCCGGTGGATCCGGACGACAGTTTCCTGCTGATCGCGCCCGGTGACCCGAAGATGAAGCTGCTCATCAAGGGAGCCGACCATATCTTCCACGTCTTCGACGGTGAGAAAGGTCAGGCCCGGCAGGCCGTCGAGGCGACCGTTGATTGGTTCGAGCGGACGCTCTGAGCGCGCCTGGCGTCACTTCACCGCCGGCGCGTCGATCAGCTGCTGCAGCCGGGCGACAGTTTTTTCGGCGGCCTTGATCGAACTGGACTTGAAGGGTGTGCCGAGGGTGTAGCCGACAAAGGGCAGCCAGGCTTCGGAGCGCCGTTCGCGGCGGTCGCGCACGAGGGCGAAGACCGGATCGGCCGCAAGCCGGGCCAGTTCGGCGTCGGCATCCGCCGGGACCGGCAGGCCCAGCCCGCCGGCGATGGCGCGGGCCATCACCAAGTGGCCGAGATCGCCCGGATGGACGCCATCCTTGGAGAAGGTGAAAGCCGGATCCTTCACCCGGCGCGCGGCCAGGGCCGCGGCCATCGGGGTGTGCAGGTCGATGGTGGTCACGCCCTCCACCTTGAGCGCGATTTCGGCGCGGGCGAATTCCGCGAGCACGTCGTCGTAGCCGATGTAGAAAATTTTGCCGTAGCCAAAATCCGGCGCCGTCGCGGGCACGGTCTTGCCGGCGAGGGGCAGCGGGTCGAAGACCGGCGGCGTGAGCAGGATCAGCGTGGCGCCGGCGGTGCGGACGTGCGCTATGAGCTGGCGCAGGCCGTCGGTGAACGCGGCGAGACGCTCCGGCGAGGCCGGGTGGTAGATGCCGTCGTTCATGCCGTAGCACGCGAAGACGACCGTGGGTTTCACGGCCTTGAGCGCGCGGTCGACGCGCTCGAGGATGCAGGGGCGCGGGTAGGGCGAGGACGCCTCGGTCAGGCCGGACACGGTCTCGCTCGAGAGGCCGATGCTGACGAGGTCGCAGGACTTCCCGGCGGCGTGCAGGTAATATTCGAGGTAGCTGACGTAGCGGTCGTCCTGCGTGATGCTGTCCCCAAGGAAGAGGGCGCGCTGGCCGGCCAGCGCGGGCGCGTCGGCAAAAACCCGGATGGCCAGAATCAGGCCGAGGAGCGGAATGAAAAGATTGCGTCGCATGGTGGGGATAGCTCAGCAGGCTGGCGGCAGCCACGCAAGCTGCGGTAGGGCGAGTCGTCCCGACGAGCCGCGGCTCATCCGGAGGATTCGCCCTACCCAATCACGACCGGCATCTCAGTGCTCGCCGGGGCGCTTGGGCGGCGCGACGCCGGCGCGGATGTCCCGGGTGACGCGGATATAGCTCGGACTGTCGGCATTCTTCACGTCGAGGTCGGTCTCGGCCTGGAGCGAGATGTCCGAGAGCGTGATGTTGGTGATCGGACTGTCGGGTAGGCCGTGGATAATGCCCGCTTGGCGCGAGCCCTCGATCGTCAGGTGATCGAGCAGGATGTTGTGGATCGCGGGCACCTTCGTGGGGTCGCCCTTGAAGTCCGGCCGGTTGTTGTCGACGTAGTCGAGTTGGAGAACGATGGCGTTCTCGACGTTCTTCATCTGAAGGTCGGTGTAACGAATGTTTTCGACGAGGCCGCCGGCGCCGCGCATGGACTTGAGCCGGATGCCGTTGTCGGTGTTCTCGAACGTGCAGCGGCGGACTAGCATATGGTTGATGCCGGCGATTGTCTCAGAGCCGATGGAGATGCCGTGGCCGTGCTTGATGATGTTGTCCTCGATGAGGATGTTCGTGCCGCCGGACTTGATTACGATGTCGTCGTCGCCGGTGTCGATGTCGCAGTGGTGAATCCAGAAGTTCGTGCCTGGGCCCGGGTCGATGGCGTCGGTGTTGGGGCCGCTGCCATCCCACGGGGCGCGGACTTTCACGCGCTCGATGGTGAGGTCGGTGATGTTCCGCGGAACGAGGTGGAACATGGAGGAGTTGGTCAGCGTGATGTCGGCCACGTGCAGGCGCTCGCAGCGGTCGATGACGACGAGGTGTGGGCGGCGGTAAACGATGCGGCCGGGCTCGGTCTGGGCGGCGTTGCGCGCGGCGCGCTCGGACCGATCCCACCAGTGCTGCCCGCTGCCGTCGATGGTGCCGGGACCTGTGATCGCGACGTCGTGGAGTTTGCTGCCGGTGATGAGCGGATCGGGCACCTTGTAGACGGCATTGGCTTCGGCCTGGGTCTTGAACGAGGCCGGATCGGGCAGGCCGAGCGCGGCGAAGGTCTCGGGCGCCTTGATCACGGCGCCCTCGGCGAAGTGGAGGTCGAGGCTCGAGCAGAGCTTGAAGGGCGCGGTGACGAAGACGCCTTTCGGCACGACGAGCCTGCCGCCGCCGGCTTTCTCGACCGCGGCGATGGCCTGCTTGAAGGCCTCGGTGTTCATCGTCGCGCCGTCGCCCACGGTGCCGAAGTCCGTGAGCGTGAACGTGCGGTCGGGGATGACCGGCAGCGCCGGCCGGAGGTTTTCGACGCTGGAGACGTCGACCGGCGCAGCGGCGAGGCGGGCGCCGAGCGCGAGGGCCAGCAGCAGAAAGGGGAAACGGAAAGTTCTCATGGGAAAAATCAGGCGAGTTGCGGGACAGTGAAAGGGGCGCGGTATGGGCGGGTGAGGAGATCGTTTCCGGCCGATCCGCCGGTGCCGGTGAAGCGCTCGGCCTTAGCGTCGATCGTGAGCGGCTGGCCGAGCGTGAGAGGGGTCTGGCCGAGCTTCACGCCGTTGACCGCGAGGTGCTCGGTCATGCGGCCATAGGCCTCGGCGAGGGGCGCATCGCCCTTGATCGCGTCCTGCAAAGGGCCGGGCGCCGCGGCGCGGCCAATCTGGTGCGAGATGTTGCCGACGTGACAGAGCGCGCTGGAGATGTGACCCTCCTCGATCGGGCCGTAGAGGTCGGCGGTCTTCCGACTACGGATGACGTCGATGAAATTGGCCATGTGGCGGTCCGAGCCCTTGAATTCCTGGATCAGCGTGCCGGCGCGGTCGAACGCCCGGGCCTCGAAATAACTGTTGGTGACGACGCTGCCGCCCTCGCAGTCGACGACGTTCCCGATGCTGACGCCGTGGTATTTGTCCATCGTGCCAGCGGCCGCACCCGCGGCCTCGGCGGAATTCATGGCGGCGGTGGCCGCGGTCGTGGCCGCGTCGGGCTTGGCCGGCAGACCGCGCACCTCGAAGATCAGCGGGGCGGTGGTGTAGTCGTGGATGACGACCTGCGTGTTCGGCGTCTCGCCATCGTCGACATAACCGAGGCGGCCGCCGACGCTGAGCGAATGGCGCGGCAGGCCGGACTCGCCGAGGAACCAGCGGGCGACATCCATCTGGTGGATGCCCTGGTTGCCGACGTCGCCGTTGCCGTAGGCGTAGATCCAGTGCCAGTCATAATGCACCGGGCCGTTCTTCTTGGAGTTGCGGCGCGGCGCAATGACGGGGGCGGGGCCGGACCAGAGGTCGTAGTTGATGTTCGCCGGGACCGGTGTGGGCCGGTCCGTCTTGCCGATGCTGTCGCGGCGTTTGTAACAGAAGCCGCGGGAGGCGGTGATCTTGCCGAGGTGGCCGGCGCGGACCCAAGCCACGGCCTGTTGCAGGCCCTCGCCGGAACGGATCTGCGTGCCGGCCTGCACGACGCGGTTGTATTTCCTGGCGGCGGCGACGAGTTGGCGGCCTTCCCAGATGTTGTGCGAAACGGATTTCTCGACGTAGACGTCCTTGCCCGCGGCGCAGGCCCAGATGCCGGCGAGCGAGTGCCAGTGGTTCGGCGTGGCGATGGTGACAGCGTCGAGGCCGTCCATGGCCAGGAGCTGGCGGATGTCCGTGAATTTCTGCGGGCTGAGGCCGGTCTTCGCGAGGTCGGCCGCGGTTTTCTCGAGCACGGCGGTGTCGACGTCGCAGATGGCGACGAGGCGCACGCCCGGCACCTTGGCCAGGCTGGTGAGGTGGTTCTTGCCGCGGCCGTTGAGGCCGATGACGGCGACGCGGATGTCGCTGTTGGCGCCGGCGACCTGCGCCCAGGAGCGGGCGGACAGGGCGGAGGCGGCGAGGCCGAGGGCGGTGGTTTTGAGAAAGGTGCGGCGGGTGAGTGAATTCATGAAGTGCGTAGGTGAGGGTTATTTGCCGGCGGTGTAGTCCGCGTAGTGGGCGGCAATCTGGGCGGCCGCGGGGTCGCCCTCGTGGAAATAGAAGCGGTAGCGCATTGTCAGGCTGCCGCCGGCGGGGATGGTATGGTCGCCGATGTGCGGCTGGTCCTTGAGGTTTTCGTATTCGTGCCAGCCGAAGGGATTCGCGGCGAACAGGCCGTAGCCGCGCGCCATCCACCAGGTTGGGTGGCGGAGATTCGACGGATGATCGAAGATCGCCACGCCGTAGGTTTTGCCGTTGCGTGGCGCATACATGTCGCACCAGTCGGCGCGCTTGCCCCAGGCGTCGTCATCGCTCTGGCCTGTGCTGGTCAGGTAGTGGCCGCTGCCGGCGACGTCCTGGCCTTTGTATTTATGCGGCAGGGTCATCCAGAGCGGGTAACTTCATAAAAGCCGGGACAGCCAAGCAGCCCGGCACGGGGAAGGCGATGCAAACCAAACTTTCCGCGTTAAATGG
>JANYAM010000051.1 GCA_025361365.1 Opitutus sp. | reverse complement strand
ATGGTCGGCCTTTGTGCTCCTTGCGCTCTTTTGTGGCTAAACCTCCGGCCCCGATTCTCACTGAGAATCGCTTGATACCTGACGCGGTTGATCCCCAACTCACTTCCGGGTCGCCACCGCCCGCTTCCGCACCGGAAACAGCGTCCGGCAGATCCCGCAGACCGTGCCGTCACAGCCGCGGGCCGTGCAGTGCTCGCGGCCGTAGTAGATGATGCGCAGGTGCAGCTGATTCCATTGCTCCGGCGGGAAGAGCGCCTTCAGGTCGCGCTCGGTCTGCACCACGTTGCGCCCGGCCGTCAGTTTCCAGCGCTGAGCCAGCCGGTGAATGTGGGTGTCGACCGGAAAGGCCGGCACGCCCCACACCTGGCTCATGACCACCGACGCGGTCTTGTGCCCCACCCCGGGCAATGCCTCCAGTTCGGCAAACGTCCGCGGAACCTGGCCGCGGTGCCGCTCGACCAGGAGCCGCGAGAGCCCGCTGATCGCCTTCGCTTTCTGGGGCGACAGCCCGCACGGCCGGATAATGGCCTGAATTTTCGCCACGGGCACCGGCGCCATGGCGGCGGGATTGTCGGCGAGGGCCCATAGGTGCGGGGTGACCAGGTTGACGCGCTTGTCCGTGCACTGGGCGGAGAGCAGCACCGCCACCAGCAGCGTGTAAGGATCCTTGTGATCCAGGGGAATGGGCGTCTCCGGATAAAGCTCCGCCAGCCGTCGGTCGATGAAGGCGGCACGTTCGGCTTTGGTCATGCGTCGAAAACGCAACGCCCGCCGGTGGAAAACGCAACGCGCGACTGGCCCGCCTGCTAGGGACGGGCGGGAGCCAGCAGCCGGGCCTTGGTCGCCGGCGGCAGGTTCGCCGCCGCCACCCAGGTCCGGGCTGCGACCGGAGCGTTGCCCAGCCAGCGCGCGAAGGCGGCCGCCAGCGCCGCCTCGCGGGCCGCCGCGTTGGGCAGGCTCTGGCTCCAAGTGAGCGCGGCCACCGGATCGCGCTGCGCCAGGGTCGGGGCGAGATAGACCGCCGCCCGCACCTGGGTTTCGCCCGCGAGGTGCAGCACAAAATCCTGCGCCGCCCCGGCATCCTGCAGAGTCCAGTAGGACAAGGCCCCGGTCAGGGCTTCCGCCGGCAGGGCCGGGGTGTCGGCCGCCCAGCGCGCGGCCGCCGCCGGATCGTGCTGGGCCCAGACCGAGGCGATAATGGCGAGTGCCGGGCGGCGGGCGGAATCGTCATTGAGCATCCCGCTCCAGGTGGCGGCCTCCTGCGGATCGGTCACGGCCCGGCGCCGCGCCCAGCCCGTGGCGGCGGCGACCTGCGTCGGGCCAGCGGGCAAGCGCGCGATGTAGCGGCCGGCCGCGATCGGATCCTCCGCCGCCCAGCTATCAAGGGCATTCGTGAGCGCGAGATCCCGCACCTTGCCCGCCGACAGGCGGTTCACCCAAGCCAAGGCCTCGGCCGCGTTCCGCCCCGCCAGCGCGCGGGCCACCTCGAGCGCAACCGGCCCCAACTCCCCGTCCAAGGGCAGCCGGCTTACCATCGCGGCCGCGGCCTGCGGATCACTCTGGACCAAGACCCGGAGCGCCGCGCCCACGGTTCGTTCCCAGGCAACGCCGGTGAGTGATTGGCCGGCCAGGTTGATGGCGCGCAACGGATCGGCCGGCGCGAGGACCGCCAGCACCGCCTCCAGCGCAGGCCCGCGATCGGCCGCGTCAAGTTTGCCCGCCCAAGCCAGCGCCGCCGGCAAATCGGTGCTGCTCCAGCCCTCGGCCACAGCGCGCAACGCCCGCTCGCGGCGGTCGCCGGGCGGCAGTGAGGCGAGACGCGCCGCGGCCGCGGCCGGATCCTCCGTGGCGAGCCGGGCAAAAAACGAATTGTAGAAAGCCTGCTGCTCGCCCGTGGACACAAGTTCGCGCGCCAAGACCAAGGCCCGGTCGGGATCGCGCCGGCCGAAAACCTCCAGCACCTGCAGCAGGCCCTGGGTGTAGTCCGCTCCCGCCGGCAGCTGCCGCACGTAGGCCAGCGCGGCCTCCGGGTCGGCCTCCGCCCATTCCCGCAGGCGAGCGCCAAACCCGGCCGAGTGCAGTTGCGGGTCAGTCACGCCGCGGGCTTGCTCCACCACGGCTCGCTCGCCGGGGTCGGCCCGGGTTGGCGTCGGCACCGGCCGGGATTTCCCGGCGACCCGAGCCGGGGTCGGCGGGGCTTCCTCAGAACGGTCACAGCCGCTGACAAGCAACAGGGCGATAACACCCGCGAGCGGGACAACAAACCAGGCTGATGGAATCATGGGATTGCATCAGGCCCGCACGACAACCGGAGCACGGCGCCGCCGGGGCTTCAATCCCAAAGCCGGACACCACCGGATCCGCGGGTGGGGTCGCCCGCGCTCCAGCCGTCGATCTGGAGCCACGGCGACCTCGCCGTGGTCCCCCATCCCCGGATTTTAGCTACAAAAGAACGCAAGGAGCGCAAAGACAATCCAGGCAGACTGCCTTTCTTTGCGATCTATGTGTTCTTTCGTGGCTACACTTCCGGTTAAACCGCTCTAGACCCAAAGAGAATAAAAAGGCCGGGGCGTGTGAGGCCCCGGCCGGAGGAATAATCAGCGACCGCTTACGGTTCGAACTCGGTCAACAGGCCGGTGCCACTGATGGTGAGCCGGTCGCAGACCACCCGCCCATGGAGCGTGCTGCTGCCGTTGAGCACGACCGTGCCGGCCGGGGCCACCACCACGCCGTCGCAGGCCGCGTTGCCGTTGAGCGTCAACCCGCCCGCCGCGATGTTCACGGTGAGCCAGTCGGGATGATCCGGGTTGCCGATCGACCCGTTGAGCGAGTTGCCGCTGGCCAGGTTTATAATCACCGGGCCGACGACCTGCACCTGGCTGGTGCCGTTGAGGGTCAGGCCCTGCAAATTATAAACCACCGGGCTGGCGGAGCCGGCCACCCCCAGGATGATCCGGTTGTTGCCGTTCAGCGTGAGCGACCCGTAGGTGCCCGCCGGTATCGCGAGGGCAATGCCGTTACCGTTGAGGGTGAGGTCGCGCAACGTGGTGAAGTCACCCGGGCTCTGGCTCGGATTGTTCAGCGACACGTTGCGGGTGCCCGTCGGCGCCGGGGGCGCGGACACGGCCGGCATCGCGATCGCGTCCGTGCGCCGCACGACATGGCGGAGAACCGTGTTGCCATTCAAGGTGACCTTGTGGGTGGACGGCGCCGCGCTGCCCGGGCCGTCGATCGTGCCGCCGTAAACCGGGTGGCCGTTGAGCTGGAGCTGGGGCGTGCCCGGGATCAGCACGTCGCCGGAGACAATCGCCCCGCCGTTCAGCGTGGTGTTTTCCGGCAACAACACCTGGACCGAACCGTCGAGGCCGCCATTCAGATCCGGGGCATGCCGCACGAGCGCCGTGATGGTGATGCGCAGCGTGTCCGTGGCGGAAGCCGCCCGGTTGGGATCGGTGCTGGTCGCGACCACCGTATAAGTGCCGGGATAGATCGGCACCGTGGCGCTGCCGTTGTAAGTCACGGTCACCGGCAGGCCGGCCGGGGTGGTGGTCACGGTCACGGGTTGGGGCGTGCCATCGTAAGCCTGGGTCAGGCCGGAGAGGATGATTGTCGCCTGGCCCGGCTTGATGAGCAGGGTGTCGCTGGCCGAGCCCGTGTAGTTGGCGTCATTGACCGTCGCGACGACGGCGTAGCTGCCGACGTTGGTCGGGGCGGTGGCGCTGCCGTTGTAGGTCGTGGTGACGGCGAGACCCGCCGGCGTCGTCGTAACCGTCACCGGCTTGGGCGCGCCGTCATACACCTGCACCAGCTGGCCGAGCGCAACTGTCGAGCTCGCCTTGGCGATGGTCAGGGTGCCGGTCGCGGTGCCGGTGTAATTCGCGGCATTCACGGTGCCGACCACCGCGTAGCTGCCGGCGTTGGTCGGCGCGGTGCCGCTGCCATTGTAGGTCAGGACCGCCACTTGGTCGGCGGGCGTAACCGTCGCGCCGGCCGGCTTCGGCGCCCCGTCGTAAACCTGGTTCAGGTTGGTCAAGGTCACCGTGGCGACCGCCTTGGCGATGACCAGGGTGCCACTGGCGCTGCCGGCGTAATTCGTATCGTTGATGGTCGCGATGACGGCATAGCTACCCGCATTCGTGGGCGCGGTGGCGCCGCCATTATAGGTGAAGCTGACCGTGAGTCCGGCGGGGACGGTGGTGGCCGTCGCCGCCTTGGGCGAGCCGTCATAAGTCGCCGCCAGATTGCCCAGCGTGACCGTCGCGGCCGCCTTGGCGACCGTCAGCGTGCCGCTGGCGCCACCGGTGTAGTTGGCATCATTGACCGTTGCGACCACGGCATAGCTGCCCGCATTCGTCGGCGCGGTGGCGTTGCCATTATACGTCAACAAGACGGCGAGGCCGGCGGGAACCGTCGTGGCGGTAGCCGCGCGCGGCGCGCCCGTGTAGGTCTGGTTGAGGTTCCCCAAGGCGACACTCGCAACGGCCTTCGCGACCGCCAGTGTGCCGCTGGCGCCACCGGTGTAATTCGCCTCGTTGACCGTCGCGACGACCGTATAGCTGCCCGCATTCGTCGGCGCGGTGGCATTGCCATCATACGTCAGCGTGACGCCGAGGCCGGCGGGAGCCGTCGTGGCCGTGGCCACGCGGGGAGCACCCGTGTAGGTTTGGTTGAGGTCGCCGAGGGTGACCGCAGCAACCGCTTTCGCGATAGTCAGTGTGTCGCTGGCGCCGCCGCTGTAGTTGGCATCGTTGACCGTTGCGACGACCGCATAGCTGCCCGCATTCGTGGGCGCCGTCGTGCTGCCGTCATAGGTGAGACTGACCGTGAGTCCGCCGGGGGCGGTGGTGGCCGTGGCCGCCTTGGGCGAGCCGTCATAAGTCGCGGCCAGATTTCCCAGCGTGACCGTGGCGGCCGCCTTGGTGACCGTCAGCGTGCCGCTGGTACCGCCGGAATAGTTGGGGTCATCCACTGTCGCCAAGACGGCATAGCTGCCCGCGTTCGTCGGGGCGGTGGCGTTGCCATCATAGGTCAGCACTAGGGCGAGACCCGCCGGGATCGTGGCGGCTGTGGCCGCGCGCGGTGTCCCGTCATAAGTCTGGCTGAGATCGCCGAGGGTGACAGCTGCAACCGCTTTCGCCACCGTCAGCGTGCCGGTGGCCTCACCGGTGTAGTTCGCATCGCTGACCGTCGCGGTGACGGCGTAGCTGCCTGCATTCGTCGGCGCGGTGACGCTGCCATCGTAGGTGAGCATGACGCCGAGGCCGGCGGGAGCTGTCGTAGCCGAGGCCATGCGGGGAGCACCCGTGTAGGTCTGGTTGAGATCGCTGAGAGCGACGGCGGCCACCGCCTTCGCGATGGTCAGAGTGCCGCTGGCGCCGCCGGTGTAGTTCCCATCGTTGACCGTCGCGACGACGGCATAGCTGCCCGCGTTGGTCGGCGCGGTGGCATTGCCATCATAAGTGAGCGTGACGCCGAGCCCGGCGGGGGTCGTGGCGGCCGTGGCCGCGCGCGGAGCGCCCGTGTAAGTCTGGTTGAGAGCGCCGAGGCTCACGGCGGCCACCGACCTCGCGATGGTCAGTGTGCCGCTGGCACCGCCGCTGTAGTTGGCATCGTTGACCGTCGCGACCACCGCATAGTTGCCCGCATTGGTGGGCGCCGTCGTGTTGCCATCATAGGTGACCGTGACCGCCAGCCCGCCCGGATTGGTCAGGACGCCGGCCGCCAGCGGCGCACCCGTGTAGGTGGGGTTGAGGTTGGCCAGAGTCACTCCCGCCAGCGTCTTGCTGATCACCAGCGTGCCGGTGGTGGTGCCGGTGTAATTCACGTCGTTGACCGTCGCGACCACGGCATAACTGCCGGCGTTGACCGGCGCGACGGGGCTGCCGTCGTAAGTGATGACCACCGTCAAGCCCGCCGGGGTCGTCGTGGCCGTGGTGGCGAAAGGCGCACCGTTGTAGGTGAAGTTCAGATTCCCGAGCGTGACGGCAGCCAGGGCCTTGTTGACCGTGAGCGGGGCAGCGGCGCTCGCCGTGGAGCCAATCGGGTTGGTGACGACGCAATCGTAGAGCGCCTGGTCGGCGACCGTGATGCCGGTGAGGGTCAGCTGCGCGCTCTGGGCGCCCGCGACGATGCCGCCATCGGCCAGATTCACGCCGTCCTTGCGCCACTGATAGGTCAGCGTGCCTCTGCCACTCGCCGTGACGGCGAAGGACACGGTGTCCCCGACGGTCGCGAGCTGCGGCAGCGGCGAGGTCAGGATGGTGGGGGCGGCGCCGGGGGCGAAGGCGATGCCGCGGAACGCGGTGTTGGCTGGCGCCGTGGCGAGCGCGCTGGCGGCGCCGCTGACCGTGCCGTTGTAGCCGGTCAGGTCCGTGAACGTGAAGATCGTGCCGCCGCCGGTGGCCGCGCTGCCGCCCGTGCTGGCGAACAGGATGACCTTGCCGCCGCTCGCGGCGCCGGTGAGGCCGCGCACGCTGGCGGCGGTGATCGTGCCGTTGGGCACCCAGGTGCCGGCGACGAGCGAATACTTGACGATGCCCCCGGTGGCGGCGCCCTCATCCGCGACGTAGAGGGTGTCGACGCCCGGGACCACCGGGTCGAGATCGGCGAAGAAGAACGCATTGGGGCTGCTGGTGAGCGAGACGCCGGGCAACGCCGCAATCGTCTGGCCGGTGGTGGCCGGCACACCCGTGCCGACGGTGCCGAGGCGCACCACCGAGCCGGACTGGGTGCTCACGTAAAGCTGGTTTCCGAAGGTGTCGATGGTCCGCAGGTTGGCGACCGTGGTGGAGATCGAGGTCGAGGCCGTCGCCCCGAGCGCGGCGAAGCGCACGCCGCCGGCGCCGCCGGAGAGCCAGAACGTCGAGCCGTCCAGGCTGGTGACGCCGCGCGGGCTCGAGCCGCTGGACCAGTCGGACAGCACGGTCGCGGTATTAACGCCCGCGCCGGCATCGACGCGCGCGACCACCCGGTTGATCGCGCTCGACGTGGTGCCGCTGAGGCTTGCGCTGCCGCCCGTTCCCGTCGCATAGCCGCCGAGGGTCAGGAAGCGCGCGTCCGCCGAGCGGGTGAGGCCGCCTTCCGTGGTGGACGTGCCACCGAGGACAAACGGCTGGTTGCCGCCGTTCGCGACCACCGGCAGGGCGACGGACTGCACGAGGGCTCCCGCCGGGGTGAATTCATCAAGATAAACCGCGTTGCCCGTGCCGACGAGCGAACCGGTGCCGGACCCGACCCGCACCACCACGAGGTTGCCCGCCGTGAACGGCTGCGGCAGCGGGTTGACCAGGAGCACGGCGTTGCTGCTGGTGGCGGGCGAGCCGACGCCGTTGCTGACGACGACGCTGTAGGTGCCGCCGTTGGCCAGCGTCGCGCCCGTGAGATTGAGCGTGGCGCTGTTCGCCCCGGAGAGGTTGCCGCCATCCGTGAGATTCACGGCATTCCGGCGCCACTGGTAGGCAAACGGGGTGCTGCCCGTCGCGGAGACGGTGAAGGTGACATTGTCACCCGCCGTCACGGTCTGGGAAACCGGCTGCGTCACGATGACCGGGGCGGTCGCGGTGACCCCGAGGGTCGCCGCGGTGGAGAGGACGGGCGAGCCGACGCCGTTGGAGACCACGACATCATAACTCCCGATGTCGCCGGCCTGCACGTTGGTGAGCGCGAGCGTTGCGGAGCTGGCCGTCGGGTTGCCCGCGATCGCCGCGCCGCCCTTGCGCCACTGGTAGCTGAACGGCGCGGTGCCGCTCGCGGCCACGGTGAAGCTGGCGTTACTCCCCGCGATCACCGTCTGGGAGACGGGCTGCGTCGTGATGCTCGGCGGGATCGCCGCCGCGGTGGTGAAGGCGAATGAGTAATTCGCCGTGAGATGCAGGCCGGTCGACGTGCTGGTGACATTCGCCGCCAACACGGTGACCGCAATGTTTTCGCTGAAGTCGTAATTCGACGGCGGCGTGAGCGTGTAGGTCTTGCTGTCCGGGCTGACGGTGACCGAAGCGGAGAGGGCGCCCCGGGTGGCGCTGCCGAGCGTGAACCACGAGCCGGCGGCGTTCACGGCCTGGTCGAACGTGATCGCGATCCCCGCGTTGAGGGCGACGCCGGTGCCGGCGTTGGCGGGCGCGGAGGACGCGACGGACGGACCGACCGGACCGACGATGGGCGTCGAGAGGTTGACGTTGTCGATGGCGAGACCGTCGTCGCTGCCCGCGTCATCCACGTCGGTCCAGCGGATCACCAAGGTCTGGCCCGGGCCCCAGCTGAGGCCGGTGACCGTCGAGGAAATCGCGGTGCGGTTGGCGGCGGCGTTGCCGTCGAGGGCGGCGCCCGTGGCGCTGACCGAGAGGCCGGTGAAGTTAAGGGCGCTCACGTTCGTGAACGTGCCGGTGTTGAGGTCGGTCGGATTGAGGCCGTAGGAGAACGTGAGCGTGTTGGCGGTGGTCGCGCCGCCATGCCGCCACTGCTCGCCGGTGTAGCTCAGCGTGAATTGCGTGATCGCCTGGCCGGTGTTGTTGACGAAGGTCGCGCCGAAGCGGGAAATCGCGCCGGCGCTCGACAGCGAGCCGAGCGCCCGGTCCGTACCGGCGCCGGTCCCGTAGGAGAAGACGCCACCGGTGGCCGAGCTGCCGGCGTTGATCTGGAAATTGGGCGTGGTGCCGGTCCCGGCATATTTGCTGAAGCTCCAGCCGCCGGCGCCCCCGGCATTCACCGGAGCGTTGGCCAGTGGGACGACCGTCCCGGCCGGAACCCCGGTGAACGAAAACGTGGTGCCCGTGTTCGGCAGCGTGTCGAAGTCCTGCGCGTAGGTCCCGCCGGTGTAGAAAATCTGCGTCGCGCTCGCGCTGCTGATGGAGAGCGAGGCGGGGGTGCTCGTCGCAAAACCAAAGCTGTTGGTGGCGAGGACATCGTAGCTGCCGGCGTCGGCGAGGCTGATGCCCGTCAGCGTCAGGGTGGCGGTGGCCGCCGAGGCGTTGCCGGAGATCGGCGTGCCGCCCTTGCGCCACTGGTAAGTTAGCGGCGTCGAGCCGATGGCGACGACCGAGAAGGTCGCGGTGCTCCCGGGCGCGAGCGAACGGTTCGCGGGTTGCGAGGTGATTGTCGGGGCGGCGGACGTGACCGTGAGCGCCGCCAGTCCGCTCGTGATGCTGCTCACGCTGTTGCTGACCACCACGTCATAAGCGGCCGTGTCGGCGTTCTGCACGTTGGTCAGCGTCAGCGTCGGCGTGGTGGCGCCGGAGAGGTTGCCGCCATTGGCGACGTTCACGCCATTCTTCCGCCATTGATAGGTGAAAGGCGCGGAGCCGCCGGCGGTGACGGTGAACGACGCGTTCGAGCCCGCGGCCGCCGAGCGCGCGGTCGGCTGCTCCACGATGGTGGGCGGCAGCCCGGACACAACGAGATCGGCGCCGTTGCTCGTGACGTTGCCGACGGCATTGCTCACCACGACGGTATAGGTCGCGACGTCGGCCGCCTGGACGTTGGTCAGCGTGAGCGTGTCAGCGGTGGCGCCGGCAATCGCGTCATCATTCTTGAGCCATTGATAAGTCAGCGGAGCGTCGCCCGTCGCGGTGACCGAGAACGTCGCCGTGGCGCCGACCGGTGCGGTCTGCCCCGTGGGCTGCGCCACGATGACCGGGGCTCCCGTGGCCGTCTGGCCGTCGATTTTAGTCAGGAAGGCCGTGGCAATCGGGGCGGGCAAGGCGGTGAAAAACGTGTAGCCGGTGTCGCCTTGGATCACGGCGGGGGAAGTGACAAAATTTTGCCAAGGCGTGCTGCGGACGCCGGCGATGTTGGGGATCTTGATCGTAATGACCCGGATGTTGGCCGCGCCGGCGGCGATGATCCGATCCACGGCCGAGCCGGGCCCGAGGGGCACGACGACCGCGATCTTCCAGGTGTAACCGGGGATGGCCACGCCGCTCGCGACCGTCGAACCGGCAAATACGCTCGGGCCGCTGGTGATGAGGATCTCATTGCCCGCCGCGGCGAGCGTCCGGCAATAGGTCTCGAAACTGGCCCAGACACCCTGGTTGTTGTCGGGCGATTGCGGCACCATGTTCGACATGTAGAAGGTGACATCATTGTCCGCCCGGCTCGCGGTGCGGTCCGCGGAGGGGCACATGTGGCCGCGGTCATAGCCGGACCCGCTGTAGTCGGTCGTCAGGACCTGGTAGAAGCCCGCCGGCAGGGTGGTATCCTGGAAGAAGCTCGCCGAGCGGCCGGCCCCACCCGAGTCATCCGCGGTGAGGTCCCAACTCACCCAGTTGGGCTCGTGCGTGGTGTCGTTGAAATCCAGCGAATATTGCGCGCGATTGATGAGATAGTGAGTGTGGTTGGTGGTGTCGGCCGCGGCATTGCTGGGGTTGCCCAACTGCATCTGGAGCCCGAGGCCAATCGTGGCCTGCGCCAGCGTGGCGGTGAACAGGGCGAACAGGACACTGGTAACGAACTTGGGGAATTTCATGCGATCAGGCGTGGACGGTGGACGGGACGGGATTGGTCACACGCGCTCATGAACAACGCCGATCAGGGATCGGCCGGACGACAGGAAATCGTGCCTGGGTCGCGGCGAGAAAAGCCCGCGAACCGGCTTCAACAGACGGGTGTGCATTAGCGAGAGGTGACGCCGGAGTAGAGGCCGCGTCATAACGCTTGGCAATCCACATATCGTTAACTCGGGGTTACGCGGGCCTCCGTTTGCCCTGAGGGGAAGGCCTTAGGGGCCGAGGGCTCTACAAGCCGCGCAGATTCGCCCAAAAGGATTAAGGGTTCATTTCAAATTCTTGATTTCTTGTAGGGGCGTGCCTTGTGCGCGCCCGAGGGTGGGCGTGGTCAAGCCACGCCCCTACATATGGGTTTTGAAATAAACTGAAAATGGGTCCGTCTTCTGAGGGCCGCAGCCCTTCTTAATAGAGTAGCCGCACCCAAATCTCAGTTGCGCGCTCTCGCTCCTCGCCTACCGTCCGCGCATGGCATCCCCGCGCGACCTGCTCGCCCCGCTCGACACCTTTGAACGCCGCCACACCGGCTCCCCCGCCGCCGATGTCGCCGCCATGCTGCTGACCGTCGGCTTCGCGTCGCTCGACGCCCTGGCCGACGCCGCGGTCCCGGCGAACATCCGCCTCAAGCGCCCCCTGCGCTTGCCCGCCGCCGCCAGCGAGAGCACCGCCCTCGCCGAGCTGCGCGCCATCGCGTCGAAGAACAAGATTTTCCGCAGCTACATCGGCATGGGTTACTACGACACCGGCACGCCGGGCGTCATCCAGCGCAACATCCTCGAGAACCCCGCCTGGTATACCGCCTACACGCCCTACCAGGCCGAGATTTCCCAGGGTCGGCTCGAGGCGCTGCTGAATTTCCAGACGGTGATCACGGACCTCACCGGCCTGCAGATCGCCAACGCCTCGATGCTGGACGAGGGCACCGCCGCCGCCGAGGCCATGATGCTCGCCCACCGCGTGAAGCTCGGCGAGAGCCCCGACGCCTCCGTGTTCTTCGTCTCCGCCAAGTGCCACCCGCAGACGATCGACATCGTCCGGACCCGCGCCAAGCCGCTCAACGTCGCCGTCGTGGTGGGCGACCACCGCACCTATGATTTCGCCGGCAAGGTCTTCGGCGTGCTGGTGCAATACCCGGACACGACAGGGAGCATCCACGACTTCGCCGCCTTCTTCGAGAAGGCCCACGCCGCTGGCGCGCTCTGCGTCGTCGCGACCGATCTGTTGGCGCTCACGCTGCTACGCGCCCCGGGCGAGTTTGGGGCGGACGTCGCCGTCGGCTCGGCCCAACGCTTCGGCGTGCCGATGGGTTTCGGCGGACCGCACGCGGGCTTCCTCGCCACCAAGGACGAGTTCAAGCGCCAGATGCCCGGCCGCCTCGTCGGCGTCTCCAAGGACGCCCAGGGCAACCCGGCCATGCGCCTTGCCCTCGGCACGCGCGAGCAACACATCCGCCGCGACAAGGCCACGTCCAACATCTGCACCGCGCAGGTGCTGCTCGCCGTCATGGCATCGATGTATGCCGTCTATCACGGGCCCGAGGGCCTGAAGCAAATTGCCAGCCGCGTGCGTTTCCTCACCCGCCGGCTGGCGGATGGCCTGAAGGCCGTCGGCGCCCAGGTGAACGACGAGCCGGTCTTTGACACGATCACCGTCTCGGGCATCGACGCCGCGAAGATCCACGCCCGCGCCGCCGCCGCGAAATACAACCTGCGGGTGGTGGACGCCTCCACGGTGGGTATCTCGCTCGATGAGACCACCACGGTGGAAGAGGTGGATGCCTTGATCGGCTTGTTTGATGGTAGGGCGGGCACTCCGCTGCCCGCCGATCAGCGCGGAACGGAGTCCGCGCCCTACCCTTCGCCCCACGCCCGCACCTCGCCTTACCTGACCGCGAAGGTCTTCAACCGCTACCACACCGAGCATGAGATGCTCCGTTACATCAAGCGCCTCGAGACGAAGGATCTCTCGCTGGTCCACTCGATGATCTCGCTCGGCTCGTGCACGATGAAGCTCAACGCCACGAGCGAGATGTTCCCGGTCACGTGGCCGGAGTTCGGCCGGCTGCACCCGTTCGCCCCCGCCGACCAGACCAAGGGCTACGCGAAGATGTTCGCGCAGCTCGAGAAATGGCTCAGCGAGATCACCGGTTTCGCCGCCGTGTCGCTCCAGCCCAACGCCGGGTCGCAGGGCGAATACGCCGGCCTCCTCGTCATCCGCGCCTACCACGAGTCGCGCGGCGAGGGTCACCGCAACATCTGCCTCATCCCGACCTCGGCGCACGGCACCAACCCCGCCAGCGCCGCGATGTGCAACTTCCGGGTCGTGCCCGTCGCGTGCGACGCCAACGGCAACATCGACATCGCCGACCTCAAGGCCAAGGCCGCTGAGCACAGTGCCAACCTGGCCGCGCTCATGGTCACCTACCCGTCCACCCACGGCGTGTTCGAGACTTCGATCAAATCCATCTGCAAGAGCATCCACGACCATGGCGGCCAGGTCTACATGGACGGCGCCAACATGAACGCCCAAGTCGGCCTCACCTCGCCCGGCTACATCGGCGCGGACGTCTGCCATCTCAATCTCCACAAGACCTTCTGCATCCCGCACGGCGGCGGCGGCCCGGGCATGGGCCCGATCGGCGTCGCCAAGCACCTCGTTGGCTTCCTGCCGAGCCACCGGGTAGTTTCTCCTCAATCTCAGGTTTCAGGTTTCAGGTCTCAGGTTTCCCCCATCGGCGCCGTCAGCGCCGCGCCGTGGGGCAGCGCCAGCATCCTCGTCATTTCCTGGATGTTCATCCGCATGATGGGTCCCGACGGCCTGACGCGCGCCACGCAGTTTGCCCTGCTCAACGCCAACTACATCGCCAAGCGCCTCGATGCGCTCTTCCCCGTGCTCTACAAGGGTGCGGGCGGGCTCATCGCCCACGAGTGCATCCTCGAATTCCGCAACTGGAAGAAGCACGGCCTCGAGGTCGAGGACGTGGCGAAGCGCCTGATGGATTACGGCTATCACGCCCCCACGATGTCCTTCCCCGTCCCCGGCACGCTCATGATCGAGCCGACCGAGAGCGAGACGAAGGCCGAGCTCGACCGCTTCTGCGATGCGCTGATGTCGATCCACGGCGAGATGGCAGCCGTCGCCAGTGGCGAGAGCGACAAGCTCAACAACCCACTCAAGCACGCCCCGCACACCGCCGCGGTGGTCTGCGCCACCGACTGGCCGCACCCGTATACCCGCGAGCGTGCCGCCTTCCCCGACCAGTGGACGCGTGCCTCCAAGTTCTGGCCGGCGGTCGGCCGCGTGGACAACGTCTACGGCGACCGCAACCTGGTGTGCAGCTGCGTCGGCATGGAGGCCTACGCCGAAGCGCCGAAGGCCTAAGTAGGGCCGGTCTCCGACCGGCCCCGATCCACGCATCACACAGAAGGCCGGTCAAAGACCGGCCCTACTCAGCCCCGCCACCCGGCGGGGCTTTTCATTTCGTATCCCGCCAAAGCGGATGCTGCGACCAATCGGTCTCAAATCCCATCGGCTCCACCGGTTGACAGGGAAATTCCCTGAACAAGGAACGCACACGCCCCGACCAGCCATTCCCAGGTGAAATGTGATTCAACCATACGCGGCAGACCGTGAGAATCACGCCGATACGGTTATTTGGGAGACGCGGAGCATGCCACGCGGGGAACTTACCTGCCTGCGGGATCAGCACCGGCGTGCCCAGCTCCCAGCTATAAAGCCTCAGGTGATGCGCGCACCGATTCCGGACCGTGTTGAGTGCCAGCAGCCACGACATCACAACACGATCGGGCTGCCCCACCTCTGCCGCAACGCGCTTCTTGACGTCATCGTTCACGCCACGAAAAAACGTCAGGGTCGCGCCGAAATCCATCAGTTCGACCAAGGCCCAAATGGGCAGGCGGCGATGCTCGTCGCCATACTTCGTGAAGAAATGGGCCACGAACTCCTCGCGGCTCTTCAGGCTGCGTTCCATCTGGTCGTCGAGTTTCCGCTGCCATAGGATAAACTGATCCGGACGAAGATTCGGAAAGCACCGGTCTTCCGTGTAGGCGAAAGCGCCATACTCGTGGGCAAAATGATACGCGAGCTGGGTGCGCACCTGCACCTCGATGGCCTCGATCGCATCCAGCACCAACGTGCGTAAGCGCTGGTCGAAGACGCAGATCCTCCATACGTCATCGAGCGAGGTGCCGAAGCAATAGCGATCCGATCCAGATTCGCGGAACGGGTGGAGGTAACCGGTCAGGCGAAAGTAGCTCGTGACCGTCAGCCGCCGGACCAGCTGATCCCGATCCGCGATTAGTCCGCGGGATAATAGCAGGTCGGCCTGCTCGTCGAATGTCTTGGGCGCCTTATCGTAACGCATGGCAATTGGGGCGGCCCCTGACCCCGAAAACAAAACACCCACCGAAGTAAGCTGCACTCTTCCGAAAAAGAGGAGAAGCCCGGCGGGTTTGCTTGCCCGAATCAACCCACCCAGCGCCACGAGTCAAGCCCGGGATCTGCCCGGCAACTTGTCACTGGGTCGCCTGGACAACCTCTACGGCGACCGCAACCTGGTGTGCAGCTGCGTCGGCATGGAGGCCTACGCCGAAGCGCCGAAGATATAAGGCAACCGGTCCGGTTTTTAACCACTAATGCATCGCCTAACGGCGCTGCTTGAAAGTCCCCTCCGCCTAATCGGCTTCGGTTTGGGTTCCGGGGAACGGCTAATCGCCGCTTGGTTACCCGTCTAGCTTCCTTGGCGGCGATTAGCCGCCCCCCGAAGCCACCGAGCGGAGCCGATTAGGCGGAGCTACACCAAGTAGCATCGCCGTTAGGCGATGCCAATTAGTGGTTAAACCTTCCGGGTTATATACCCTTCCTACTCCTCGCCCTCAATCTCCGGCGGCTTGATCGCCGTGAGCAGGCGGTCGAGCTCGGCCTGCGTGGGATTGCGAATCGAGAGCACGGTAAGCATCGCCGGGCCGGCGGGCAGCTCGACCTGCGTTGGCTTGCCCACGGCGAGACCCAGCAGGACTGCGGCAAGCGGTGAATTGTGCGGCAGGCACTCGATGTCGCTTTCCGAATCGGTGGCCGTTTCGCCATACGTCGCGACGAGGAAGGTGAAGCGATGCTTCCGTTTCGTGCCCGCGTCCTCTTTTTCGATCCGGACCACATGGCCGAGCTGGAGAAAATCGGTCGGCTTGGTGAGCCAGGTGGCGGGATCGACCTCGATGAAGGTGTTGCGCCGGGAAAAACGATCGAGCTCGTCCAGCTTGCGATCGACGGCGCGAATTGCGTCCTTGGCCGCCTTGAAGCCGAAATTCTCGCGCAGGTCGCCCTGGCTGTGCGCCTCAATCTTGTCCTCTACCAACGCCGCCCGTTTCACCTTCAACGCCGCATATTCCTCAGCGAGCACGCGCCCGTAGCCCCGCCGCACGTAAATCACCATCGGCGGAGGCAGAGCCAGTCGGAAAATGTTTTTGCGCCGCGGCGGAGCCATGTGCCGCTGATTGAGCGAACCGTGGAATGAAATGCAAGGCGCACCCTTTGCAGGAGGACTTTTATACCCCGACTCACCCAGCCCTGCCATCCAGTGGGGCCTGCCCCTGCTTTATCCCAAATCCCTCCGTGCGGCATGGACTACCCTGAGGACAATCACCACTCGCGATGACTCATCGACTTCATAGATAATCCGGTAGGGAAATCGCTCCGGATAGCGCCATCGCAGATTTTTTGTGGGATGCTTTCGCGCGGCAAGCAGGGGATTTTCGGCCAATTCCCGCCAAACCCAGGCAACCTCATCCACAAAGGCGTGGCCTAACCCGGCCTGTTTGGCTTCATACCATAAAGCGGCGGAAGCCACATCCTCCTCAACTCGAAAGCTGAACCTGACTCTCCACATCACGGACCCAATCGGGCCCGTATGCGTTTCTCGATTTCTTCCAAGTTGATCCCGGCGGACGGATCGCGGTGATACTCGGCGCGTCTCTCCTCCACCAGTTTCTCCTCCGCCGGTGACAGGGCGGGGTCATCCAACTCCAGCGCCCGCCGCATGAGCAACTGACGTTGCTCGACCGTCAACGACGGCAGCTCGGCAAGGACCTCTTGGAAGCTCATGCCCGCACCCTACACCAAAGCCCCGTCCCCGCAAGCCCCGGTTTGGAAGGAATGGTTCAACACGGAGAACGCAGAGGCCCGAAACCCCGCGGTTGACGCAGCGGGCGGTCCATCTAGCTTGTCTCTATGTCCACGGGCCTTGTCTCTTCCCGTCAGAAAAAAGCTTCACGCTCCACGCGTTCGCTGCGATCCAAGGGTCGTCCGAATTCCGCGCGCAGGGTGAAGCTTGATCTCGATGCGGCGGAGATTGCGTTGCACGCCGCCGTTTCGGCGGCGGTGGCACGCGACCTTGGCCGATGACGCAGTGGGAGCTTTGGAAACTCCCTTACCCCTCTGCTGACCGGCCCCACTGGTTCGTCATCCTCTCGCGCACGACTTGGTGCGAGAATGCAAACAACCCGGTCGTCAACGGCCTGCTCTGCACCACGCTACGCCCGCCCGGAAGGGCCTTGCGAGGTCACGAAGTCCGCCTCGACCATGCCGACGGTTTGGACTGGGACACCGTGGTGAAGTGCGCGCATATCCACGAGCTGCCCAGGCTGAAAGCCGTTGAATGCCTCGGGCCCGTCACAACGACACGGCAACGCGAAATCGCCCGCACGCTCCGCGCGTGCCTCGGTTTGGGCTGAGCTGGCGGGCTTTTAGTAACCCAATCTAGCCCGCAGCCGCTTCGCCACTTCCTCAACCCTAATACCCGCGGAAGGGCCGCGTTGATACTCCGCCATCCGCTCTTCGATCAGCTTTATTGCCGCCGGGGGCGATTCGCTGTCATCGATCCAATCTTCGCCTTCGAGCTGAGCGAGCCTCACCCGCAGCAAGCCGCGCTGCTCCGGCGTCAGTTTCGGCAACTCAGCGAGGAGTTGCTGGAAGATCATGCCCGCCCCCGCAAGCCGGGGTTTGACCCGCCGCCGACCGCGTGGACAACGCCTACGGCGACCGCAACCTTACATGGTCGGACACCCGTATGTAGGCGTGTGCCGCGCCCAGCGCGGCAAGTTAATGGTTAAGAGCTGAGAATTGAGAGACCGAACCCTCGGTAGACGCCGTTGCCCTCAACAACCCTACCTCCCGGTGA
>JANYAM010000050.1 GCA_025361365.1 Opitutus sp. | reverse complement strand
CGCTCATCCGCACCGTCACGGGCAGCACCGACACCTACCGCAGCGCCGTCACCGGCCTGCCGACCGACGGCCCGTCCAACCGCCGCAGCGTCGCCTCCGGCAATCCCAACCTGCAGCCGGAGAAGTCCACCGGCAAATCCGCGGGCATCGTCATCGAGGTGCCGGCCATCAAGGGCCTCTCGTTCTCCGTCGACTACTGGGAGATTCGCCAGAAGGACGTGATCGCCTCGTCCGGCTCCATCGCCGACGATACCGCCGCGCTCATCGCCGCCACGCAGGCCGCCCTCGCCGCCGGCACGCCCCTCGCCAGCATCGACCTCGGCTCCGGCACCGCGGCCTACAAGGGCGACGGCTCCGTCGTCCGCCTGCCCGTCACCCAGGCCGACCGCGACTTCTTCACGGTCTACAACTCCACGCGCGCCCCGGTCGACCAGCGCGCCGTCGTCGGCGGGATCGATATCCTCCGCACGACCTACTTCAACAAGTCCGAGGAGTTCGTGAACGGCTACGACTTCGACGTCACCTACCGCCTGCCGCGCCTGGCGATCGGCAACTTCACGGTGAACAGCACGTGGACCTACCTGAACGATTTCCACGCCTACAACGCCGCCGGCGCCCCGCGCACCGACCTGCGCTGGTCCAACTCGGCCAACGTCGGCGGCGCCGCCCCCAAGTGGCGCGGCACGACCACCGTCAGTTGGCGCCGCCAGCAGTGGAGCGCCAGCCTCGCGGCCTACTACATCGGCAACTACACCGATGCCGGCGCCACTACGACCCAGACGATCTACGACTCGCTCAACCACCCGCGCTACATCCAGCCGTATGCCACCGCGGGCGCGACCTCCTATCGCTTCCTGGTCGCCAGCACGATGAGCTTCAACGCCAGCGTGGGCTACCGCTTCCGCGCGAAAAACAAGTGGCTCGGCGACACCACCGTGCGCCTCGGCGTGGTCAACCTGCTCGACAAGGAGCCGCCGCTCTCGAGCGACTCGCGCGGCTACGATCCCGCGGTCTACAACCTCATGGCCCGCGGCCGCGCCTACTCGCTGCAGCTGACGCGGCAGTTCTGATCTCTGACCCCGCCGGTTTTCCGGCGGGGTTTTTCCTAATGTCTTTTCAGGTGCGGTTCAGTCTCGATTCAGGCGGGTCGGGCCTAATGCTTGGCGTTACCCCGGCCCCATGAAGCGCTTTCTTCCCCACCTCTACGTCCAGGTTCTCCTGGCGATTATCGCCGGTGCATTGCTCGGCTGGCAGAACCCGGAGCTCGGCGCCCAGCTCAAACCGCTGGGCGACGCGTTCATCAAGCTCATCAAGATGCTGATCGGGCCGATCATCTTCACGACCGTGGTCGTGGGGATCGCGAGCATGAGCGACATGAAGAAGGTCGGGCGGGTGGGCGTGAAGGCGCTCCTTTACTTCGAGGTCATCACCACCGTGGCGCTGGTCATCGGCCTCCTCGTGGTCAACTGGGTGCGGCCCGGCGTCGGGATCAACGCCGACCCGGCCACGCTCGACGCCAAGGCGGTCGCCACCTACACCGCTGCCGCCAGCCAGACCGGCACGGTGGATTTCCTGCTGCACATCATCCCCAACACCTTTGCCAGCGCCTTCGTCGACGGCGAGCTGCTGCAGGTCCTGTTGCTGGCGCTGCTGTTCGGTTTCGCGCTGGCGAAAATGGGCGCCCCCGGCCGGCCGGTGCTCGACCTGCTCCACCAGGTCTCGCACGCGTTCTTCGGCATCGTCGGCTTCATCACCAAGCTCGCGCCGATCGCGGCGTTCGGCGCGATGGCCTTCACCGTCGGCAAATACGGCCTCGGGTCGCTGCTCTCGCTCGGGAAGCTGATGCTGTGCGTCTACCTCACCAGTGCGTTGTTCGTGTTTGTGGTGCTCGGGCTGGTGGCGCGCGTGCACGGCTTCAGCCTCTGGCGCCTGCTGGTCTGGATCAAGGAGGAGATCCTCATCGTGCTCGGCACCTCCTCCTCCGAGAGCGTGCTGCCGCGCATGATGCAGCGCATGGAGGACATCGGCTGCTCACGGCCGGTCGTCGGCATTGTCCTGCCGGCCGGCTACTCCTTCAACCTCGATGGCACCTGCATCTACCTGACGATGGCCGCGCTCTTCGTCGCGCAGGCGACCAACACGTCGCTGACGCTCGCGCAGCAGCTCGGGGTCCTCGCCGTGCTGCTCGTCACCTCCAAGGGCGCGGCGGGTGTCACGGGCAGCGGCTTCGTCACGCTCGCGGCCACGCTGGCCACCGTCGGCCACATCCCGGTCGCCGGCATCGCGCTGCTGCTCGGCGTGGACCGCTTCATGTCCGAGGCGCGGGCCCTCACCAACCTCTGCGGCAATGCCGTGGCCATGGTCGTCGTGGCCATGTGGGAGGGCGAGTTCGACCGGGAGAAGGGCGCCCGCATCATGCTGAAGCCGCCATCTTGATTTTTCTGTAGGGTCGCCGCTTGCCGGCGGACCTTTCAGCCCGTTCGCGGTCCGCCG
>JANYAM010000043.1 GCA_025361365.1 Opitutus sp. | reverse complement strand
CGCTTGGCCTCGTTGACCTCCATCAGGCCAAACTGCCGCTTCCAACGGTGGAAGGTCTGCTCCGAGATGTTCTTCTCCTTGCATACCTCCACGATGCTCTTGCCGCCATCGGCCGCCCGCAAGATGCGGATCTTATCTTCGGTCGTATGTCTTTTGCCTTTCATGGTCTGGGTCCTTTCTTTGGCCCAGACTAACACCAAAAGCGGCTCGAAAATTCGAGGTCACGTCAATCAGCTGGCCAGTGACAAGGTAGCATAATGTGTAGGGCACCATAAACGCGGTCACGAGCCACGAATACTGCATGTCAGTCCAGTGCTGCTCGGCCTTCAGCGTGGTTTTCAGCACTGAGAGGCTTTGCCGGTCGACATAGAAAAGCATGCCAGCCACCCCGGCCAGCAGCAGCAGCAGCCACGCGCGGGTGGGAACGGAGTGGCGCGAATTCGGCATGAGGCGCCCGACAGCGAGTCAATGGGAGTGGAAGGGCACGGAGCTACCGCTTCTTCTTCACGCCGTTCTGCTCGATGTTCAGGTAGGTCTTGGCGAGCATCTGGGATTCGTAAAACTCCACCAGCCGCACGCCTTCGCGCGGCTTGATGAGATCCTTCTTCGTGGCGTGGTCGATCTGCTGCTTGATGCGGCGGCAGAGCTCCTCCCACTGGTATTGCACGCCCTCGATGACGTCCGCGATGCGCGAGCCGGCGAGCGCCTCCTCGATGTAGAAACCGTTGGGCTCGTCGTCCTCGAGGAAGACGTGGACCTCGTTGACGCGGCCGAAGAGGTTGTGCAGGTCGCCCATGATGTCCTGGTAGGCGCCGGTCAGGTAGATGCCGAGGTAGTAGGGCTCGCCGTGCTTGAGCGGGTGGAGCGTGATGTAGTCCTTCACGTCCTGCAGGTCGATGAAGCTGCCGACCTTGCCGTCGGAGTCGCAGGTGATGTCGACGAGGGTGGCGTTGACCGTGGGCTTTTCCTTCAGGCGGTGCAGCGGCGTGATGGGGAAGAGCTGCTTGAGCGCCCAGCTGTCGAGGAGCGACTGGAAGACAGAGAAGTTGCAGACGTATTGGTCGGCGAGGAGCTTCTTGAGGTCGTGGAGTTCCTCCGGCTGGTAGCCGGACTTGGTGCCCTCGAGGTCGATCTTCTCGCAGATCTGCCAGAAGATCTGTTCGGCGGCGGCGCGGTTCTCGAGGTCGAGATAACCGAGGTTAAAGAGTGAGAAGGCCTCCTCCTTTTTCTGGAGTGCGTCGTGGAAGCGCTCGAGGCGGCCGAGTTTGGCCTTGTTCTTCAGGAGGATGGCGAGGTCGTCGACAATCTTGTGGCGCGCCTTGGGCTGGTGTTGTTTGCCGAGGGACTCATGCTTGTTGATGCGTTCGAAGACCTCGACGACCAGCATGGAGTGGGGCGCGGCGATGGCGCGGCCGGACTCGGTGACAATGTCGGGCACCTTCACGCCGGACGCCTCGCAGATCTCGCGGATGTTGAAGACGACGTCGCGGGCGTATTCCCCGAGCGTGTAGTTCATCGACGACTCGAAGTTTGTGCGCGAGCCGTCGTAATCGATGCCGAGGCCGCCGCCGCAGTCGAGGTAGCCCATCGGGAAGCCCATCTTGGCCAGCTGGCAGTAGAAGCGCGCGGCCTCCGTGACGGCGGCCTTGATCGTGATGATGTTGGGCACCTGCGAGCCGATGTGGAAGTGCACGAGCTTGAGGCACTGCTGCATCTTGGCCTTCCGGAGCTTCTCGACGGCGAAGAGGATCTCGGCGGTGTTGAGGCCGAACTTGGCGTTGTCGCCGGTGGAGGAGGACCACTTGCCCTCGCCGCGGGTCTGGAGCTTCACCCGAAAGCCGATGAGGGGCTTCACGCCCGTTTCCTTCGAGATCTCGATGATGCTGTCGACCTCAGAGAGTTGCTCGATGACGATGATGATCTTCTTGCCCAGCTTGCGGCCGAGGAGGGCGAGCCGCATGTAGTCGTGGTCCTTGTAGCCGTTGCAGATGATGAGGCGTTGGGCGCCCTCGTGCATGGCCAGGGCGATCATCAGCTCGGGCTTGGAGCCGGCCTCGAGGCCGTAGTTGAAATCCTTGCCGGCGGCGACAATCTCGTCGACCACCTCGCGGAGCTGGTTGACCTTGATGGGGAACACGCCGCGGTATTCGCCCTTGTAGCGCTCTTCCTTGATGGCCTTGGCGAAAGCCTGGTTGATCTGGGTGACCCGGTAGCGGAGCGTGTCCTGGAGGCGAATGACCAGCGGAGCCTTGAGACCCATGCTTTTGGCCTCGTCAATCACGTCCATCAGGCGGATGTTGCGGTCGTCGGCGAGGGGCTGGACCTGGACAAATCCCTCGGAATCCACCGAGAAGTGATTGGCGCCCCAGCGCTTAAAACCATAGTGTTCCTCGGACTGGGCGGCGGACCAATTGGATGCGGATTTCGTCTTCAATTTGCGGGAGCGGAAAGGTGGGGAGTTAGGCTTGCTTTTTAAGATACGGCTGGGCTTATTCGCCCTTTTCAAATTTTTCAAAACACCCGAAGACGCAATGACTAAGTTACACCTGTTCCTCGCCCAAGCCGCTCCTGCCTCGCCTGCCGCCCCCGGCGGCAGCCCCACGTTTATGCTGGTTGGCTATGGTTTGCTGATGGTGGCGCTTTATTTCTTCATGATCGCCCCGCAAAACAAGAAGCGGAAGGAGCACGAGAAGATGCTGACCGAGTTGAAATCCGGTGACGAAGTCGTCACGGCCGGCGGCATCTACGGCACCATCACGAGCGTTAAGGACGACCGGTTTGTCGTCCGCATCGGCGACAACAACGCCAAGGTCGAGGTCGGCAAGGGCTTCATCAGCACCGTCGTGAAGAAAACCGACGCCGCCTGAGGGCCGCGTCCCGCCGACTAACCCGGCCGGAGGCCGGGTTCCACCCCAAGCCGCCGCCCAGTCCAATTTAACAACCAAATACCCATGCTCCGTCGTCATCTCTGGAAACTGATCCTGTCTGCCACCCTCGTGTTGTGGGCCGTGTTCACCCTCATGCCGCTGAAGGACCAGCCCTTCGGCGACTACGTCAAAGCCAACGCCTCCGCCAAGCCCGCCGAGTTCGCCAAACTCATGGGCGACGTCTCGACCCGTGTCCAATCCGGCCGCGCCCCCAGCGTTTACGTGGCGCTCAAGCAGGTCGGCCAGGAGCAGAACCTCGACCTGTCGCAGTTCTTTCCGCAGATCCAGCTCGAGGCGAGTATGACGAATGTCGAGAAGCGCAACAACCTGCTGCTCGATGAGCTGCTCCGCCTCTCCAAGGGCAAGCTGCAGCTCGGTCTCGACCTGAAGGGTGGCGTGGCGTTCACCCTCGAGGCCGACCCCAAGGTCATGAACGCGGAAAGCGAGCAAAGCCGCGGGCAGAAACTGAGCAAGGCCGTCGAGATCATCGGCGGTCGCATCAACAGCCTCGGCGTCACCGAGCCCATCATCCGCCCGATCGGCGAGAACCGCATCGAGGTCCAGTTGCCCGGCGTGTCGACCAAGGACAACCCCGAGATGGCCGCCACCCTCGTGCGGCCGGCCCGCCTCGATTTCCGCATGGTGCATCCCACCATCGCCCCGCCGGCGGAGGCGCCCCCGGGCTATGACCGCCTGACCCTCGTGCAGGAAAGCCGTCCCGGCGCGGCGGGCTACACCGAGGAGCTTTACGTCAAGACCCGTCCCGAGATGACGGGCGAGGGGATCGCGGACTCCTATCCGACCATGGATGAGTTCGGTCGCTTCCGCATCATCCTCAAGTTCACCAGCGCCGGCAGCAAGCAGTTCGCCGACGTTACCCGCGCCATCGCCGATGAAGGCCAGCGCAGCGGCCGCACGGCCCGCCTCGCCATCGTGCTCGACGGCAAGCTCTACTCGGCCCCGGGCGTGGCCAAGGAAATCTCCGGCGGCAGCGCCGAGATCTCCGGCTCGTTCACCCGGCTCGAGGCGCAGGACCTCTCCACGGTGTTGAACAACCCGCTCGACCTGCCGCTCCAGATCAAGGAGCAATATGAGGTCGGCCCGTCCCTCGCCACTGACGCCATCTCCAGCGGCGTCCGCGCCACCATCATCGGCACGGCCGCGGTGGCCGCATTCATGATCACCTTCTACGCGACCGGCGGCCTCGTGGCCGTCGCCTCGCTCGTGGTCAACATCGTCATCATCCTCGGCGTCATGGCCAGCATCGGCGCCACCATGACGTTGCCCGGCCTCGCCGGTATCGTGCTGACCATCGGCATGGCGGTGGACGCGAACATCCTGATCTTCGAGCGCATGCGTGAGGAAGTTGCCCTCGGCAAGAACCTCGTCAGTGCCAACCAAGGCGGCTTCAACAAGGCCCTCACCACCATCCTCGATGCCCACTTGGTGCAGCTCATCATCTGCGGCATCATGATCTGGAAGGGCCAGGGCCCGATCAAGGGCTTCGGCTTCACCCTCCTCATCGGCGTCATCTCCACGCTGTTCTCGGTGCTCATCACCGGCCACATGTTCATGGAGATGCTGACCGAGTCGGGCTGGCTGAAGAAGATGACGATGCGCCGCATGCTGGGCGATCTCAACGTCGACTTTGTGAAGTGGGGCAAGCCCGCCGCCATCGGCTCGGTGGCCCTCGTGGTCATCAGCTTCGGTTACGTGCTCTTCCAGGGCGACAAGATCTACGGCATCGACTTCGCCGGCGGCGACCAGGTCACCATGACCTTCACCACCAAGATCGACAGTGCGAAGATCCGGGAGATCGCCAAGAGCAGCGGCGCGGGCGAGGTCAACCCGACCTACGTCAGCGATATCGGCACGGGCAAGGAGCAGCTCAAGCTCGAGACCGCCTACGGGAAGTCCGGCACCCTCTTTTCCGCGCTGCAGCAAGCCTACCCGAACGCGGGCCTGGTCAAGGTCGGCACCAGCCAGATCGGCGCCACCATCGGCAAGGAGATCAAGTGGAACGCCGTGCTGGCCGTCGGCCTGTCCATGCTGGCCATCCTGGTCTACATCGCCTTCCGCTTCGAGTTCGGCTTCGGCGTCGGCGCCATGGCGGCCACGCTGCACGACATTCTGATGAACATCGGCATCTTTGTGATGTTTGGCCACCAGTTCTCCGCGCCCATGGTCGCGGCCATCCTCTGCGTCGCCGGCTACTCCATCAACGAGACGGTCGTCGTCTTCGACCGTATTCGGGAGGAGCTCAAGCTTGACCCGAACGGCAAGCTGCGCGACGTGATCAACAACGCCATCCGGAAGGTTTTCGCCCGCACGATCATGACGGCGACGACCACCTTCCTCGCGGCGCTGGCCCTCTTCATCTTCGGCGGCGGCCAGCTGCACGACATCGCGTTTACCTTCCTCGTCGGCATCGTCACCTCGACCTTCTCGGCCATCTTCATCGCCGCCCAGATCTTCTACCTCTGGCACAAGGGCGACCGGAAGCACGTCGAAGCCCACCAGGACATCGCGCCCAAATACGAGTGGGCCGGCTCCTCCCGCGCCTCGGAATAAGCGGACGGCCTCTCGCCTCCGATGCGCTGGAACTACACCCCGGTCCACGCGGAGAGCGTGGCTGACCTCGCGCGCACCGCGGGCACCACGCCCGTGGTCGCGGAGCTCCTGCTGCGGACCGGCCAGGCGGAGTCTGCCGCCGCCACCCGTTTTCTGCAGCCGGCGCTTGCGACACTGGGCGACCCCTTCCAGCTCGTGAACCTGGAGCCCGCAGTGGACCGTCTGCTGCGCGCCCTGCGCGGCAAGGAACGGGTCATCGTGCTGGGCGACTACGACGTGGACGGCGTGTGCAGCACGGCGATTCTCGTCAGCCTGCTGCGCCGCCTCGGCCTGGAGCCGACCTACGTCGTGCCGCGCCGGCTGGAGGAAGGCTATGGCCTCACCCGCACCTCGATCGAGCGCGCGCTGGAGAAGGGGAAGCCCGACCTGTTCATCGCGCTAGACTGCGGCACCAACTCGCACGAGGAGGTCGCGTTGCTGCGCGGCCAAGGCATCGACGTCATCATTGTCGACCATCACCGCTCGACCGAACCGGCCGCCGCCGGGGCGTTGCTGGTCAACCCGCACGTCAATCCCATCGCCGGCGATGAAGCCTGGCGCTACCTGTGCACGGTCGGCCTCGTCTTCAAGCTCGCGCACGGTCTGCTGAAGAAGCTGCGCGCCGAGAACCACCCCGTGGCCCTGACCATCGTGCTCAAGGATTACCTCGACCTCGTGGCCATGGGCACGATCGCCGACCTCGTGCCGTTGCAGGGCGAGAACCGCGTCTTTGCCCGCCACGGCCTGCGCGTGCTGGCCGAAACCCGCCGCCCGGGCCTGCTGGCCCTCATGCAGGTCTCCGGCCTCAAGCGCGAGCAGGGCCTCGTGCCGAGCGACATCTCCTTCCGGCTCGGGCCGCGCATCAACGCCAGCGGCCGCCTCGCCGACGCGGCGCTGTCCGTCGACCTGCTCCTCAGCGAGGACCGCGTTTTCTCGGACAACACCGCCCGCCAGCTCGACGATCTCAACCGCGAGCGGCAGGATATCGAGCGGCTCATCACCGAGCGCGCCGAGCGCTACGTCGAGGAGCACTTCAGCGCGGCCAGTGGCCTCGTGCTGTTCGACGAGGCGTGGCACCCCGGCGTGGTCGGCATCGTGGCCGGCCGCATCTCGCGCAAATACAACCGCCCGACTATTGTGCTCGGCAACGAAGGCGAACTCGCCAAAGGCTCCGGTCGCGGGCTCAACGGTTTCAACCTCGTGGAGATTCTCGGGGCCTGCGCGGTTTGCCTGGAGAACTGGGGCGGCCATCCGATGGCTGTCGGTGTTTCGTTGAAGAAGCCGCGACTCGACGAGTTTCGCGCCATGTTCGACGAAGTCATTCGCAAGGGTCGCAATGGCGACGCGGTCGAGCCCGGCCTGGAGCTTTCCGGTTGGATCGAGGCGACGCAGCTCAACGAGCAGCTGATGGGCGAGCTGGAGCAGATGCAGCCCTTCGGCATGGGCAATCCCGAGCCGGTCTTCGGCGTGCGCGGCGTGCGGCTGCGCAACCGGCCCGATGTTTTCAAGGAAGTGCACTTTCGCTTCGCCGTCGAGGATGCGGCCGGCCGCCGCGTTAGCGGCGTGGCCTGGAAGCTGGCCGACCGCCTGCCTCCCGTGGGCGCGCCGCTGGAAATGGCCGTGCAGCTGAACTGGAATCACTACAACGGCCGCAAGATCCTGCAGATGGAACTGCTCGACTGGCGGCTGGCCGGGGCCTGATTCCCGCGGAGAATGGCAGATAAAATTCTGCTTGAAGTAACTCCCGGAACTTCGCTTATTCGGCCTTCCTTCGTGCGGGCATAGCTCAACTGGATAGAGCGTCAGACTACGAATCTGAAGGTTTGGGGTTCGACTCCCTATGCCCGCACCATTTTTAACCGCCGGACCTTTAACAGGTTCGGCGGTTTTTTTAGCGAATGATTTGCCCGGCGCAGATGACCGTGTCCACCGGGTTGCCGCCCAGTTCGTAGGCCAGGGCTCGCTCGTCTTTGTGGCGCAGCAACAGCAGGTCCGCACGCTGGCCGGCCGCGAGGTTGCCGCGATCAGTGAAGCCCAGGACGGCGGCGGCATTGACCGTGGCGGCCGCGATGGCCTCGGCCGGAGTCAGGCCGCAGAAGCGGACGGCCAAGGCAATCGCCAGCGGAATGGAATGACTTGGCGAGGTGCCCGGGTTGCAGTTCGTGGCCAGCGCCAGCGCCCCGCCTTGCTCGATGAACAGGCGCGAACGCATGAAGCGCTGGTCGGTGTGCAGTCCGGTACAGGGGAGGATGACGCCCATCGTCGGCGATGCGGCAAGGGCGAGCAGGTCCTTCTTCGTGGAGGCCTCAAGGTGGTCCACGCTGCGCGCGTGCAGGCGGATGGCCTCGGGGATCATGCCGAGCGAATTGAACTGGTCGACGTGGACGCGGATCGGGTGATGCTTGCGGGCCTTCTCAAAGAGTTTCACGCAGGCGTCGACCGACCACGCGCCTTCCTCGCAATAGGCGTCCACCGCGATGTCGGGAAACTCGCGCGCCACCTCGGGCAGCATGTCCTTCACGACCATGCGGGCGTATTCGTCGAGGTCGCCTTCGAAGGCGTGGCCGATGAGCGCGGTGGCGACAACGGTGCCCGGCCACTCGGCGGCGGCGCGGCGAATCGCGCGCAGCATCTTCATCTCCGCCTCCGTGGTGAGACCGTAGCCGCTCTTCACTTCCACGGTGGTCGTGCCTTCACGCAGCATGGCGCCGAGTCGGTCGCGCAGGCTGGCGGCGAGCTGCTTCTGGGTCGCCTCGCGCACGGCCTTGACGGTCGCGTGGATGCCGCCGCCTTTCTTGAGGATCTCGAGGTAAGGCACGCCGCGCAGCTTCATCTCCCATTCGTCGAGCCGGTCGCCCGCCCAACAGGCGTGGGTGTGGCAGTCCACGAAACCCGGCATCACCACGCGGCCGAGCGCGTCGATGATCTCGGCGTCGGCCGGGGCGTCCACCTTGGCGCCGACTGCGGCGATCTTGCCATCGGCGATGAGGATCTCGCCGACAGGGATGAGACCCAGGTCGGCCAGCTCCTTGCCGCGGCGCGGTCGGCTGGCGGGGCCGAGGGTCAGGAGGCGGGCATTACGGATGAGAAGCGACATCAGACAAAGGCAGAGTTAGCCACGAAAGAACACAAAGGGATTTTATGCTTCGGATAAAATGGTCCGAGCGCCTATAGGCGCCACATGATGGCAGCGGTCCACCCCCGACGCTTTGCGTTCTTTTGTGGCCATAAATTCCGGGTCAGGACTATCGTTGGACGAAACCCTGCAGGAAGGTCAGGAACAGGTGGGCGGCGACGCGCGCGGTGCGACCGTCGGAGTCGTGGGCGGGGTTCAGCTCCATGAGGTCGAGGCAGCGCACGCGCTTGTCGGCGCCGCAGACCAGCATCCACGCCTCGGCTTCCCGCACGGTCCAGCCGGACGGATTCAGGGCGCTGACGCCCGGGGCGTGGGCGGCGTCGAGGACATCCAGATCTAAGCTCACAAAGATATCCCTGGCCTTGGGCAGGGCGATTTTGGACGGGTCGAGGTGAGTGCGCCCGCCATGGGCGCGGAACCAATCGAGGTGTGCGCGGGAATTCACGAGCGGCTGAAAGCCGTGCAGGTGCAGGGCGCTGACGCCGCATTCCTCGACCAGCTTGCGGAAGGCCATGCCGGAGCCGGCGGTCTCGCGGACATCCAGGTGGGCGTCGAAGTAAACGCCGGCGAGCTTGGGGTGCTGCGCGGCGACTGCCCGGACGAAAGGGAAGGTCAGGTCATGCCCGCCGCCAATGGCGATGGGCAGCAGCCCGCGCTCGAGCAGGGAAGCCGTTACCTCCGTGACGCGTTCGTGGGTTTTCTCGAGCGAGCCGGTCGGCATGACGTCACCTGCGTCGAAGACGCGGGGCAGCGCACCCGCGGCGGAGTCTGCCGCGCCAAAATTGGCCAGCGCGGCCCGAAAGGCCTTGGGGCCGCCCGCGGCGCCGGTCCGGCCGTTGTTCATGCGCACGCCCGTGTCGTCAGGCAGGCCGAGCAGGGCGATGGCGCAGCCGTCGGAGGAGTCGGTGCGAATGGTGGACGCAAAGCGGCCCGCGGGGGCATCGCCGGGCCAGGGCGGGGCGGAGGTGTTGGGGAGCTGGCTCATTTTTTGCGGGTGGAGCGGCTTGCCCTCAAGCCGCTCAGCGCGTTGGGGGCAACGCGCTCCACCTTCATGGGAATGGGCACATTCAGCCGGTCGGCGCATTGCTGTGCAAGGCCGTAGCCGGCGTCGGCGTGCCGGAAGACACCCATCATGGGATCGTTGGTCAGCACGCGCTCCAGCCGGATGGCGGCCTCGGGCGTGCCGTCAGCGACGATGACCTGGCCCGCGTGCTGGCTGTAGCCGATGCCGACGCCGCCGCCGTGATGAAAACTAACCCACGACGCGCCGCTGGCGATGTTGACCATGGCGTTGAGGATCGCCCAGTCGCTGATGGCGTCGGAACCGTCCTTCATCGCCTCGGTCTCGCGGTTCGGGCTGGCGACGGACCCGCAGTCGAGGTGGTCGCGGCCGATCACGATTGGCGCCTTCACGCGCCCGTCGGCGACCATCTGGTTGAAGAGCAGGCCGGCCTGGTGCCGTTCGCCGAGGCCGAGCCAGCAGATGCGCGCGGGCAGGCCTTGGAAGGCCACGCGTTCGCCGGCCATCTTCAGCCAGTGGTGCAAGCCCTCGTCTTTGGGAAACAACTCCAGGAGTGCGCGGTCTGTCGCAGCGATGTCCGCCGGATCGCCCGACAGCGCCACCCAGCGGAACGGGCCACGGCCGAGGCAGAACTACGGGCGAATGTAGGCCGGCACGAAGCCCGGGAAATCGAAGGCGCGCTTCACGCCCTGGTCGAAGGCGTGCTGGCGGAGGTTGTTGCCGTAATCGAAGGTCTTCGCGCCGCGCTTCTGGAGCGCGAGCATGGCCTTCACGTGGCGGCCCATCGAGGCGAGCGAAAGCTTCTGGTATTTCTGCGGGTCCCTCCGGCGCAGGACAGCCGCGGCCTTGAGGTCGTAGCCAGCGGGCACGTAGCCGACGAGCGGGTCGTGGGCGCTGGTCTGGTCGGTGAGCGAGTCCACGGAGATCTTGCGGACGAGCAGGCGCTCGAGCAGGTCGATGGCGTTCGCGACGACGCCCACGCTCAGGGCTTTCTTCTCCGCGGCATACCCGACCGCGCGGTCGATGGCGGCGTCGAGCGACGGCGCGATCTCATCGAGGTAGCGGTCGTGGACGCGCTTTTGCAGGCGGGACTGGTCGACGTCGGCGATGAGGCAGGTGCCGCCGGCCATGGTGATGGCGAGGGGCTGGGCGCCGCCCATGCCGCCGCAGCCGGCGGTGACGCAGAGCCGGCCGGCGAGCGTGCCGCCGAAGTGCTGGCGGCCGGCCTCGGCGAAGGTTTCATACGTGCCCTGCAGGATACCCTGCGTGCCGATGTAGATCCACGAGCCGGCCGTCATCTGGCCGAACATCATGAGGCCGCGTTTTTCCAGGTCGTCGAAGACTTCCTGCGTGGCCCACTGCGGCACGATATTACTGTTGGCCAGCAGCACGCGCGGCGCGTCGGCGTGGGTGCGCACGATGCCGACCGGCTTGCCGGACTGGACGAGCAGCGTTTCGTCCGGCGCCAGCTTTTGCAGCGAGGCGATGATGGCGTGGAAAGCCGGCCAGTTGCGGGCGGCCTTGCCGCGACCGCCGTAGACGACGAGGTCGGCCGGACGCTCGGCCACCTCGGGGTCGAGGTTGTTCATCAGCATCCGCATGGCGGCCTCGGCGGCCCAAGTGCTGCAGGTGCGTTGGTTGCCGCGCGGGGCGCGGACCACGGGGATTGCGGATTTCGGATTGCGGATTGGAGATTGGGGCATGGGGATGGTGGGTAGGGCGCGGACTCCGTTCCGCGCCGCGGCGGTGAGCGGAGTCACCGCCCTACCTTAGTTTTCCGGCGGCGCGTTGCACGGCGGCGGCGATCTGTTCGCCCCGGACGAGAGCGAGCGCGGTTTGGACGTCGTGATGGAAGAGCCGGTCGGCCTGCGCGAAGGGAATGTAGCGGCGCACCTCGGCGAAGGCGGCCTCGACGCCCGGGCCGGACCGGAGCGGCCGAAGGAACTCCAGGCCCTGCGCCGAGCACATGAACTCGATGGCGAGAACGGTCTCGGTGTTCTTGACGACCTCGAGCAGCTTGGTGGCGCTGATCGAGCCCATCGAGACGTGGTCCTCCTGGCCGAGCGAGGACGGGATGGAGTCGACTGAGGCGGGATGGGCAAAGACCTTGTTCTCGGAGACGAGCGCCGCGGCGGTGTATTGCGGGATCATGAAGCCGGAGTTGAGCCCGGTGTCCTTCATGAGCAGGCGCGGCACCTTGAGGTCGCCGATGGTGTCGCCGTGCAGCAGCATGTAGATGCGCCGCTCGGCGATGGAGGCGATCTCGGCCGTGGCGATGGCAAGGTAGTCGAGGATGAAGGCCAGCGGCTCGCCGTGGAAGTTGCCGCCGCTGACGACATCGCCGTTGGCGAACACGAGCGGGTTGTCGGTCGCGGAGTTGATCTCGGTCTCGAGGACGGCGCGGGCGTGTTCGATCGCGAGGCGGACGGCGCCGTGGACCTGCGGGACGCAGCGGAGGGAGTAGGGATCCTGGACCTTCGCGCAGTCGGCGTGCGACGGCAGGATTTTGGAACCCTTGAGCAGCTGGCGGAGATTCTTCGCCACATCGATCTGGCCCGGATGCGGGCGGGCGGCATGAATGCGGGCGTCGTAGGGCGCGGCGCTGCCGCGGGCGGCCTCGAGGGTCATCGCGGCGGCGATGTCGGCGGTGCGCGCGACGTTCTGGATGCGCAACAGGCAGTGGACCGCGTAGGCCGACATGAACTGCGTGCCGTTGATCAGGCCGAGGCCCTCCTTGGACTGGAGCCGGAGCGGTTTCAGGCCGAGCAGCCGGAGAACCTTGGTCGCGGGCAGGCGCTTGCCGCGGTAATCCATTTCGCCGAGCCCGAGCAAGGGCAGGACCATGTGCGCCAGCGGGGCGAGGTCGCCCGAGGCACCGAGCGAGCCCTTGGTGTAGACGATGGGCAGGGCATCGGCGTTGTAGAAACGAATGAGATAATCGACGACGCGCTCGGTGACGCCGGAAAGGCCGACCGCCAGGCCGTTGACCTTGAGCAGCAGCATCAGGCGCACGATCTCGGCCGGCACCTCGTCGCCGACGCCGACGGCGTGGCTGAGGATCAGGTTTTCCTGGAGCTGCTCGATATCGGCGGCGGGCACGCGCTGGTGGGCGAGGATGCCGAAGCCGGTGTTGATGCCGTAGTGCGGCGCCGGGTCGTGCCGGAGCCGGTCCACCCGCCGGCGCGAGGCGCGGATGCGGGCCCGGGCGGCAGGCGTGAGGGTCAGGCGCTGGTCGCCAGTGAGGGCGGCGCGAAGTCGCGCCAGCGTGAGATTGCGACCAGAAAGGGGAAGGGTTCCGGGCATGGGAGACTGCGAATCAGCAAAGCAGCCGGGATCGATTTGAAAACTGTATTCCGGCCATTTAGTCCGGACGGGGTAGGGTGCTGATGTAGGGTCGGCGCTTGTCGCCGGACCGCGAACTACGCCGCGCTCTCGGTCCGCCGACAAGCGGCGACCCTACAAAGAAAAAGCCCGCCGGTGTGGCGGGCTGAAAAAAGACGGCAGCGGGAGCCGCTCAGATGGCCTTCGGCAGCGCGACGCCCTCAAACTCGACGGCGTGCGGGTGGTTGCGCTTGTCCTTGTGCAGGCCGTGGCGCTTGCGCAGGCCCTGGTCGAGCTTGTCGACGAGCAGGTCGATGGCCTTGTAGCATTCGTCCGCCTCGACTGTCGCGTTGATGTCGGGCCCGTGGATGACGACGTGCCCCTTGGCGATGAATTTGTGCGCGTGGTCATGCTTGCGGTCGCACTCCAGCTCGACCTTCAGTCGCACGATGTGCCCCTCGTGTCGGAACAGTCGCTCCATCTTCTCGCGCACGTGGTCTTTCAGGCCCGTGGTGAGCTCGAGGTGGATGCCGGACACGATCACTTCATGAGGATAGTTCGCTTTGTTCATGGTTCTCCTTATGGGTTAACGACACAAAATTTGCCGCGCATGACTTGCTGCCTGAGGTTCCCGTTTGCCGTCGCCGCCGTCCGAAGGACCGGGACAAGCCTGACTGGGAACAACCAATTCATTCGACAGTTCAAATCACTACGCCGCTTGGTTGGGTTTGCAATGCTTCTCACCATAAAATCCGGAAATTAAATTTTGAACGGAACCAGCATGCCCCGTGCCTACGACGAGCTTCCTCCGGCCGCGCCGCCGCTGGTGGACCCGGCGGAGCTACGCCAGTGGATTTTGCGGGAGGACAACCATCTGCTGGTCATCGACAAACCGGGCTGGCTGGTGGTGCATCCGTCGAAGAACGGCCCGTGGTCGAGCCTGGCCGGGGCGGTGCGCGAGGAGTTCAAGCCCGATGCCATCCGCTTCATCTACCGGTTGGATCGCGAGACTTCCGGTGTCATAATTTTGGCGAAGACGGAGGCGATGGGCGGACGGCTCGGGAAGGCGGTGCTGAAGCGGAGAATCGGCAAGCTTTACGTGACCCTGCTCGAGGGTGAACTCCCCGGGCCGGTCACGGTCAACCAGCCGCTCGGGCCGGACCCGACGGCCAGCGTCACGGTGAAATCGCGGGTCGTCCCCACCGGCACACCGGGCGCGCAGGAGGCGGAGACGGTCTTCCATCCGCTGGTCGTGCGTGGCGGCTTCACGCTGGCCGGCGTGGAATTGATCACCGGCCGCAAGCACCAGATCCGGGCGCACGCGGAGTGGCTGCAGCACCGGGTGGTGGGGGACAAACTCTACGGCCCGGACTCCGGGCTCTACTTGGAATTCGCGACGGAGGGCTGGACCGAGCGCCACTCGGCGCTGCTGCTGCTCACGCGCCAGGCGTTGCACTGCGCGGCCATCGACCTGCGGCCGACGGGACTGGACTACCTGCTGCGGGCGCCCTGGCCGAAGGACCTGGCGAAGTTCGGCGAACGCCGGATGCAATTGCCGGCCGACGAGGCGCAGGGATTGATCGACGCGTTTATTGCAGAAAAGCTGCCAGAGCCGCCCGCAGCACCGTCACCTGCGTCGTGACGCGCTGCGCGAGCGGCTGGGCCGAGGCGGTCTCGATGGTGTAGTTGAGCGTGCTGTGCTTGTAGGCGAGGTAAAGCGCCTCGGGCCAGGTATCGCGTAACAACGGGTCGCTGACGGGCCGGATAATGCCCGGCTCCGCGATCTCACGGCCGTCGATCATGGCGGCGGTCTCGATCGGGCTGTGCGCCCGCGCGGCCGTGATCATGGCCGGGGCGAGGGTCGGACGCTGGTCGAGGTTCAGCTCGTAGAGATAGAAACCCTGCGATTCCCAATCCTCGTGGGCGCAGATGACGAGGTCGATGCGCGGCTGGAGCTGCAGCCAGGCCACGTGCTCCTGGACTTCGGCGGCGCGCAGCGACTTGTAGTCGCGGTTGAGATCGACTCCGGCGAAGTTTTCCCGGGTGCACCGCGTGAAACCCGTGGGATTGAGGAGCGGGCAGAGGAACCAGGTGCAGCGCGCGTCAAAGAAACCTTCCTCCAGCAGGTGCAGCAGTGCCCAGGGCGGCGCGGGTTCGTCGCCGTGCATGCCGGCGGAAAGGTAGACCCGCGGGCGGCGGCCCGGCGTGCGCTTGGTGTAGGCCAGAAGCGGGTGTCCGTTGATCTCGCCATAGCGCTGAACCTTGAAACCGGCCCCACGTGCCGCGGCATCAAAGCGCGGGGAGAACTCACTGGGATCGAGTAATCGAGTTTCAGGCATGGAGAAAGGCAGAGGATTCTTTGACAGAATGAACAGAATTAACAAAATGGCAGGTTCCTCACTCAAATCCATTCGGTCCATTTTGTTAATTCTGTCCAAATAGATCTATGTCCCAGGTTCGTGTCCGTTTCGCGCCCAGTCCCACGGGCTTCTTCCACATCGGCAGCGCCCGCACGGCGCTGTTCAACTGGCTTTACGCCCGGCATACCGGGGGCACTTTCATCCTGCGGATCGAGGACACCGACCAGGCGCGCAACAGCGAGCAGTTCCTGAAGCTCATCTACGACAGCATGACCTGGCTGGGTCTGGACTGGGACGAGGGTCCGAACCCGAACGGCGTCGGCGAGCGCGGCAACTACGGCCCGTATCGCCAGAGCCAGCGAGGGGCGATCTACCAGAAATACAAGCAGCAGCTGCTCGCCAGCGGCCGGGCCTACGAGAAGGACGGCGCCATCTGGTTCAAGCTGCTGGGCGAGCGCTACAAGGTCTTCGACGACCACCGCAAGAAAGAGGTGGAGAAAGTCAAAAGCTTGCCGGTTGTCATCGACGACCGGATCCGCGGCAAGGTCGAGCGCCAGGAGGACGAGGACTTCGTCATCTTTCGCTCCGACGGCAACCCGGTGTTCCATTTCGTGAACGTGGTCGACGACATCGAGATGAAGGTCTCGCACATCATCCGCGGCGAGGACCACCTGTCCAACACGAGCAAGCACGTGCGACTCTACGAGGGCTTCGGCGTGACGCCGCCGGTGTTCGCCCACATCCCGCTCATCCTGAAGTCGCCGGAGATGGGGCAGGGTAAGATGAGCAAGCGCGACAAGGGCGCCCTCATCGAGGAATACCAGCAGCGTCATTTCCTCCCCGAGGCGCTCGTCAACTACCTGTCGCTGCTCGGCTGGAATCCCGGCGACGACCGCGAGAAGATGCCGGTCGCAGAGATCGTGAAGCTCTTCGACCTACCGGCGGTGAACCAGTCCAACGCCAAGTTCGATGCTAAGAAACTAGCGCATATGAATATGCTCTACCTGCTCGAAAAGCCTCCGCAGGAATTTGCAGGAACCACTGCGAATAGTTATACGGTTACGACCAATATCGGGCGTTCAGCGCGTGAAACCCCAGACTACTTCAATCAGGTAATGGCAATTACTCAGCCTAAGATTAAGTCTATTGAAGAGGTGGGGCCTTATACGGCCTACTTTTTCTCAGACGAGTTCCCGATCGACGCCAAGGTGAAGGAGAAGGTCATGGCCAAGGGCGAACCGAAGGTCCGGCTGGCCGAGCTGATCGCGGCACTGCCCGCGATGGATTTTTCCAGCGATGCGGCCATCGAGGCCGGCATCAAGTCGCTCGCCGAGGGCAAGGGCCTCGGCTTCGGTGACTACCAAGCGGTGGCCCGGCTCGCCGTGTCCGGCACCAACGCCGGCCCGAGCATCACGAGCATCTTCCGCGTGCTGGAGAAGGAGCGGGTGACCCAGCGCCTGCAAAAATTACTGGCGAGCAGCTGAATTCCGTGTAACTGCTCAAGGTAGTCACCGTCAGTAACCCAACCATGAAACATACCCTCCGCTACTGCTTCGTACTTCTCGCCCTCGCCACCACGGGCCTGTTCGCCCAGGCGGCCATCGAGCCGGTCACGGCTCCCGCCATCAGCCACCACAAGACTCTCAAGGTCGCCAAAAAGGGCGGCAAGAAAGGCGCCCACAAAAAGCATAAGAAGAAGGCCGCCAAGTAAGGCGGCCCTTCGTGTCACTCCCTCAACCCGCGCTCACCAGCGCGGGTTTTATTTTTGGTGGGCGTCGGTTTCCACACCGACGCCAAAATGTTGCCGATAAGGATCAGCCGCCGCCAAGCCTATGGCCGGCAAGAATCGGCGACCACCCGGTTACTTGGCCCAGGTGTCTTTGAGGGAGATGGTGCGGTTAAAGACCAAGCGCGGTCCGCCGGCGAGCGGCGACCCTACATTGCTATCTTTCGGGTCGAGCGCGAAGTAGCCGAGGCGTTCGAACTGGTAGCGGTCATCGAGCTTCGCCGTGGCCAGGGAGGCCTCGAGCTTGGCGGTAACGACCTCCAGTGACTTCGGGTTCACGACCTTCAGGAAATCCTCTTCGGCGGCGGGCTCGGCGACGGTGAACAGGCGATCGTAGAGCCGCACCTCGGCGTCGAGGCAGTTGGTCGCGCTAACCCAGTGGATGGTGCCCTTGACCTTCTTGTCCGCGTTGGGCTGGCCATGGCGGGTGTCGAGCTGGGCGGTGCAGCGGATCTCGGTGATCGCGCCCGCGGCATCCTTCACCAGTTCATCACACTTGATGATGCAGGCGTATTTGAGGCGCACCTCGCCGCCCGGCTTGAGGCGGAAGTATTTCGGCGGCGGCACCTCGGCGAAGTCGTCCGTCTCGATGAACACCTCCCGCGTCAACGCAATGGGGCGCGTCGTGGGGTTTTCGTCCTGCGGGTTGTTGGTCGCCGTGCACTCGACGGTCTCGCCGGCGGCGAGGTTGGTGAGCACGAGCTTCAGCGGCTTGAGGACAGCCAGCCGGCGCTGGGCGGCCGTGTTTAACTCGCCGCGCACGGCGTTCTCAAAGACAGCGGCCTCGGTGAGGGAATCGAATTTGGTGACGCCGACGCCGGTGACAAAGGTGCGGAGGGCGCTCGCCGGGATGCCGCGGCGGCGCAGGCCGGATAGGGTCGGCATGCGCGGGTCGTCCCAGCCGCTGACGACCTTCTCGGTCACGAGGGTGAGCAGCTTGCGCTTGGAGACGAGGGTGTAGGCGAGGTTGAGCTTCGCGAACTCGTATTGGTGCGGCAGGGCGCGCGGCAGACCGAGATTTTCCAACACCCAGTCGTAGAGCGGTCGGTGGTCGACAAACTCCAGCGTGCAGATGGAGTGGGTGATGCCCTCGAGATAATCGCTCAGGCAGTGGGCGTAGTCGTAAAGCGGATAGATGCACCATTTGTCACCGGCGTGGTGGTGGGCGACATGCCGGATGCGGTAGAGCAGCGGGTCGCGCAGCCACATGTTGGGCGAGGCCATGTCGATCTTGCTGCGCAGGGAGCGGGCACCATCGGGAAACTCACCGGCCTTCATCCGCGTGAAGAGGTCAAGGTTCTCCGCGACGCTGCGGTGGCGGAACGGGGAGTCCTTGCCCGGTGCGTCGGGTGAGCCGCGGTATTTCTCGGTGTCCTCCGCGCTCAGGTCGCACACGTAGGCCTTGCCGCGCTTGATGAGCTCGACGGCGTATTCGTAGAGCTGGTCGAAATAATCACTGGCGAAGAAAGCCTCGCTGTTTGCGTCCGGGGCGACCGGCCCGAGATAGTAGTCCGGTTGTCCGTTGACCGTGGTCCGGCCCGGGTGTGCGCCCTTTGGCTTGAAGCCCAGGCACTGGTCGGCCCAGCCCGCGATCAGCCAGCGCACGTCGCGGGTGATGGAATCGACATATTCGACGTCCTCCTTGACCGGGTTGGTGTCGTCGAAGCGGAGGTTGCACTGGCCCTGGTGTTCGCGGGCAATGCCGAAGTTCAGGCAGATGGACTTGGCGTGACCGATGTGCAGGTAGCCGTTGGGCTCGGGCGGAAAGCGCGTGACGATCTTGGCGTAGCGCTGCTCGGCGACATGGCCCACGACGATATCGCGGATGAAGTCACTGGGGGCGGGCGCGGGTGCGGTGGGCTCGGCGGACATGAAGCGGGCAAATTGCGGAATCGCCGCGGGCGATGCAACGCCGCAATTTTACGCACACCCAAGGCCAAAAATAAGCCTTTGCCTTCACGGTCCGCGGCCTGACTATCTCGTCCCCATGAGCGACTTCCACGCATGAGCGCCCACGAGGTCACCTCCACTGCGGGCGACCGCCTGAAGCGGCTCGCGCCCTTCGGGATCGGGCACACCAAGCCCAAGCATTTCCGTGACATGGCCGGGGTGGTGTGGGCCAATCGCGACAACCTGAGCTACGCGTGGAAGGTCATCAGCCGGGGCGTGTGCGACGGCTGCGCGCTCGGGGTGGCGGGCTTGCACGACTGGACCATCGAAGGCGTGCACCTGTGCATGACGCGCCTGAATTTGCTCCGCCTGAACACCATGCCGGCGATGGACCACGCCTTGCTCGGCGACGCGGCCGCCATGGCCAAGCTCGACAACCGCCAGCTGCGCGACCTCGGCCGGCTGGCCTACCCGATGTTGCGGCGCAAGGGGGAGAAAGGTTTTTCGCGCATCAGCTGGAACGAGGCGCTGGACCTGGCCGGCGACAAGCTGCGCGCGGCGGATCCGAAGCGCGTGGCTTTCTTTCTCACGGCGCGAGGCATCACCAACGAGGTCTATTATGCCGGCCAGAAGGCGGCGCGTTTCCTTGGGACCAGCCACATCGACAACGCGGCGCGCATCTGTCACTCGCCGTCCACCGTCGCGATGAAGCAGACCCTCGGGCTGAGCGCCTCGACCTGCAGCTACAGCGACTGGATGGGCACGGATCTCGTCGTGTTCTTCGGCTCCAACCCGGCGAACGACCAGCCGGTCAGCACGAAATACCTGCACCTCGCCAAGAAGCAGGGCACGAAGATCTTGCTGGTGAATCCCTACCTCGAGCCGGGCATGAAGCGTTACTGGGTGCCGTCCGAGACGGGCAGCGCGCTCTTCGGCACGAACCTCGCGGACCACTGGTTCCCGGTCGCGCAGGGCGGGGACATCGCGCTGCTCTACGGCGTGCTCAAGCGGCTGCTCGACACCGGCAAGATCAACCGGGACTTCGTGGAAAAACACACCACGGGCTTCGCCGCGCTGGAGGAACGTGCCCGCCAGCTGAGCTGGGAGGAACTGGAGGCGGGCAGCGGTCTGCCGTGCAGCAGCATCGAGGAACTGGCCGACCTGATCGGCAACGCCCGCTCGGCCGTGTTTGTTTGGAGCATGGGCATCACCCAGCACTCCTTCGGCGGAGACGCCGTGCAGATGATCCTGAATGTCGCGCTGGCCCGCGGATACCTCGGGCGAAACTTCTGCGGCGTCATGCCGATCCGCGGCCACTCCTCGGTGCAGGGCGGCGCCGAGATGGGCGCCTACGCCACGGCTTTCCCCGGCGGCCTGCCGGTCACGACGGCCAATGCCCTCGCCCTGACCGCGCAGTATGGTTTTCCGGTGCCCGACAAACCGGGCCTGACGACGACCGAGATGGTCGAGGCGGCGGCCCGCGCCGAACTCGACGTGTTTTACCTGCTCGGCGGGAATTTCCTGCGCACCCTCCCGGAGCCGGAGTATGTCCGGGCGGCACTGGCGCGGGTGCCGCTGCGCATCCATCAGGACATCATTGTGACCGACCAGATGTTCATCGAGCCCGGCGAGGCCGTGCTGCTGCTGCCCGGCAAGACCCGCTACGAGCAGGACGACGGCGGCACCGAGACCAGCACCGAGCGACGCGTGATGTTCACGCCGGAGATTCCCCGCCAGGTCGGCGAGGCCCGGGCGGAGTGGAAGATTTTGTTCGATGTCGCCGCCGCCGCTTTCCCCGAGCGCGCCGCCCCGCTGCGCGGCGTTACCGGCCAGGCCCTGCGCGAGGAGATTGCCCGCGTGGTGCCCTTTTACGACGGGGTGCAGCACCTGAAGAAGACGGGCGACGCCTTCCAATATGGCGGCCGGCATCTATGTCGTGACGGGTTCTGCGCCACGGCCGACGGCCGGGCGCACCTCCGCGCGGTGAATCTGCCGGCACCGCCGCCCAAGGACGGCACGTATCATGTCAGCACGCGGCGCGGCAAACAGTTCAACACGCTGATCTACGCCGAGGTCGACCCCCTCAATGGTGCGCCCCGTGACGCCGTGTTGATGAGCGATGAGGATGCCGCGCGCCTGCACCTCAAGCAGGGCGACCGCATCGGGCTGGTCAACGACCTTGGCCGCTATGAAGGCACGGTGTTCCTGGCTCCGCTGGCGCCCGGCAACCTGCAGATTCACTGGCCTGAGGGAAACGTCATCGTCCATCGCGGCCGCGTCGATGCGCTCAGCGGCGTGCCGGATTACAACGCTCGCGTGCGGGTCGAACTTTCGGCGAAGTCATGAAACCCGCGGCCCTGACCAGAGACTGGCCCGTCCGCCGGGTGAGTGCGCGCGGCACCGCCGCGATCGAAACTGACGTGCTCGCGGTCGAGGAGCCCCTGGAACTCCGCGTGCGCGGCCGTTCGGTCGCCGTGGTCATGCGCACGCCGGGACACGACGCCGATCTCGCCGCCGGGTTTCTGCTGACGGAGGGCGTCGTGCGCTCGGCGGAGGACATCTACGACATCACGCAGTGCCGGACGACCAGACGGGCGGGAAAGGGCAACGTGGTGGAAGTCGTGCTGCCGAAGGGCGTGCGCGTCGATTTCGATTCGCTCACTCGCCACGTCTTCAGCGCGACGAGTTGCGGCCTGTGTGGAAAGGCCACCATCGAGGCGGTGCAGCAGCATTTTCCGCAAGTGAAGCGGCCGCTCCGCGTTACGGCCGGGGTGCTGCAGGCGTTGCCGGCGCAATTGGCGGCGGCGCAGCCGACTTTCCAGTCCACCGGCGGTCTGCATGCGACGGCGCTCTTTGATGAGCGCGGCTCGATGCTCGCGGCCCGGGAGGACGTGGGCCGGCACAACGCGATGGACAAGGTGCTCGGTCACGCGTTGCGCGCCGGCTGGCTGCCGTTGGAGCGGCACATCCTGCTGGTCAGCGGGCGGGTGTCGTTCGAGATCATGCAAAAGGCGCTGGCGGCGCGCGTGTCCGTGGTCGCGGGCATCTCGGCGCCGACGAGCCTCGCGGCCGAGTTTGCCAAGGCGAACAACCAGACGCTGGTGGGTTTCTTGCGCGGGGACCGGCTGAACGTCTATGCAGGCCGGCTGGCCCCGGGCCGATGAACATCGCGGCACTCTACATTTCGCCCGGGCACAATTATTTCGGCCGCCACGGGCAGGTCCCGGGCGAGCATCCGGTGGTCGCCGTGACGGCGGTCGAGTGCGTGGCCGGGCGCGGTTTGGCCGGCGACCGGTTTCTCGACTACAAAGCGGACTACGCCGGTCAGATCACATTTTTTGCCGGCGAAGTCTACGACGAGATAAGGCAGGCTTTGAAACAACCGCACCGGTCGGCCGCGGTGTTCCGGCGCAACGCGCTCACGCGGGGCGCCGATCTCAATGCGCTCATTGGCCGGGAATTCGAGGTGCAGGGGGTGCGGTTTGCCGGGACGCGCGAGTGTTCGCCCTGTTATTGGATGGACCAGGCGTTTGCGCCCGGCGCGGAGGCCTGGCTGAAGGGGCGGGGCGGGCTGCGCGCGCGCATCCTCAGCTCCGGCCGGCTCAAGGTGGACCTGCCGCCATGCTGAGCGGACTTATTCTGGCCGGGGGACGTTCTTCGCGGATGGGCCGCGACAAGGCCACGCTGACGCTGCCCGATGGACGCACCTTGCTGCAGCGACAGGCGGATATCCTGCGCGCCACCGGCGTGACCAACCTGCTCGTGTCGGTCCGGCCCGGCAGCGAAACCTATCTGCCCGGGGCCACGTTGGTGCCCGACAGCACGCCGGATGCCGGGCCGCTGGCGGGCATCGCGGCCGGCCTGCGGGCGGCGCCGCCGGGGCTGGTGCTCGTGCTGGCGGTGGACATGGCGGAGATGCAGCGCGCGCATTTGCGGCAGCTTGTGAAAAGGGCGACGGCGGAGCGAGGCGTCGTGCCGATGCTGGCCGGCCATTGCGAACCACTGGCGGCGATTTATCCGACGGCGCTCGCCGACTCGGCGGAGGCGGCGGTGGCCGCCGGACAATTGGCCGTGCACCGGTGGGTGCGCAGTGAGTCGGATCGCCTGCTGATTTGGGCCACTCCGGCCGAGTGGGCCGGCGTGTTGCATAGCTGGAACACGGCGGCCGATCTGCCGCCGCCGTTGGGCTGACGATTATTTGGCCGGCGGAGTTGCCGGCAGGGTGGCCAGCAGCTGCTCGAAGCGAACCTTCGCCGCGTCATCGGCCGGAAAGCGGAGGCCGAGCTTGGCGATGGAGGCGGCGATAGCAGGCACGCCGGCCTGATGGTAGAGTTGGGCGGCGCGGTAGAGCAGCGCGCTGTTGCGCGGGAACGCGCGGATGCCCTCGTCGAGCACGCCGAGATTGTCGGGCGTCGGCGCCACGGCGCTCTGGGCCCAGACGGCGGCGATCAACTCGTAGGTCTCGGGCAGCGCCGGCGGTTGCTTGCGGGCCTCGAACAGCGGCGTGAGCACGGCGCTCAGCTGCGCGGCGCCGAGCTTGCCGTCGGTCGAGGGCTTGGCGGTGGCATCGGCGAGGCGGAGACGCGCCAGCTCAACGTAGGCGGACGGCCGCTTGACGCCGGCCTTCACGGCGGGCTCCAGCAGCTCGCGGGCGCGGTCGGGGTGACTGAGCGCGCTCTCGGTTACGCCCATGCCAGCGACGAGAGCGGGCTCGCGGGCGCCGCGGAGATAACCGGTGCGATAGGCGGCGAGCGCGGTGTCGAGGTGGCCGCCCAGACGAAGGGCGTCGCCCTTGATGAGAGCGACCTCGGCCGGGGTGGCATCGCGGAGCTCGATGGACTTGGCGGTGAACTTGTCATCCTTCTGCAACGCGTAGCGCTGGTATTTGTGTTTTGTGCGCAGGATGTAGCCGCGCAGCTCGGTGTTCATACCCTTGTAGTCGGTCTTGAAGCACTCCTTGAAGAGCGCCTCGCTCAGCGGCTCGCGGGCGAGACGGGAGACAAAGGTGCTCAGGGCCGACTGGTAGCGCAGGTCCGCGCCGAACATGCAGAAATGCACGAACAGGTAGGCCTGCTTGGCCCAGAAATTGTTGCCAATCGGGTTCTGGGTCGCGGGGTCGTCCGCCGTGAGCGCGAGGAACTCGCCGAGGGGGATGAGCTTCCGGTGCTGCAGGACGACGTTGAAGGGCTGTTCGCCGACCACGGCGTCGGTGTTGGCGGTCGGGTCGGTGCCGTCGGAGTCGGCGGATTCGCCGCCTGACTCGGCGCCCTTGAGGGTGTTGATCTTCCCGTAGATCAGCGAGTCGTCGTTGAGCTCGATGTCCATGATGATCTGGGCGAGGCCCTCCTCGAGCCAGACCGGCGGGCGGGCCTGGCTCTGGCTGATCAGGTAGCGGACGTATTCGCGATAAAGCTGCTTGTAATGATCGACCTCGTATTCGGCCGAGCCGGCGTTGCTGATCGTGAGGTTGTTGGGATCGATGGTCACCCGGTCGGCCTCGACGTCGACCACGATGGCCACCTGCTCGCGGTTACGGAGAAAGACGCTCGGCACGATGGCGTCGTTCTTCACAGCGCCCGCCGGCGGAAAGGCGTCGAACTTGCCGCCCTTGCCGCACAGGATGAGCGTGGCGGCGGCAATGGGCTTGGTCGGCGCGGGCCAGACCAGCGTCATCGCCTGGGTGAACTTGGCGAAATCGGCGAGCAGGTCCCGGGTGGCACGGTCGGAGGCGTTGGACAGGACTTCGAAGCTGCCGACACGCGTGTAGCGCCAGGATTCCGGCGGGGGCAGGTCGGGG
>JANYAM010000025.1 GCA_025361365.1 Opitutus sp. | reverse complement strand
GTCGGCGACTGCACCGTTGAATTGAAAGTCACGCCGACACCCGTGAGCACCACATCAGAGCCCAGCGCCACCGCCCCATAGGTCTGGGCATTGGTGGCGGTGCCAATCGTGCTGTTCAAGGTCGTGGTCGACGGCGCCGTGGCGGTGAGCCCGCCGGTATAGGTCTCCGTGCCGCTCAGGACCAGCGTGCCGGTGTTGGCAAAGGTCACCGCATTGGTGATCGCGGTCGTGGCGCCCGTCAGCGAAATATTCTGGGAGGTGCCCGTAGCCGCCAGGCCGGTGGCCGAGACCGCGCCGCTGACATTGATGGTGCTGCCAGTCGCCCCGGCCAGCGTCAGGGTGGAGGTGCCGCCATCAGTAATGGTATTGGTGACGTTCAACGTAGCCGCGCCCGCCGTATCAATCTTCTGGCTGGCGCCCGCGCCGGCGAGCGTGACCGCGGCCGACTGGGTTGACGTGCCCGAGCCCCGCAGCGTCGCGCCGTTGTTCAGGGTGATGCCGACGGCATTGGTCACGCCGGTGAGCTGGAAGATCGCCGCGCCGACGCTGACGCCGGAACTGGCCAGCGTGCCCGAACCCGTCAGCTCGAGCGTGCCGCCGCTGACCGTCGTCGTGCCGGTATAAGTGTTGGCCGCGCTCAGCGTCACCGTGCCGGCGGTGGTCTTGGTCAGGCCCACGCCACCAGCGAGCACCGCGCTCACCGTGCCGGCCTGCATATCATAAGAGGAGGTGCTGGTCAGCGTGCCGTTCTGGATCGTGCCGCCGGTCTGCTGGACCGAGGCGACGGTGTCGGAATTGCCGCTGAGGTCGAGGGTGCCGCCGCTCACGACCAGGGCGCTGGTGTTATCGAGGGTGTTGGTCGCGTGGCCGAGGGTGAGCGTGCCCGCGCTGACGGTGGTTGTGCCGGTGTGCAGGTTCTGACCGGTCAGCGTCAGGCCGCCGGCGCCGGCCTTGGTCAAAAAACCACTCGTTGCCGTGCTGGCACCGGACATCGTCAGGGTGTTGGTCGTGACATCGATCGTTGAGGTCGTCGCCGCCGTCAGCGTGAAGTTGCGGTCCGTCGAGGCCGTGGCCCCGGTGTATTGCAGCGTGCCGCCGCCCAACACCAGGTTCGCGGCGGCGTTGGTGGCGGCGCCGAGGTTGCCGGCCGTGCCGCCGTTGCCGATCGTCGCCACACTCAGCGTGCCGCCGCTGATCGTCGTCGCGCCGGTATAAGTATTGGTGCCGGTGAGGGTCACCGTGCCGCCGGTGGTCTTGTTGAGCGCCACTGCGCCGGCGAGCACCGCGCCCACCGAGCCGCGTTGCATTTCAAAGGTCCCGGTCGTCGTCAGCGTGCCCGCGCCCGTGATGCTGCCGCCGTTGGCCACCGTCACCGTGCCCACGGTGTCGCTGTTCGCGCCGAGGTCCAGGACCGCGGTAGCGCCATCAACCGTCACCGCGCCGGAGCTGATCACATTGCTGGCTCCGTAGGCCAGGGTCCCCGCGCTCACCGTGGTCAGGCCCGTGTAGGTGTTGGCAGCGTTTAACGTCAGGGTGCCGGCGCCGGACTTGGTCAAAGTTGTGCCGGAGATGACGCCGCCAGCGGTCGAGGCAAGGGCTACATTGACGGTGCTGCCCGCCCCCGCCCCCACAGTGCCCGCGCCGAAACCACCACTGGCCCCCGCCGCGCCACCCGTGGCGGTGATCGCCGCAAAAGAAGCCCCGGCCGCGGTCGAAGTCAAAGAAACCACGCCCGCCGCGCCGCCGTTGCCGCCGAGCCCGCTGGCGCCACCCGTGCCACCCGCACCGCCGGTTGTGATAAGTGGTCCGACAATCGTGATGCCCTGGGCAACAGACACCGTGATGGCACCGCCATTCCCGCCCAGGCCACCAAACAGTCCGGAGGATGCCTTGCCCGCCGAGCCGCTGGTCGTGATATTCGCCGCGACCAGGGAGGCGCCGGAGCCCGCCGTGCCCGTGATGGTCACCGCGCCGCCGGCGGTGCCGCTACCACCCGCATTGCCGCCGCTCACCGCCGCGACGGCCACACCACCAGAGGTCGAAATGGCACCGAGTGAAATGGTTCGGGAAGCCGTAGCGCCCGACACCGTAGCGGAGAAAGCTCCACCGGTGCCGCCGGAGAATCCCGCCCCAAGCGCGGTGCCCGCATTACCACCGACTGTGTTGATGGTTCCCGACGTGATATCTCCATCCGTCGTCGTGACGGAAACCGCGCCGCCATTTCCACCCACCACGGTCGCCGCCAATCCGCTGCCCCCGTGGGCGTCAATGGCTCCAACCGTGATGCTGCCCGACCCCGAGGTAGAAAGAGTGATCGCCCCTCCGGCGGTGGCGCTGGTATTGGTCCCCGCCGAGGTCAGCGCACCGCCGCCCGTGATGCTGCCGCTGCCACTGGCCGCCCCGCTGGAGGCGTCATTGGCGATTAAGGTGATATTACCCCCGTTGGTCGTGATGCTGTTATTCAGGTTGATGTTGTTCCCGGCCTGAGCCGTGAAGAACTTGCCGGCCGTGGTAAGGGAGACGGCATTGGTGATCGTGATATCGTGGGTCGCCTGAAGCGTGATGTCGGCCGCGGCGGCATCCAGCGCGAGCGGGTCGATGGTTTGCGTGGTCCCGGTGTTCGCCAGAAAGGTGCTGACATCGGCGGGATAAGCCGCCGTGCCGCCGGTCGCGACGATGATATCCTGCGGATCCAGCAACAGCGTTCCCAACCTGCCGTTAGTCGCGGAAAGATCAATGAGCGCGGGCTGGAAACCGAGGTCACCTTTGCCCGACACCTCGGCGAAACCGCCGTTGCCGCCCAACGCGCCGCCGCGGGCGGAAAGCGAACCGAAGAACCGCGTGGTGTTGTCCGACCAGACGACGACCTTGCCGCCGTTGCCGGACGCGAGCGCGTCGGCCGACAGGGTCACGTCGCGACCCACGAAAGTCTGCGTGGCGTTGCGGACGTCGGGATTGGCGCCGTGGAGATCGCCGCCGACCAGAATCGTGCCGCCACCCGCCGCGCCGGAAGCGGTGACATTTGCATTGCCGACGAGGCCAACGCGGTCGCCGGTAATCTCGATATGGCCGCCGGTCTCGCCCGCGCCCATGGCGGAGGCGTCGATCGTGCCGCTGACGAGGACATCGCCGCGCCCCTGCCCTTGCACGCGGATGTCGCGGCCGGCCAGCCGGCCGTCCTGCGTGATCGCGATGGAATAAAGGTCGCCCGCCGCCAGCACCGCGGAGCCCGCGCCCGCGTCGATCGTGCCGGTGTTGGCCACGCCGGTGCCGGCGGCCGCCGGGGCGGTGGCCTGACCCGCGTCTACATATATACTACTACCGTTGAGGCCGAGCAGCACCGAATCGCCCGAGGCCAGGCCGATGAAGCCGCCGGGGGAAACGATCGAGCCGGTGTTGGCCACTGAGCGGCCGACCAGCGCCACTAGGCCGCCGCGGATCGAGCCGTTGTTGATGACATCGCCGGTGAGCCCGCTGAAGCGGTTCATCCCAGCCAGGAAATCGTCCTTCGTCATCGTGCCGCCGGCGGCATACAGCGCGCCGACATTCACCACGGCGGTCGACCCGAAATAAACGCCCGACGGGTTCATCAGGTAGACCTGGCCGTTGGCGAGGAGCGAGCCGTTGATCTGCGAGGGCGTCGCCCCGCCGATCCAGTTGAGCACGCGGGACGAGGCACCGGGCTGCACAAACTGCACGGTTTCGCCGGTGCCGATATCAAACGAGCCCCAGCGCAGCACGCTGTTGTTGCCCGCGGTGACGGTCGTGGTGCCGGCGGAGGTCGCAATTGTGGCCGCGCCCGCCACCACCGTGCCGCCCGTGGGCTGCTGCGCGTGCAACCCCGCCGCCGCGAAAGCCACCAGCGCAGCCGCCAGCCGACGCAGCCCGCGGCGCGCGGCCGGGAGGGACGGTCTGACTGGGGATTGGAAGTTCATGGCAACAGGGCGGACTACCAGGAAAAGCTCGAGGAAAGGTAATAGTGGATCTCGCCGGCGGGAACCACGACTTGCTTGCCCGTATCGCGAGTGGGATCCCTCAGCTCGGTCAGCGCCATACCGACATCGCAGCGGAGGGAGAAATATTGTTTGATCTGGAGTTCCAGGCCGCCGCCGGTGCCGGCGATGCTCAGGGTTTTGTCCACGAGGCCCAGGTCGTTTATCGTCTGGCCGGCATCCAGCTTGAGATGGGTGACCTGGCGATAGGCGTAGTCGAAGAACGCGCGGCCGATCAGGTCCCAATCGGGGGTTTGCTGCGCCTTCGCCGGCCGCCACTTGAAATCCGAGCGGAACAGCTTGCCTGTCGCGCCCGGCTTCAGCAGCCGCGGGAAGTGCAACGCATACTCGACCGAGCCCGAGACAAACTGGTCGGCCGACAGGATCGACTCCGTGTAGCCGCGCACCGAGAACGCGCCGCCGATGGGCTCCTGCTCATGGGGAATCAGGCGGGCGCCTTCCAGCGACGAGCCACTTGGCTTCAGGAGGACGCGGCCCTTGAGGCGGAAGGAAAATTCGTTGGCCAGATGCGGCGCCTGGTCCCCCTTTTGGAACAGCCCTTCCAGGTAAACTGATCCGCTGAGACCCCAGCGGATCGAGCGCCAGTCGGCATCCGCGCTCGCGCGACCCAGGGAGGCAATACCATTGGTCCTGTCCAGGTTGGCAAAACTGCCCACCGTCTGGTCATAGCGCAGGTTGCCCGTCAGCGCCCACCAGCCGCTCTCGCGGGAGACGGTCTCCGAAACGAACGGGATCAGAAAGTTGGAAGAGCCGGTCACCAGGGGCGTCGTGTTGATCCGGGTCTGGATGCCGTAGTGGGCGAAGTTGGCGCCGAAGGCCGACACCACCTGCCACTCGTGCGGCAGCGCCACGCGGTTGGTGAACTCGAAGCCGGCGAGCCAGTTCTTGCCGGCGTAGTGCAGCGTCTCGATCGAGGCATCGTTGGCCAGGAAATCGCCATACGAACCATAGACCCGCGCCAGCAGCTTGGCCGGCCGGAATACCGGGATGCGGTAGGACAGGAACGAGCCGTAGGTCTTGAAGTCCGGCGTGCTGATCGCGTCGACGTTGAGGATGTCGTCGTGATTCGTGAGCTGGTTGTCCTGGAACCCGATGCGTCCGCGCCAGATGCCGGTCGCATCCGTGCCGAAATTGGTCACCTGGCTGAAAATCTGCCAGGGCTTCGATTCGTTCACCAGGTAGTCGAGCACCACCTTGCCCGGGCCGCCCGCCGAGGCGATGGAGGCTTCCACGAGCCGCCCCGGATGCAGGCTCAGGCCGTGCAGATAATCGTTGAGCACGGCTTGGCGAAAAAGGCTGCCGGGCTGGTCCGGGCCCGCCGGCGCACGCAGCGGCGAATGCGCGATGATGCCACGATGCTTGCGGTTGTTGACGGAGACCTGCGTCTTGAAACGCTTGCCGCGCGCCAGGGTGCGCACCTCGGCGACCTGGCTGGCCCAGACGACCAGGCGGCCCGTGTGATCATCCGCGGCCCGCCGGTCCGTCACCCCGGCGCTGCCGGCTTCCAAATCCAGGAAGGCCACCCACACGCCGTAGAGGCCGCGCGCGTTATACCAGCGCACCATTTCCTCCGCCACCAAGCGAAGCGCGGCGGCGTCAAACCGGCTGTCGGCCGGCAGGTTGCCGAGCGTCAGGATTTCACCGCCGCCCACGCCGGACGGCGGACGCCAGACCCCGTCCACGCGGGCCAGCCGGACCGACACCGCGCCGAGGGTTTCCACCGGCGGCAATTCCGGATGCGCCAGCCCGTAACGAAATTCAAAATGCTCGATGAACACCCCGGCATCGGCCGGGGCCGCCGGCGCGGTTGCCTCCTGCGCGGATGACACGAGGACCGAACTGCAAACGAGCGCCAATAAACCGATTTTGGCCAACGCCGCATGGCGGCACTGCCATAAGCGGTGCAAGCGATGCCATGCGGTCTGCTCGCCGCAACATTTGAAGCCTGTAGTCACGCTAAGTCGCCCGCTGTCGGGAGGGTGAAGAAATCGGCAAAGTACCCTAGCAGTCAATCAGTTAATGCGGTGGCCTCGCATCAGGGTTTCCCCTATAGTCCATTCTGCCCCACAGCTTTGCCGCCCACTTCCACCCATCCGAGCCGGACGACTTGGCCCGGCCGGGCCGGGCGGAGCCTCAAGAAGAGAATAACCGGCTGAAAAAACCCGGCCGCGAGCCCGGACGGAACCGCACCAGCCACTTGGCCGCCGCGTCGCGGTTGGCCGTGGCGGGCTGGCCGTTAAGGCAGGAAAAGTCCGGCAAAAAGCCCCGCGCCACGCTGGCCGCCATGCGATCATCATCGGCTTTGGTGTCGGCGGCGACTTCGTAAGGAATGTCGGTGACGATGGGAACCCCGGTGGCTCGGGCGCGCAACAGGAAGAAATCCGCGGCACTGGGTTCACCCACGATGATGTCGAGCCACTTCTCCCCGGCGGGCAAAATGCCGAGCAGGGGAACCGCGGGATCAAGCTGGGTGGACAGGAAGGAAATCCAGGAATTGAGCGACTCCGCCGGCGTCGCCCCGGCGATCTGGGGCAGGCGCAGGCAACGTGAAACGCCCTTGTCGCCCTGGCACCATTCCTGGCTGCCGGGCGTGAACAGCGCGAAATTTCTCCGCAGGTGGTGCAACACGCGGCGCAGCACCATGGGCTCCTGGGTGAAATACGCCGTCCATCCCGGCACGCCCAGGCCGGTGGTGGTCGGCACCCGGTTGGGGTCGGGCATCCGGCCCAGCAGGTTTTGCTCCACGCCCTTGATCTGGGCGATCACGACGCCGGACGAGTTCGTGTTGCGACACTTGGCTTTCACGTCCTCCAGCGCGGGGAACAACTCGGCCGCGAGCCAGCTGAAGGAACGCGTCACCGAGTGCGCCACCACGATCATCGGGTAAAGCGCCCGCCCCTTGCCGTCCTGCGAGGACCAGACGAGCCCGGTGAGGCTTTCGTTCAGGCGCCGCCAGTGGATGACATGATCGAAGCCCGGCAGGACCTTGGCGGGGCCGGCCTTGTCCCAGGCAGCGTGCTCGATCTGGTGGGCGATGCCGCCGTAGATGATTTCGCGGGCCTCGACCATCGTAGCCGTCACCAGCCCCACGGGATCCATGTGGTCATTCCAGCCGGGGTGCTTGCCAAAGGCGCCGAGAAACAGGCGGGGAGCGCTGGACACGCTCTTCCAATCCTCATTCAGGAAAAATTTGGCGAAGTTGTTCATGGCGGGCAGGGGAACGGCGCCGCGGGATTATCGCGCGGCCGCCGGCCACTGCTCCACCGGGGGCAGCGGGCGCTCGAAGCTGATGGTCACCGCCAGCACGAGGTCCGTGCCCTTGTTGTTCAGGTGGATGATCGCATCCCAGTCCTTGCCGTCCGTGCGTCGCACGGCGCCGGACTGCACCAAGCGCAGCGCGGCCCAGCCGGCGCCGGATTCCACGGCGGCATCCGCCACCGACTTCGGGCCGGCCGTGGTGAAAAATTCGAGTTTGGGCAGCGGGGCCGCGCTGTTGAGCTTGGCCAACACCACGCTCTCGGGCAGGCCCGACAGCGGGTAGCCGCGGTCCCCCACCCGGGTCGACTTGAGGGCACGCGTGATCGCCTGCTTGGCGCCGGCCGACCCTAGGGCTTTCTGGATGATGGACTCCTGGTCCTGGTCGCTCGGCAGAACCAACGTGACCGCCGCCGGCGTGCCGTCGGGTCCGGTCAGCTGCGCGGCAAACGTCGCCATCTGGCCCAGCTTCTTGAAACGGCCTTCGAGGGCGCGCTGCACTTCGGCGGGCAGGCCGGCGGCCGTGGCGTCGGCGCGGACCTTGGCCAGCAGGGCGACGGTCGCCTTCAACTGGTCGGGCGTGAGCGCCGGGCCGGAGCCCAGCGGATAACCGAGCGTGTCGGGGAAGGTCTTCTCGAGTTCGCTGCGGTAGGCGTCGATGGTCGCCGCCACTCCCTGGCCCGCCGCCACTTCCTGCAGCGTGCGCAGGCCCGCCAGAAATTCCTGGCGCATGGCGCCGGTGTATTTGCTGCTGCGTTCCTTGACGGCGGCCAGCGTGGCGCCCTGTTGCGTGACCGCTTCGTTCAGCTTGCCGAGCAGCGAGCCGACGTCGGCCGGCGCCATGATCTGGAGGATGTCCGCGTAGGCCGTGCCGCGCACCATGTAGGCGGCCGTGCCGTTCTCGGACATCAGCGTGGCGACATCGAGGTCCGCCAGCTGCGCCTCGTCGGAGGCGGACATGAGTTGCGCGAGTTGCGTGGAGACCTGCGTGTCGAGGCTGCCGAGCCGGCGCTCGAGGTCGCGATAGAGGGTGAAGTCCGCAGCGGCGCCCTTGGCGGACTGCGCGGCATCGGCCGCGGCCTTCTGCTTGAGCAGCGCGGCGCGGATGAGCGCCGAGGCTTGGCCGGTCTCGCTCTTCATGCGCTCGACCGTGGCCCGGTAGGCCGCGTCCAGCGTCACGTTGTCGCCGCTCACGCCGGTCTTGGCCTTGAGATCGGCGACCAGCTTGTTTACGGCAGTGCGGCGGGTGGAGAGATCGCTCCAAGCGGAGAGGACGTTTTCCGTCCAGGTTGCATTCCGGGGTTGGGCGGCCACGGCCTTTAGGAAGGCCTTCTCCGCGTCGGTGTAGCGCACGAGCGTGAGGCGGCCGGCCTGGATGGTCTGGATCGCGTCGCGCTGGACGCCCTGGGCCGCCTGCATGGCCTTGTCGAGCGTGTCCCAGCCGCGGACGATGGGCTGGTTGTCGCGCAGGCTCGCGCCGCGCGAGAGCCAGGCGGCGGGCCACAGGCCCTTGCCGGCGCCGCGCAGGTAGGTCCACTCGTGGATCTGCATCAGCTTGGTGAGAGTCTCCTGGCCGTCGGGCGCGCCCTTGAGCGAGGGCCCGAGCAGCGGGTTGTAGAAATCCTCCGCGGCATAATCCGCATCGTAACCGGGCAGGCCCTTGAGGTGGATCGCCCCTTCCAGGCGGATGAGGGCGGCGAGCCGCTCGGAGTCGGCCGCGCTCCAGCCGTTGGAATTGATCAGGCGGTCGCGGTTGGCCTCGACGACGGGCGCGATCACGCTCGACTCAAAGAGCACGCGCTGGGCTTCGCGCCGACTGGGGTTGGCCTTCATCGCGAGCGACTCGATGGGCTTGAAAACGGCCGGGATGTGAAGGTCGTTGCTGACGAGCTGCTGCAGCTTCTCGTGAAACTGCGTGATCGGCAGCTCCGAGTTGACCTCGAGCTGGACGACGTCGTTGCCGGTATATTCGAGCCGGCCGTTGACGATGGGCCGCCACTTGGCGCCGGTCCAGTTCTCCGCCTTGGCGCCGGCGCGCCAGTAGGACAGCTCACTCCCCACGCTGGACTTGAGCGCCTTGTAGCCGAACCAGCTGACCGCGAGCACGGCCAATGTGCCGGCCGCCACCACGCCGCCCAGCATCCGCTGGCGGTTCTTCAGCACCTGCGTCGTGTTGGTCGCGCGCGTGACGAGGCCCTTCTCCTTGAAAACCTTCTGGAGGAACAAGTCCTTGAGGAAATACGAGCGCTCGCGTTCCCAGGCCTTGCTCGCGGGGAGCTGGTCCTCGCTGAGGCCCAGCGCGGCCGCCAGCTCGGTGTCGAGCTCCTTGCCCTCGGTGAGGGCGGAGGTGAAGTAGATGCCGCGCAGAAAGAGCGGCTTCGCCGCCTGGGCGCTCGTGCCGAAGATGGTCTCGAGGTATTTGCGCAGCCGCGGCGCGAGCGCGCCGATGCTGGCGGAGAGCGCGAAGAGCGCGTCCACCTCGTCCGCCCGCCGTTTGCCAGCGTCGTTGGGCATCGGGTCCTTGAGCATGCCGAGCCGGCGGCGGCCGATGCGCTGCACGACCTCGGCGAGGTGGCGGTTAACCGCCTCGAGCTGGAAGGGCGTGTCGAGCGGCGCCGGGTTGGACCAGCCGGTCATCTGGTCCTGGAGCAGCGGGTCCTTGACGCCGCTGAAGAATTCGCGGAAGCCGACAATCTTGTCGCACTTGGTGATGAGCACGAAGACCGGGAAGCGGACGTCGAGCGTGCGCTGGATCACATCCAGCTGGCGGGCGATCTTGCCGGCCTTGGACGCGATGTCCTCCATGGAATCCTTGATCAGGCTTTCCGAGGGAATGACGAGCAGCAGGCCGTTGATCGGGCAGTTGGGCCGGGTCTTGCGCAGGAGGTTGAGGAATTCCGTCCACTCGGAAGTAGAGCCCGGGGGCGCCTCCTGGAAGAGAAGCTTGCCGGCGGTGTCGATGAGCACGGCGTAGTTGGTGAACCACCAGTGCATGTTGATGGTGCCGCCTGCGCCCTGCATCTCATCTTGCAGGCCCGGGGGGAAGCCGACCTTGCAGCGGCGCACGGCCTCGGTCTTGCCGGAGCCGGGTTCGCCGCAGACGATATACCACGGCAGCGAGTAGAGGTCCTTGCCGACTGCCTCGAACTTCTCGATGCCGCGGGCAAAGTTCTCCCGCAGGCGGTCGAGGGTGGCGAGCAACGCGGGATCGTGAATGGCGGAAGGCGCCCCGGAGGAGTGGGCGGCGAGCTGGTGGCTCAGGGCGCGGCTGCGCTTTTTGCCGCTGAGCTTCTGATACATCGACCAGAGCACCATGGCCCCGGCGATGACGGCGAGGCCGATGGCGGCCACGATCACGGCCTGCTTGCCGATGATGGCGGTGACGGCGAGGACGGCGACGGCGGCCAGGCCGGCCATCACCAGCTTCATGTTTTTCGGGATCTGGGAAAATGAGTCGAGCATGGCGCCAGGTCAGGGTTGGGAGGTGGTTTTGGCGGGATCGTGCGCGATGATGGTCTCAAGCGCCTGGTTCAGTTCCGTGGAAGCACTGCGGAAGGTGAAGATGTTGACGGCCACGACCACGAGGAGCAGGCCGGAGAGGACGATGAGCAGCGGCACGAGGCTGGCCGCCATCGGCATCGGCAGGTTGGCCAGGTTGGTGCTCTGGTAAGAGGCGGGGGTGATGAAGGCCGACTCGTCGGCGTCGATGTGCGCCTTCACGCGCGGGGCGATCTCCTGCATCTTCTTCCGCAGGAACTCGGGCGAGCCGCCGGAACCGCCGGTGAAGCCCAGGCCGATGCAGATGTAGAAGATGGCCAGGCGCTCGTCGGCGGCGGGGCCCGTCTCGGCCAGCGTCTCGTCGAGCAGCGCAAAAAACTTCTCGTCGCCCGCGCGCTCGTTGCGGCCGAAGGCGAGGCGGTTGTTGTTCCACTTCGAGGCGAAGGGCAGCGCGCTTTCCGCGATCATGGCGTCGGTGAAGAAGATCAGCGCGAGTTCGACCTTGCGGTATTGCTCGCCCAGTTCGATGTCGCCGCGGGCGATGCGGGCCAGCACCTCGAACTGTTCCTCGATCTCGGTGCGGGTCTGGGCGTAGTCGATGGTCGATCCTCGCTGGATGCGGCCGATGCGGTTGAGACGGCAAACCGCCTGGAAGAGCGGTTCACAATGGGTGATGAGGCTGGCGGACACGACAGGAGGGGGTTGGGAGTGGTGGGTGTTAGAAAATCAGCCGGGCGCCGGCCCGGGGGTGGCGCGGCTCAGTCGCGCTGCTGGGAGCCCCGCATGAGGTCCTCCGCGTATTTCACCACGGCGGCCTGGACGTCGTCCTCGATCACAGTCTCGGTGATCTCGGCCGCCAGCTCGGTGTGTTTTTTCCAGAATTGGGCGTCGTTCTTGCCGCCGCCCTCGGCGCGCACGAGCTCGCGGACGGCATCGGGCGTGTAGCGCTGCTGGTAACGCTTGGCGAAATTCTTGCCGGCGGGCCCGAGGCCCGCGAGCAGGCCGGCGATCAGCTGGCGGCTCGCCTCCAGTTGCCTCTGCACCTGGCCCAGCGCGGCGGCCGACTCGGCGTCGCCGGTGAGCGCGCGTCGCGTCACGGTGCGCAGGTCGCCCTGCGCGACGTCGCGGCGGATGGGCGACTTGGGCGCGGCGTTGCGCCAGACATTCCAGGCCAGCTGGTCGAGGGCCAGCATCGCCTCGGCGTAGGCCGCGAAAAGCTTGGCTAGCGGCGGGCCGTTGACGGGGTCCTCCGCATCGAGCTTGAGCTTGGTCCGCACCGCCACGAGCGCCTCGCCCTCAATGGGCGCGCTGGACGGGATGACGAGGCCGAGCGCGGCGAGCTGCTGCTTCACTTTTTCGCGCTGTTCGCCAGCCAGCGAGGGCGCCAGTTGCAGGAAGGACTTGATGACTTCGTCCGGGGTCTGGCGCGCGCCGGCGGCGGGCGCGATCGCCGTGGCGGCCGCCAGTTCCCAATCCGGGAACACTTGGACCAGCGCATAAAGATGGGAGCCGCGCTTCTCCAACGGGAGTTCCTGCAGGGCGCGGCGGATTTCCTCTTCCAAAAGGGCCTGACGGTTCTCGGGGGTCGCCTCGGGCAGGTTGCCCTGCAAATACTTGAGACGCGTGACCAGGGACGCGGCCCAGGCCGCGGGCTTGGCATTCGCCACGTCGATGGGAGAATCAGGCGGCACGGGGTTCACCATGTCAGAAATCCCTGTTGGCGCACAAGCACTAAGAACTTATAGCGCTCCTTGAAACCCGGCGGCGCGTCGAAGGCGGGCCGGATGCCAACGTCGCTGAACCCCTCGGTCACGCGCTTGGCGCCGATCAGGCCGGCGGCCTCGATTTTCCGGGGCTCCGTGATGAAGTCCAGGCCGGGCGGCGACAGGACCGAGCCGCCGGCCGCGTAAAAGGCGGGCGGAGTGCCCGCACTATCATAAAGATAGATCGAGACGTTGCCGGTCAGGTTGACAAAGCCGCCGGGGGCCGCGCCCTCGTCAACCGCCGAGAACCACAGCCTCGTGCCCGCGACCCCCGCAGCCGCGGACCCATCGTCCACCACTTTCCGGCGCAGGGTGGTGCCGGGATTCGCCACCAAGGGCAGGAACGCGCCCTCATTCGGCCGCCAACGCACGATCTGCCCGCCCTCGCGGTAGGCCTCGAGGAATTTCCACAGGCCGGCGAAAGTCGGGCCGCGGAAATTTCCCGCCGCGTCCGCGCCATGGAGTTTGATGACCGCCGCCCATTCCTTCAGCGTCGGCAGCCGCGCGCCGAGCAGTTTTTCCACGAAGAACTTCGCCGCGTCCGGCGGCACTTGCTGCAGCGGGCTGCGCACCGTGGGCGTTTCGGTCACGGCCTCATCCAGGACCGGCGTGCTCTTGCGTAGCTCGGTATTGTCGAGCAGCGACGCCACCTGGGCGTCACGCAGGTAAATCCAAGTCGGGTTCAGCTCGAAGCCGTTATAGTTGCCCTTGTCGTCAACATGCGGCCGCCACGCCATGGGCTTGTTCCAGGGCTTGTCGTAGGACTCGGCGCGCGTCCACAATGGAAGAGCCGCGGCCACCGCCTCCGCTGCCTCCTTCGTCCCCGTGGCCAGCAGGTCCAGGTATTCGCCCACCGCAATTTCTCGCCGCGCCAGGTAGAAGGGCGGCGTGTCATCCGCCGGCTGCACAATGCTGAAATCCAGTTTCACGGTTTTCCCGCCACGCTTCCATGAAGCGGTGAGGCCGAGTCCCGCGTCGGTCAGCTCCTCGGTCCAGCCCACCTGGCGCGGCGAAGGCGCCGGCTTGAAGTTCGGATCGACGACCAGGGAGATGTCGGCGAGCTGCTGCACAAAACCGGTCACGGCGCCCGGGCCCGCCAGGTCGGAGATAGCGCGGACCGCCGCGACAAAGTCATCGCGCCGCTTGCGCAGCGGGGCGAGGTCCACCTCGCTCCAGTCGGCGCGCTTCAGCTGCCAGAGTTTCAAATTATACAGGGCCGGCGCCTTGAGGTCGCTCTCGGCAATGTTGTAGCGGGACATCCGCTCGAAGACGGCCGACATCTTCGCCACGTCGCCGGCGGAGTTCTTGGCGGCCTGGTTCCAGCGATCGCGCGTTCCGCTCGCGAGTTCATCGGTCAGGCTGCCTTTCCGCGCCTCGTCCTTCACGTCACGGCCGATGATTTCGCGCAGCGCCGCCACGACGCCGCCGTCGATATCGAGGTCCTCGGGTCCGGCCGGCCAGCCGGCCAGCTTGCCGAGCCGCCGCCACGCCGTGAGCTTGCGCGAGAGTCCGCCGCTTTGCGCCGCGGCGGCCAGCGCCCCGCGATCCGTGCTGTCCACCAACCGGCCGAGCAGTCGTGCCTCGGTGTTCCACTCCGCGGGGTGGCCGGTGAGGGCGTCCAGCCCCGCGCGCTTCGCCAGCCGGTCGAACACCTCGCTCACGCCCTCGTTCCAGCTGAAGCCACCGGCGAGGAGCGTGCTCAGGCGGTCGAGATCGGCGCCGAACGCCGGCAGGTCGGCCAGCCACTGGCGGTGGGCATCGAGCGGCGCGCGCACCGCGGCGCTGGCGCTGGCCCACGCCGCCACCGGCAAAGCGTCCTTCCACTCGGCGGCGCTGGCCGCGGCCGTCGCGGTCTGCTCGCGGCGGGAAGCTTCGAGCGTGCGCAGGGCTTCCGCACTGTCCGGGGAAAGAGCGGCCAGATCCGGCACCACCAGTGCGCCCAGGCCGTCGGCGCCCTCGAGCCCGTCGATCCACTCGCGCACCTGGCGCTCGCGGGCGCGCAGGTCGCGGAACCGCTGGCGATTGGCGGGGTTGCCGCGGCCATCCAATGCCGCCGCGGTCACGCCGTTTAACGTCGCCTGCCAGGCCGCCCAGCGCTGCTTGGTCTCAATGAATTTGCCGTAGGCTTGGTGAACCTTGTCCAACCAGATCTGGGGATTGAGCAGCGCGACCGTGGCCGCCACGCGCTGCTCGAGCAGTTGGAGCCGCCCGGCCATCTGGTTGGTCTCCTCCGTGATGGCGGGCAGATCGATGCGCACGATTTCCTTGGCGCGCAGGGCCGCCAGTTCCGCCTGCCGCTTCTGATATTCGCCGTCAAAATCCCCCTTGCTCAGGGTCGCCAGACCGCCGGGCTCGGCCGCGGGTGCGTCAGCCTCCAGGTCGCCGGCCGCCGTCTTGAGCTGCGCCACGCTCGCGTTGAGCGTCGGCACCTGGCGCGGATCGTCGCCCGCGAGGACCTTCGAGAACAAGCCCAGCTGTTCTTCCCAGCGGGGAAAGTCCGCGGTCGTCACGTCCGCCGTCTCCTTGAGCAACAGGGATTCCTTCAGGAAGCGATCGCGCACGACCTGCGGATTCAGGTAGCGCTGGCGGTGCGTGTGCAGTTCGGCCAGCGGGTCAGCCAGCGAGTCGGCAAAATCCCCGATCGACGAATGGTCCACCAGCCGGGCGAGAATCAGGTCGGGCATCGCCTGCTGCACCCGGTCCCCGGTCACGGCTTTCATTTCATTCACCACGCCCGTCAATTCGCTCCAGCGGCTGGCGAGCAGCAGCGTTCCGGTGTCGTCGAGCGAGATGTCGTTGAAGAGTTTGAGCGTGCGGACGGAATCGAGCTTGTAGCCGGGGCCGGGCTTCGGCGCCAGTTTCGGTCCCAGGGCGGCCGCGGCGCGGGTGAAGCCGCGGGCCTCGATCCGCGCCAGCAGCTCGCGCATCTCGTCCCAGCGCTGCCAGCGTTCCAGCTGGGCGGACAGCGGTTGCACGCCCTGGATCGTCGTTCCATCTCCCGGCATGACGCCGCCGTTGTAGGCGATCGCAATGCGTTCCTGGGCGGACACGAGCAGCAAGGCATTGTGGAGCGTTTCCGACTGCGCGTCGGCCAGCACGCTCATGCGCTTTTCGCCGGCGGCCTCGGGCACCAGCACGCCGGGTTTGAGACGTTCGGCCTCCGCGACAAATTTCTGCAGCGCGACCTTGAGGGGATCGCCCGGGCCGGACCACAGCGCATCGGTGTGGAGCAACCGCGTGGCGTTGTTTTGCAAATCGCCGAGCCAGGTGTCCCACGCCCGGCACAGGGGGGCCCAGTATTCGGACGCGGTCGCCCGCCGCGTGAGCGGGTTGTGCACGGCTTCCGCCAACTTCACGAGTTGGTCGGGCATGATCCGCGGATCGCCGAACCGCGCGAAGGCCACGAGGCCGCCGGCCGCGAGCACCAGCACGCCCGTGCCGACCAGCGCGGCGGTCCGCGCTGGGTTGGAATCCTTGGGGATCGCGCGCAGGCGCTTGCGCGCCTCGGCGATGGTCAGCTCGCCAGTCGCGGGCGCCGGATCGAGCAGGAAGTTGACGTAGGCCAGCCAGGTTTTGCCGGCCCGGCCGAGCGCCTTCCACTCGGGCGCGTCCTCGATCGGCCACGCCGCGACTTCGCGGCGGCGCACGACCTGCGCGAGCATCGCGCCGACGGCCGCCAGGTCGTTCACGCGATTCTTCTCCGCCTTGGCCCCCAGCTGGAACCACGGGTCGCTGAGCACCACCGTCATGCTTTGCAACGGCCCGGTGCGGGTCACAAAAATATTCGCGGCCTTCAGCTTCCGGTGGGATCCGCCGGTCTGGGCGCCCCACTGCTCGAGGGCCGTCAACAGGCCTTCCGCGAGGGCGCGCAGGAAGTCGCCCCGGCCCGCCAGGGTCTCGACGAGCGGCTCGAGCGAACGCTCCAGCCAGGGCATGATGCAATAGGCGCCCTCCGGGCAGTGGCCGAACGCGAGGATCTCGACGACGGCGCCGTCCTTCTTCGCGCTCTTCTGCTGGCGCTCGGCGGCGAGCAGCCAGCCCTCGAGGGCGTAGACGCGGCGGATGTTGGTGGACTCCGGCGGATGGAAAATCTTCAGGGCAAAACGCCCGGGCCCGCCATTCGGAGCCGTGGCCTCATAGACGCTGGTAAACGGCCCGAGGGAATGGGCCCGTTTGCGCTGATAGCCGTTATAGTCGGACATGCGGGAAAACGGCGGGCCGGGCGCGGATCAAATTCGTTCGCGCCGCGCCCGCGACGCGTCGTAGCGACCAAACCCGGGGCCGGAGGTGAGAGGGATGAGGTTGGTCATGTCAGTTGTGCCCATGGGAAAATCCCAACAACCGCGAGCAGAGCCGCTTTTGCACCGGCAGGCAAGACCGGGTTAGTGGGCCGATGGGCTAGCCCGGGCGCCGTTTCCGTCTCGACCACCCAGCGCGGCACGGCTGGAATCCCGCCGCACCCACCCTGCCCCATGAAAAAATACCTCGTCGAGTTTATCGGCACCTTCTTCCTCGTCTTCACCATCGGGATGACGGTCGTCGCCCCGGGCGCCGGCAACCTGGCACCCCTCGCCATCGGCTGCGCGCTCATGGTCATGGTCTATGCGGGCGGCCATGTTTCCGGCGCCCATTTCAACCCCGCGGTCACGCTCGCCGTGTGGCTGCGCGGCAAGTGCCCCGCCGCCGATGTCGGGCCCTACATCGTCGCGCAGGTGGCCGCCGCCACCGTGGCATCGTTCGCCGTCAAGGCGCTCAAGACCGGCCTCGTCGCCAAGGCCGCCGCCCTCACCGGCGCGATGACCCCCGAGGTTCTGCCGGCGCTGCTCGCGGAGTTCATATTCACTTTCGCCCTCGCGTGGGTGGTGCTCAACGTCGCCACCGCCAAGGGCACCAGCGGCAATTCCTTCTACGGCGCAGCCATCGGGCTGACCGTGACCGCCGGGGCGTTCGCGGTCGGCGGCATTTCGGGCGGCGTCTTCAATCCCGCCGTCGCGGTCGGCGCCTGCCTCCTGGGCCTCATCAGCTGGGGCAGTATCTGGATTTACCTTGTCGCCTGCTTCGCGGCCGCGGTCGCCGCGGCCGCCGCCTACAAGGCGGTCAACGGCGCCGACTGACCCGGCGCGCAGTCGATTCTTGCAAAAAAGCCCGGCGCCGAAAGCATCCGCGCATCCCCCTGGAATGAACAACGAGATCCTCTGGCTCATTCGCCTCGGCCTGAACGAAAAACTGTTCACGCGCGACCAGGCCCTCGGCGTCATGCGGGCCGTCGGCAAGGCCGGCCAGCTGATGGACTACGCCCAGAAGCTCATCGACGACGGCATCGTCACCGATGTCGCAAAGCTCGAGACCGTCGCGGGTGACGCCATGACCCGCGCCGCGGGCGGCCCGCCGCCGGGCAACCCGCTGCTCGACGACGAGCCCGCCGCCGAGGCCGACGCCCCGGCCGCCGGGGGCAGCCGCAACCCGGTCAACGCCGCCGCCCCGAAATTCCCCTTCAAGGAAATCGCCTCGCTCGACGACCAGGCCCTGGCCGCCGCGCTGCGCCAGCTGCTCATTGACACCGGCAAGTTCGGCGCCAGCGACCTCCACCTCTCCGCCGGCTCGAAGCCCTTCATCCGCAAGCACCGCGCGCTCACGCCCATCACCGACCACAACCTGACCGAGCAGGAGTCGCTGCGCCTCAACACCGTCCTGCTCGCCGAGCACCAGAAGAACGTCTTCCTCGAGCGCCGCGACTACGACCTCGCCCTCGCCCTCGGCCCGGAGAATCGTTACCGCGTCAACCTCATGTTCCACAAGTGGGGCGCGTCGGGCTCCTACCGCATGGTGCCCGCCGGCATCCCCAAGCTCGACGATCTCGGCCTGCGCAACCTCGACACCATCCGCAAGCTCCTCACCTACCACAACGGCCTCATCCTCATCACCGGCCCCGTCGGCGCCGGCAAGACCACCACCCTCGCCGCCATGGTCGCCGAGCTCAACGAGCAGCGCACGGACCACATCATCACCGTCGAGGACCCGATCGAGGTCGTGCAGACGCCCAAGGGCTGCAACGTCACCCAGCGCGAGGTCGGCCCGCACACCAAGTCCTTCTTCACCGCGCTCAAGGGCGCCCTCCGCGAGGATCCCGACGTCATCGTCATCGGCGAGCTCCGCGACCTCGAGACCATCGAGATGGCCATCAGCGCGTCCGAGACCGGCCACCTGGTCATCGGCACGATGCACACGAGCGACGCGTCCACGACGCTGAACCGCCTGCTCGACGTCTTCCCGCCCGCGCAGCAGACGCAGATCCGCGCCTCCGTGGCCGAATCGCTCCGCGGCGTCGTCTGCCAGCGCCTGCTCCCCGCCACCGGCGGCGGCCTCGTCGTCGCCTGCGAAATCATGGTGTCCAACACCGCCATCCAGGCCCTCATCCGCGAGGGCAAGACCGCCGGCCTGCGCAACACCATGGAGACCGGCGTCAAGGAGGGCATGTGCATCATGGAAAACGTCGTCCTCGATCTCTATAACCAGAAGAAGATCAGCAAGGAGACCGCGCTGATCAACGTCTCCACCAAGAACGTCCGCCAAAAGATCGAACCCTCCGCTTCCACCGCGGCCCCGATGGGCACCCCCGCGAAGAAGTAAGACCGAACCCGATTTATTTTTATGGCCACAAAAAGGCACCAGAAATCCTTCCTGCCGGCTGGCGTTTGCGTCGCGCCCATAGGCGCGCGGAACTTCCGTGCCGCAGCCCCGGATGATCTTTGCGCCTTTTCGTGGCTAAAAAATCAGGGGTTCGAGGTCTCAGCCTTCAGCTTTCAGCCTTCAGCTTTCAGCCCTTCCTAATCCATGGCCGCCATCGACTCCCTCCTCAAGACCATGCTCGACAAGGGCGGCTCCGACCTGCACCTGACGGTCGGCCTGCCCCCGAAATCCCGCATCTCCGGCTCGCTCCAGGCCATCGGCGACAAACCGCTCACCGCGTCCGACATGGAGGCCCTCCTCAAGGAGATCACCCCCGAGAAACGCTGGAAGGATTTCCTCGAGAAGAAGGACCTCGACCTCGCCCACGAGGTCGCCGGCCTCGCGCGCTTCCGCGCCAACTTCCTCTACAATCACTGGGGCCAGGCCGCGGTCATGCGCCAGATCCCGGCAAAGATCCTCTCGTTCAGCACGCTCAACCTCCCCGAGGCGCTGAAGAAACTCTGCCACCTCGACCAGGGCCTCGTCGTCGTCACCGGCCCCACCGGCTCCGGCAAGTCCACCACGCTCGCGGCGATGATCGACTACATCAACGACAACTTCGCGAAGCACATCATCACGATCGAGGACCCGATCGAGTTCGTCCACCCCTGCAAGAAATCCACCATCGTCCACCGCGAGGTCGGCGAGCACACCGAGACCTTCGGTGCTGCGCTCAAGGGCGCCATGCGCCACGACCCCGACATCGTGCTCCTCGGCGAAATGCGCGAGATGGAGACCATCAAGCTCGCCCTCTCCTGCGCCTCGATGGGCATGCTCGTCTTCGGCACCCTGCACACGAACAACGCGCCCAAGACCATCGACCGCATCATCAACACCTTTCCCGCCGAGGAACAGAACCAGGTGCGCGTCATGCTCGCCGGCTGTCTCGCCGGCGTCGTCGCCCAGCTCCTGTGCAAAAAAATCCCGAAGGGCCGCGTCGCCGTGCACGAAATCCTGCTCCAGCACGAGGCGCTCCCGAACACGATCCGCATGGGCCAGATCGCCAACATCCGCGGCATCATCGAGAGCGGCCGCGACGAGGGCATGATCACCATGGACAACAGTCTCATGGACCGAGTGAAGGACGGCACGGTCGAGGCCAAGGAAGCCTACATGAAGGGCAGCAACAAGGCGCTCTTTGCCCCGCTGCTCAAGCCCGGCGACCTCGACGGCGGACACTAGGCCCCGACTCGGCGCGGGATTTTGGCCGCTTATCGCATCAACCAGGATTTGGCTTGTGCGATAAGTAATCATTTGATTACTTACTGGCTCCCCTATGAAAATCAGCATCCTTGCTCCGCTCCTGCTCCTCTCCGCGGCCGTCCCGGCCGCTGTGGTCTCCGCCGCCCATCGTCAGGTCGCCGACCTGAAATCCTTCTTTCATGGCGACGCCGCCGCCCAGCCCAAGGCGGCGCCGCCGGCCGTCACCGCCACCGTGGCGACCGCCCCGGGCGTCACCGCGGACCCGCAGGTCGAGGATTTCCTCCGGGCTTTCGCCGCCGCGATCAAGGCCCGCGACGGCGCGCCGATGACGGCCCGGCTGTCCCCGCAATATTCTGTGCCCGACCTGCCGGAGGGCTTCAAGGCGTCGGACATTTTCGTCATGGGCATCGAGCGCACGCCCGGACCGGAGGCCTTCACCATCCAGTCTGTCGAACTCAAGGGCACGGTGCGCACCGCCAAGGTCGAGATCCGCTACGCGACCAAGACCGTCGTGAAAACCCTGCGGTTCGACGCCGCGGGCAAACTGCTCGCCTCCGACCTGTTCAAGATGACGGTCCAGGAACACGGGCACGGAGTCTGAGCCATGTCCACCCCCTCCCCCGCCGCGCTCATCGAGCTGGACGCGGCCGTCAAATCCTATGCCCTGCGCGGCGGCGCGGCTTTCACCGCGCTGCATGGCATCACTCTGCGGATCGCCGCGGGTGATTTCGTCGCCGTGCTCGGCAAGTCCGGCAGCGGCAAGTCCACCTTGCTCAACCTCATCGCCGGCCTCGACCGTCCTACGTCCGGCGGCGTGCGAGTCGCCGGCACCGATCTCACCGGCCTCGGCGAGAACGAGCTAGCGCGCTGGCGCGGACGGAACCTCGGCGTGGTCTTCCAGTTCTTCCAACTGCTGCCCACGCTCACCATCGAGGAAAACATCCTGCTCGCGATGGATTTCGTGGGAAAAATCCCGGCGGAACAACGCCGGCCCCGCGCCCGTGAGCTCCTCGATCTCGTCGGCTTGTCCGACCAGGCGGCCAAGCTGCCCTCGACCTTGTCCGGCGGCCAGCAGCAGCGCGCCGCCATCGCCCGCGCGCTCGCCAATGACCCGCCCGTCATCCTCGCCGACGAGCCCACCGGTAATCTCGACACCGAGACCGCCGCCGACGTTGACGCCCTCTTCCAAAAGCTAACCGCCCAGGGCAAGACGCTGCTGATCGTGACGCACGACGTCAGCCTGGCCCGCGGCGCCCACCGCGTGATCCAGCTGAAGGACGGCCGCGTCTTCGCCGACAACCTGCAGACTCCCGCCGTCGCATGAACACGCAATGGCGCAAGATTGCCGGCGACTTCCGGTCGCACCGCGCGCAAATCGGCCTCATCGGCCTGGTCCTGATGCTCGGCACCGCCGGCGTGGTGGCGGCGCTGAACGCCCGTGCCATCCTCGAGCGGGAAATCGCCGCGAGCTACGCCGGCGCCCAATCGCCCGACCTCGCTCTCGCGTTCGATCGTGTGGATGACGCCTTGCTGGCCGAGGTCCGCGCTCATCCCGGCGTGGCCGCGGCGGACGCCCGCCGCGTGACGTCAACGCGGGTCGAAGGCCCGGGCGGCACGTGGATCCCGACGCGGTTGCTCATCGTGCGGGATTTCGCCGACCAGCGCACCGGCCTCGTGCATCAGCACGGCGGCACCTGGCCCGCAAACCAGGCCGGCATCCTGATCGAGCAGTCCTCCCTGCCGCTCCTCGCCGCCAAGGTCGGCGAGCCGTTGCGCCTCCGCACACCCGGCGGCGGTTTCGCCACCCTGCCCATCACAGGCGTCGTGCACGACACCGCCGTCGCCCCAAGCACGCAGGAGCGAATCATCTACGCCTATCTCACGCCGGCCGCGGCCGCCCTGATCGGACAAAACCCCGACCTCGACCAGCTGGTCGTGCTCATGACGGACCGGAACTCCGGCGTCGCCGAACTCGCCGAGGACCTGCTCGACACGCTCACCAAAAAGAATCTCGCCCCGCTGCGCGTCGAGTCACTGCCCCAGGGCCATCCCCACGCCGCGCTGATGAATGCCATGCTGCGCGTCCTTGGCGTCATGGCCATAATGGCCTTCACCTGCAGTGCCGCCCTGGCGGCTTTTGTCGTCTCCCTCTGGATGAAACGCGAGGTGCGGCAGGTCGGCATCATGAAGACCATCGGCGCGCGGTCGCACCAGCTCGCCGGCCAATACCTGGCGCTCGTCGCCCCGCTCGTCCTCGCCGCCACCGTGCTGGCCTTGCCACTCGGCGCCGTCGCCGGCCGGGCGCTCATTGCCTACTACGAGGTCAACCTGAACATCGACGTGACGAACCGCGCCGCGCCGGCCGGCATGCTGTTCGCCGAAATCCTCTGCGCCCTCGGCATTCCGCTGGTCGCGATGACGCTGCCCATCGTGCGCGCCGCCCGCCTGACCGCGCG
>JANYAM010000283.1 GCA_025361365.1 Opitutus sp. | reverse complement strand
TCCAGGCGGCCGGTCTCGCCGAGGTGTTCCTGCAGGCCGGTGCAGGAGACGGCCTGTTGCGCCACGCGGTCCAGCAGCTGGAACTTCTCGGTGTTCTCGAGCGAATACTTGGCGCTCTCCTCCGGCAAAAAGGCGGCAGGTTCGCTCGCGCAGCCGGCGAGCAACAGGAGCAGGATCAAGGGGGTAAGGAAAGTCTTCATGGTGTGCGGTCCACGGTCTGGGACACCGTGGTGGGACAAAGTTCGCTTGTCACCGTGGGTTTTTGGGGCCACCAGCCCTTAACCCCACACTGCCATGCTGAAAGGGAGTTTTGATCTGCCGGTGCTTTTCGACCTCGGGGCGACCTTCGCCTTCGCCCTTACAGGCGCGCTCGCGGCCATCCGGCGCAACTACGACATCGTGGGCGTGCTGGCCCTCGCCCTGGTGTCCGGCATCGGCGGCGGTTTGATTCGCGACGGCATTTTCCTGCAGGACAGCCTCACGCCGTTGCTCACGAACCCCGCCTACATTTATACTGTCACCGCGGCCACGGTGGTCAGCCTGTTCTTCGGGCAGCACGTCCATCGTTTCCACCGGCTCATCGCGTGGGTTGATGCGCTGGGGCTGGGCGCCTACGCGGTGTTCGGTGTGCAAAAATCCCTCAACGCCGGCCTGCCGCCCTCGGCCGCCGTGCTTGTCGGCGTGATCAACGCCGTCGGCGGCGGCCTGCTGCGCGATGTGCTCACCCGCGAGGAGCCACTGGTGTTCAAGCCCGGCCAGTTTTACCTACTCACGGCGCTGGTTGGCGCCGTCACGTTCATCTGCGCCGGTGTTTACCTCGCCATCACTGCGACGCAGGCGGCGCTGGTGGCCATGGCCGTGACCTTCCTGTTCCGGTCGGTCACGATTGCGTTCAACTGGCGGACGGCCCCGGTGTCATCCGGCGCCATCTTCACGCAGGGCACCCAGCCGCCCTTCGGTCAGGAGTGATCAATTCTTGGCCACGACAGCGCGGAGCTCGTCGCGCAGCCAGTCGTCGAGCATATCCTTCTCGTAGCGCAAGGGATCATCGCGGAATCCCCGCGTCAGCCGCATCTGGAAGCCCAGGTCCTGCAGCTTGCGCTCGCCTTCCTTGAGCACCTGGCCGTTCGCTCCCATCAGCTTGAAGGTGAAGGTCAGGCGCGGAAAATAGATGTCCTTGACGATGCGGATGTCGCTGAACTGGATCCCGCGCCACGGCTCGAAGTCCCCGGCCAGGTCGATGTCTGAAAACGTGATGGTCAGCAACTGGCCCGGCGCGAGGCGGCTGGCGCCCTGTTGCTGCAGGTATTCCTGGAGCAGCGGGAGGTAGTGCTCGCGGCCGAATTCATTCTCAAAGTCCGACTGGTTGTCGCGAACGTCGGTGAATTTCTCCGGGTGGGAAAAAACCACGGTGACCGGGCTGGCGGACTTCGTCTCGGCGGCGAACAGCGCCCCGCCGGCCGAGAGGCCAAGCAGGAGCGCGCAACGGGTAAGGCGGGTAAGATTCATGGCGGGGAGGGGCTGGCCGAAAACCTACCCCGATCCCCGCGCATTGCAACCCGCGGAACACCTCACTTGGCCACCGGAGCCGGCATGGCCAGCGGCACCGCCCGGCCGCGCTTGTGCGCCAGCCAATGGCTGAACCGGTCCATGTAGATGTAGATCACGGGGGTGATATAGAGGGTGAGCAACTGCGAGACGAGGAGCCCGCCGACCACCGCCAGACCGAGCGGCCGGCGCGAATCGGCACCGGCCCCGAGGCCGAGCGCGATGGGCAGGGCGCCCGCCAGCGCGGCGAAGGTCGTCATCATGATCGGCCGGAACCGCACGAGACACGCCTCGACGATGGCTTCCTCGGCGTTGAAGGAGCCGCCCTGCTCGTTCTCCTTCGCGATGGCGAAGTCGATCATCATGATCGCGTTCTTCTTCACGATACCGATGAGCAGGATCACGCCGACGTAGCCCATGATGTTCAGCTCCTCGCGGAACGCCCAGAGCGTGAACAGCGCGCCGAAGCTCGCCGCGGGCAGGCCGGAAAGGATCGTCAGCGGGTGGATGAAATCCTCATAGAGGATGCCCAGCACGATGTAGATGACCGCGACCGCCATGAGCAGCAGCAGGCCCATGCCGGCGAGCGACGACGCAAACGCCTGCGCCGAGCCCACGAAACTGTAGCTGACCGTCGCCGGCAGTTCACGCTGCGCCACGGCCTGCACGGCCGCGGTGGCGTCACCCAGCGAGACGCCGGGCTTGAGGTTGAAGGAGATCGTGACCGCGGGCAGCTGGCCGAGGTGGTTGACCGTCAGCGGGCCGACATCGCGGCGCAACGCGGCGACGGCATCGAGCGGCACGAGCTTGCCGCCCCGAGTGCGCACATGGATGAGCGAAAGCGCCGCCGGGTCGCGCTGGAACTCGGGCGACACCTCCATGATGACGTAATACTGGTTGGTCGGCGTGTAGATGGTGGAGACCTGCCGCGTGCCGAAGGCGCTGTAGAGCGATTCCTCGATCTGCTGCGGGGTGATGCCCAGCGTGGCGGCGCGGTCGCGCTGGATGTCCACCCGCAGCTGCGGGCTGGTGATCTGGAGGTCGGAGTTCACGTCCGCGAGCAGCGGAATCTCGCGGAATTTCTTCTCGAGGTTGCCCGCCACGGCGTAGAGTTCCTTCAGGTCGCTGCCAAAGAGCGAGAACTGGTAGAGGGCCTTGGTGAGCTGGCCGCCGATGCGGATTGGCGGTGGGATCTGCGGATAGGCCTTCAGCCCGGGGACGGCCGAGAGCTTGGTGCGCAGGTCACCCATGATCTGGTTGATGTCCGGCCGTTCCTTGCGCGGCTTCAGCCGCATGAAGATACGCCCCTGGTTCGAGGTGGCGCTGACCGAGCCGCTGGAGCCCATCGCCGACATGAATGCATCCACGTAGGGCTGCTGCGCCACGATGGCCGCGGCGGCCTGCTGGTGGCGCACCATCTCCTCGAACGAGATGTCCTGCGCCGCCTCGGTGAACACGAGCACGATGCCGGTGTCGTCCGTCGGGATGAAGCCCTGCGGCAGCACCTTGACGAAGCCCACCGTCGCGACGGCCATCAGCCCGGCGACGGCGAGCACCAGCCCCCGGTGGCGCAGGCTGAGGTGCAGCGTGCGCTCGTAGAAGGCGTGCATGCCCTCGAACATCCGCTCGCTCCATTCATAAAGCTTGCCGTGGGCGGAGCCGCCCGCGGGCGCGCTGCCGGTGTGCGCTTTCAGAAAACGGCTGCAGAGCATCGGCGTCAGCGTCAGCGACACCACGCCTGACACGAGGATGGACGCGGTGATAGTGACGGCGAACTCGTGCAGCAGCCGACCGAGGATGCCGCCCATGAACATCAGCGGGATGAACACGGCCACGAGCGACAGCGTCATCGACAGGATGGTGAAGCCGATCTCGCGTGCCCCGCGGAAGGACGCGTCGCGCACGGACATGCCGCCCTCGATGTGGCGGACGATGTTCTCGAGCATCACGATGGCATCGTCCACGACGAAACCGACCGAGAGCGTGAGCGCGAGCAGCGAGAGGTTGTCCAGCGAGTAACCGAAGAAATACATCACCACGAACGTGCCGAGCAGCGCCATCGGGATGGCGATGCTGGGGATGATGGTGGCCGCCACCGAGCGCAGGAAGATGAAGATCACCAGCACGACCAGCGCGATGGACAGCATGAGCGTGAACTGCACGTCGTGCACCGAGTCGCGCACGGCTTCGGAATTGTCGCGCAGGATGTCCAGGCTGACCGACTCGGGCAGCTGCTTCATGAAGACCGGCAGCAGCGCGCGGACGCGGCCGACGACCTCGACGGTGTTGACGCCCGGCTGCTTCTGCACGGCGAGCACGATGGAGCGCGCCGGGTCGAGCTTGCCGTCAGCCCCGCGGCCGCCGAACCAGCTCGCGACGCGGGCGTCCTGCACGCCGTCGATCACCTGCGCCAGTTCGCCGAGCCGCACCGGGGCGCCGTTGCGATAGGCGACGACGATGTTGGTGAACTCCTGCGCGCTGGCGAGCTGGCCGCTGGCCAGGATCTGCACCGACTGGCGGTAGCCGTCGAGGACGCCGGTGGGTTGGTTGACATTGTGGGCGCTGAGGGCGCTGCGCACCTCGTCGAGCGTGACGCCGCGGCTGGCGAGCAGGCGCGGATCGAGCCGCACGCGCACGGCATATTTCTGGGCGCCGAAGATCTGCACCTGCGAGATGCCGTCCACGCTGGAGATGCGCTGCGCCATCATCGTCTCGGCATATTCATTGACCACCGAGAGCGGCAGCGTGGGCGAATAAAGTGCGAGGAAGAGGACGGGCTGGTCGGCGGGGTTCGTCTTGCGGAACGACGGCGGCGCCGGCATGTCGGTCGGCAGGCGCCGCTGCACGGCGGCGATCGCGGCCTGCACGTCCTGCGCCGCGGCGTCGATGTTGCGGTCGAGGGTGAACGTGATGGTGATCTGCGTGCTGCCGGTGCCGCTGGACGACGTCATCGAATCGATGCCGGCGATGGTGGAGAATTGCTGCTCGAGCACCGTGGCCACGGCACTGGCCATCGTCTCGGGCGTGGCGCCGGGCAGCGAGGCGCTGACCACGATGGTGGGGAAGTCAACGGTCGGCAGGTCGCTCACCGGCAGGAGCCGGTAGGCCATGACGCCGAAGAGGCACAACGCCGCCGTGAGCAGCGTCGTCATCACCGGCCGGCGGATGCAAAGTTCCGGGAGGTTCATGATCGCGCGGGGTTCAGGGTTTGGCCGCCGCGGCGGTGCCGCCGATCGGGGCGCCGGAGAGCTGGCGCGGCTCGGCCTTCATGCCCGGGAGGAGCCGGAGCTGGCCGTCGGTGATGACGGTCTCGCCGCCCTTCACGCCGGACGCGAGCAGGGTGCTGTCGCCGGCGGTGCGGGCCACGGTGACGTTGCGCAGCTCGACCGTCTGGTCGGGCTTGAGCACGTAGATCGTGGCGCCGTTCTGGCTGTTGAGCACGGCCGTGGTCGGCACGACGATGGCGCCGGGATCCAGGCCGACCTCGGTGACGACATAGTAGAACCGGCCCGGCCAGAGCGCCTTGTCCTCGTTCGGAAAAACCGCCTTGAGCGTGATCATGCCCGTGGCCGGGTCGACGGTGTTGTCGACGAATTCCAGCACGCCGTGGTCGCGGGTGAGGCCGGTGTTGCGCTCGGTGACGCTGACGGTGGCCCGGTTCGCGGCGAGCGCGTCGCGAATCTCATCGAGCGAACGCTCCGGCACGGCGTAGGCCACGGCGATGGGCGCCAGCTGGTTGATGGTGACGAGGGTGAAACTGTTGTCGTTGGCCTTCACGAGGGCGCCCTCGTGCAGCAGGCGCTGGCCCGTGCGGCCGTCGATGGGGGCGCGGATCTCCGTGTAACCCAGCTGCAGCTCGGCGTTGGCGACGGCGGCTTCCCTGGCTTGCAACTGGGCCCGGGTGGTCTCGGCCTTGGTCGCAAACTGGACGTATTCCTCCTTGGAGATCGCGGCCTGGTCGTTCAGCCGCTGGTAACGGTCGAGGTCGGCCTGGGCCTGCTCGGCCATGGCGCGGGCGTTGGCCAGGTCGGCGCGGGCCACGCGCAGGCTGTTTTCAAACGGGCGGCGGTCGAGCGTGACCAGCAGGTCGCCCGCCTTGACGTCGTCGCCTTCCTTGAAGTTGACCTTGGCGATGATCCCGTCGACCTGGGATTTCACGCTGACCGTGCGGAGGGCCTGCACCGTGCCGATGGACTCGATGCGGCGCGGCATGTCCTGCTGCACGGCCAGGGCCACCTGGACGGGCACGGCGGAGGCGGTGCCGGCCCGGGCGGGGGCCCCAACCTTGCTGCAACCGGCGGTCAGCAGGAGCGCGAGGGGCGGAACGAAAAGGAGCAACGGGCGAAGCAGACGCGAGGGGAGGTTCATGATCATGAGAGGGAGTGGTGGCCGTTGGCCTGGAGGCGGAGGAGGTTGGCCTTGATGCGGGTGAGGTCGTCGAGGAGTGCCGTGCGACGCGGCGGCGGGAGGCCGCGCAGGTAATCGGCCCGGAGTTCCCCGGCGAGAGTCTCCAGTTTGGCAAAGATGCGCTCGGCCCGCGGCGTGAGGCTCAGGTGATAGGCGCGGCCGTCGGCGGCGTGATTGCGGCGCGCGATCCAGCCCGCTTTCTCCAGCCGGCCGGCCTGGCGGCTGACGCTAATCCGTTCCATCTGCAGCAACTCGGCGAGCTCGCTCTGGGTGGCCCCGGGTTTCCGGCCGAGGTGGAAAAGGAATAGCCACTGGGCGCGCGTCAGGTCGAGGTGCCGCACCCGGCGGTCGAACTCCCGCCGCGCCAGCCGGTTCACCTCGGCCAGCAGGAAGGCGAGGTTACGGTCGGTGGCGGAACTGGACCGGAGGCCGGGCATGAGGGACAATTAGTAAGCTAGCTTACCTTTTCTGGCAAGCTTCCGGCGGAAGTTTTCCCGCCCCTGCAGATCAACCCGCAAAACACCCGGTTGGTCGTATTCTGGCCGCGCTTTCTTGCGCGGCGGCTTGCAACCTCGGGCCGGGCCCCGCCACACTCGGGTCCTCCCCTGCCCCGCATGAGTCGCTTCGTCCTCGCGCTTGATCAAGGCACCACTTCGTCCCGGGCCATCGTCTTCGACCGGCAGGGCCGGGCGGTGGCGACGGCGCAGCAGGAGTTCTCGCAGCACTACCCCCGCCCCGGCTGGGTCGAGCATGATCCACTCGACCTGTGGGCGAGCACCCGGCGCACCGCGCTCGGGGCGGTGGCCGAGGCCAACCTCACGGCCCGCGACCTCGCCGCCGTCGGCCTCACCAACCAGCGCGAGACCACGTTGCTCTGGGACCGCCGCACCGGCCGGCCCCTCCACCGCGCCATCGTCTGGCAGGACCGCCGCACGGCCGACCAGTGCGCCCAGCTGAAGCGCCGCGGGCTCGAACCGTTTTTCCGCCGGAAAACCGGCTTGCTGCTCGATCCCTATTTCAGCGGCACGAAGCTCGCTTGGCTGCTCGACCACGTGCCCGGCGCCCGCCGCCGCGCCGAAAAAGGCGAACTCGCTTTCGGCACGGTCGACACCTGGCTGCTGTGGCAACTGACCGGCGGCCGTGTCCACGCCACCGACGTCTCCAACGCCTCCCGCACCCTGTTGCTCAACCTCCGCACCGGCGACTGGGACGACGCGCTGCTGCGCGCGCTCCGCATTCCGCGCGAGGTGCTGCCGGAAGTGCGCGCCAGCAGCGGGGTCTTTGGCGAGATTTCCGCGGTCCCGGCCCTGAACGGCGTCCCCATCACCGGCATCGCCGGCGACCAGCAGGCCGCGCTGTTCGGCCAGGCGTGCTGGCGGCCCGGCATGGCGAAGAACACCTACGGCACCGGCTGCTTCCTCCTGTTGAATACCGGCGCCAAGCCGGTCGTTTCGAAAAACCACCTCCTCACCACCATCGCGTGGAAGATCGACGGCCGGCTCGAATACGCCCTCGAGGGCTCCGTCTTCATCGGCGGCGCCGTGGTGCAGTGGCTGCGCGACGGCCTCGGGCTCATCGCCAAGTCCGTCGACGTCGAAAAACTGGCGGCCAAAGTCACCGACAATGGCGGGGTTTACCTCGTGCCGGCTTTCGCCGGCCTCGGCGCGCCGCATTGGGACGCCGCCGCGCGCGGGATCATCACCGGCCTGACCCGCGGCAGCAACGCCGGCCACCTCGCCCGCGCCGCGCTCGAGAGCATCGCCTACCAGAGCGCCGACCTGCTCCGCGCCATGGAGGCCGACGCCGGCCGGAAGCTGCGCGAATTGCGCGTGGACGGCGGCGCGGTCGGCAACAACGCGCTCATGCAGTTCCAGGCGGACCTGCTGCGCGTGCCGGTCGTCCGCCCGCGCACGACCGAGACCACCGCGCTCGGCGCGGCTTATCTGGCGGGGCTCGCGGTCGGCTTCTGGAAAAACCGGGCCGAAATCGCCGCGCTCTGGTCGGCGGATCGCACCTTCCGGCCGCGGGCCCCGGCCGCCGCCACGCGCCGGCGGCTGGCCGGGTGGCATGGCGCCATCGCCCGCGCCAGGACCGCCCCGTAATCTGCCCCGCCACCCGGCGTCATGCTGCCATGGACCAACTCTGGCATCCCGCCCGCTTGGCAATCGGCTTTGTGGTGTTGGCCGCGATCTTCGTGCCGCTCGAGTCGCTCTTTCCAATCGTGCGGCGACAATTCTGGCAGCGCCGGGGCGTGTGGGCGGACGTCATCCATTTCTTCATCACCGGCGCGATCCGGAAACTCCTCGTGCTCTTTGCGCTGGTGATGCTGGTTTACTGGCTCGGTTTCCTGGTCTATCCGCCGCTGCAACGCGCCCTGACCGCGCTGCCGTGGTGGCTGCAGTTCGTGCTCGCCAATGTCGTGTTCGACCTCGGCGCCTACTGGGGCCACCGCTGGGCGCACACCGTGCCGCTGTTGTGGCGGTTTCACGCCGTGCACCACTCGAGCGAACACCTCGACTGGGTGGCGGCGAGCCGGCTGCACCCGTTCGACCAGACCTTCATCCGCGTCTGCGGCATCCTGCCGGTCTACCTGCTCGGCTTCACCAAGGAAACCTTCGGCGCGTTGATCGTGTTCGAGGGCCTGCTCGCGATTTTCATCCACGCGAACGTCAAATGGCGCTTCGGCTGGCTGGAATGGCTGGTCGCCACCCCCGCGTTCCACCACTGGCACCACGCCAACGAAAGCCCCGAGACCTCGAACAAGAATTTTTCCGGCCTGTTGCCGTGGGTGGACTGGATTTTCGGCACGTTCTATCTGCCGGCGAAATTTCCCGTCAAATACGGCATCAATGCGCGGATGCCCGACGGCTATCTCGGCCAGCTGGCCGAACCCTTCAAGCCCAAGGCCGGCCCCACCCCGCCGGCTGCCGGGTAAAGCCCCGGTTAACCAGCTATTTTTTTGCCGGAGGGCCTCGGGCGGGCTTGCAGCCGGGGCCCCACCCCGGCAAATGTATCCGCTCACCACACTACCAGCTTGCCGCATGAAAATTTTCCGTTCGCTTGCCGCCGTATTATTTGTGTTCGCGCTCGGCCTCGCCGCCCATGCGCAGGAAAGCAGTGAAGTCGCCGGCCTCCGCGCCAAAGCCGTCAAGGGCAACGGCATCGCCCAATACAACCTCGGCCTGGCCTACGCGCAGGGCAAGGGGATCGCCGCCGATCAGGTCGAGGCCTTCGTCTGGCTGTCCCTCGCCCGCGAAAACGGCGCCCGCGGCCGCGCCCTCGACGCCGTCATCGGCTCCATCGACAAGGCCACGCTCGAGCTGGCCACGCAGCGCCTGGCTGAACGCAAGACCGCCCTCGGCGTCCGCGCGCCCGCCCCGACGACCGTCCGCGCCGACGTCGCGATCGAGGCCCCCGCCGTCGCCGCCCCGCCCGCTCCGGGTGCGGCGGTCGAAACCCGCGCCCCCGCGGCTCCCGCCGGCGAGGATTCCGCCAGCGCGACCCTGCGGGCCGAACGCGACGCCCTAGCCGTCCGCGTCAACAATCTCTCCGGCGACCTCGCCGAGCTGCGCGGCGAGCGCGAGCGCCTGACCAAGCTGGCCACGGACAATGAAAAGGCCGCGAAGGCCGCCGAGGCCCGCATCACCGAACTGGCCCGCGCCTCTGAAACCGCGAAGGCGGAACTCGCCCAGGCGCGCCAAGCCCTCGCCGCCAAGCCGGCCGCGCCCAAGCCGGTTGCCGATACCGCCGCGCTGGACGCCAAAAGCCGCGAGCTCCAGGCCGCCAAGAATTTTGGCCGCCAGGTCGAGGACACCCTCAACAAGGTCAATGATGACCGGGCCCGCGTCGCCGCCAGCGCCGCCGCCGAACTCGAGGCCGCCAAGAACTTCGGCCGCCAGGTCGAGGACACGCTCAACAAGGTTAACGACCAGAAGGCCGGGCTCGAGACCCAGCTGGCGGCCGCGAAGAAGGAACTCGCCGCCAAGCCCGGCGCCCCGGCCTACCCCGACCTCTCGGGCAAGGTCAGCGAACTCGAAACCGCCCTCGCGGCCGCGCGCACCGCCGCGCCGAAATACCCCGACCTCCGCGCCCGCGTCACGGAACTCGAAACCCAGTTTGCCGCGCTCGCCAAGGCCCGGGACGACGCCACGGCCGCCGCCGCCGCCCGCGACCAGGAACTGGCCCGCGCCAACACGAAGCTCGCCGGCGACGAGACCGCCTTCGCCGCGGTGAACAAGGAACTGGCCGCCGCCAAGTCCGCCCTCGCGGCCAAGCCCGCGGCCCCGAAGTATCCCGATCTTTCCGGCAAAGTCGCCGAGCTGGAGGCCCAGCTGACGCAGGCGAAGCAGCCCGCCGCGCCGAAATACCCCGACCTCTCCGGTCGCGTCAGCGAACTCGAGATCGCGTTGAGTGCCACGCGCAGCGCAGCGCCGAAATATCCCGATCTTTCCGGCCGCGTCAGCGAGCTGGAAGCCGCGCTGGCCAAGGCCAAGCAGCCCGTCGCTCCCGGCTATCCCGACCTGCGCCCCAACGTGGCCGCGCTGGAGGAACAGCTCGCCGCCGCGAAACAATCCCTGGCGGCCAAGCCCGCCTACCCCGACCTGCGCAGCCAAGTTGGTGAACTGGAGACGAAACTCGCGACGCTCAATTCCACGGCCAGCACCGACCGTCAGCGGATCACCGCCTTGACCCAGGAAAAGGATGCGGCGGAAAAAGCCCTCGCCGTGAAACCCGCTGCCCCGGCCTATCCGGATCTCTCCGGCCGCGTCCGCGAACTCGAGACCGCCCTCGCGGCCGCCCGCAGCGCGGCGCCGGCTTATCCGAATCTTTCCGGCCGGGTCGCCGAGCTGGAATCCAATCTCTCCGCCGCATCGGCCGAGGCCGGCCGCGCCAAGCAGGAAGCGGCCGCGCTGACCAAGGCGAAGGATGACGCCACGGCGGCGAAAGCAGAGACCCTGGCCCAGATCGCCTCGCTGACTCAAGCCAAGCTGAACGCCGAGCAGGCGCTCGCGGCCAAACCCGGCGCCCCCACCTATCCGGACTTGTCGGGCCGCGTCAGCGAACTGGAAAAGGCGCTCGCCGACTCCAGCCGCCAGCTGGTCGCCCTGTCCTCCGAAGCCGCCGGCGCCAAACAGCAAGTCGCGCTGCTGAGGAAAGCGGAGGTGGACGCCCAGAACGCCAGGCCCGCCGCGCCCGCTTACCCTGATCTTTCCGGCCGGGTGAAGGAACTGGAGACCGCGGTTGCCCTGGGCCTGCAGAAATTCGGCGCCGCCGAAAAAGCCCGCACCGATCTCTCCCAGCAGTTTGACGACTACAAGGCCGCCACAGCCACTGCGGCCCGCGAACGCACCACGATGCAATCCAGCCTGAAGATGCTGGAGTCGGACAAGGTGGCCCTCCGCCGCCAGGCGGACGCCGCCACCGCCGAATCGAGCCAGCTGCGCACGCAGGTGGCCGCGCTGAAAGCCCAGGCGGCCGGCGTCAAACCCGCCGCGCCCGCTTACCCTGATCTTTCCGGCAAGGTCACCGAGCTCCAGGCCGCCCTCGCCGCCCTGTCCTCCGAAGCCAGCAGCGCCAAGCAGCAGGTGGCAGCGCTGACTAAAGCGAAGGAGGACAAACCCGCCGCGCCGAGCTATCCCGATCTCTCGGGTCGCGTCAGCGAGCTCGAATCCTCACTCGCCGCGGCCCGCAACGCCGCTCCCGCCTATCCGAACCTGAGCAACAAGGTCACCGAGCTGGAAGCCAAGCTCGCCACCTCGACCGCCGCGGCCGGCCAGGCCAGCCAGCAAATCGCCGCGCTCACCCAGGCAAAGGACGCCGCGGAGAAGGCCGCCGCGGCCAAGCCCGCTGCGCCGGTTTATCCTGATTTGCGCGACCGCGTCGCCAGCCTCGAATCCGATCTGGCGACTTCCCGGAAAGCGCTCGCCGCCAAACCCGCCGCGCCCAGCTATCCTGATTTGTCCGGTCGCGTCAGCGAACTGGAAGCCGCGCTCACGACCGCCCGCAACGCCAGGCCGGCTTACCCCAACCTCACCACCCGCGTGGCCGAGCTGGAAACCGCGCTGGCCGCCAAGCCCGCCGCCCCGAGCTACCCCGATCTCTCCGGCCGCGTGACCGAATTGGAGGGCTCTCTCGCCGCCACCAAACAGCAGTTGGCCGCCAAACCCGCTGCGCCCGCTTACCCTGATCTGTCGGGCAAGGTCGCGGAGCTCCAGACCGCGCTCGCGGCCAAGCCCGCGGCCCCGAGTTATCCCGACCTCTCCGGCCGCGTGACCGAACTGGAGACCGCCCTCACCGCGGCGCGCAGCGCGGCGCCGGCTTATCCGAACCTCAGCGACAAGGTCGCCGAGCTGGAGACCAAGCTCGCCGCCTCGACCGCCGCCGCCGGCCAGCAAATCGCCGCGCTCACCCAGGCAAAGGACGCCGCGGAAAAGTCCGCCGCCGCCAAACCCCTGCAAGCTGGCGCCCCCGCCTACCCCGATCTCTCCGGCAGGGTCGCCGACCTGAGCAGCGAGGTCACGCAGCTGCGCGCCGACCGCGAGCGCATGCAGAAGATGCTCGCCGATTCCGGCCGCCAGCTCGCGGAGGCCACCGCCGCCACCCGCAGCCGCCCTGTCGCCCCGCCGGGCTACGCGGACCGCATGCGCGAACTCGAGACCTCCCTCGCCGCGACCAAGCAACAGCTCGCCGCCGCGCAGAGCGCCCCGGCCTATCCGGATTACTCGGCCAAGGTCGCGGAACTGGAAGGCCAGCTCACCGCCGCGGAGAAGTCCGCCGCCGCCAAGGCCGCGGCCCCGGCCTACCCTGATCTTTCCGGCAAGGTTGCTGAGCTCACCAGCGAAGTCAGCCAGCTGCGCATCGATCGCGAGCGCATGCAGCAAGTGATCGCCACGGCCGGCCGCCAGATGCGCGACAGCACGGCGGACACGGCCCGCATCAAGGACCTCGAGACGCAGCTCGCCGCCGTCCAAGGCCAAACCGGCAGCCTCGTCAGTGAACGCGACGCCGCCCGCGCCGCCCAGAATGATCTTCGCGACACGATCACCCGGCTGGAACAGGAGAAAACCCAGCTCGCGGCCGCCAAACCCCTGCAAGCGGGCGCCCCGGCTTATCCTGACCTCTCCGGTCGCGTCAGCGAATTGGAGACCCAGCTCGCCCAAGCCAAGGCCGCCTCTTCCCGCAGCCGCCCCGCTACTCCCACCTATCCTGATCTCTCCGGCCGCGTGAGCGAGCTCGAGACCGCGCTGGCGCAATCGCGGCAACAGCTCGCGGCCGCGCAAGCCACCCCGGTGCCCGCTCCGGCCGGCGCTGGCGATACCAGCGAACTCGCCAGGAAACTCGCCGACACCGAGGACCGGCTCGCCACTGCGTTGCGCGGTTACGCCAACCTCCAGCGCGAACAGGACGCCCAGACGGAACGGACGAGCAAGTCCACCGCGGCGGTCGGCGCCGAGCGCGATTCGCTCGCCGCCCAGGTCACCTCCCTCACCGCCCAGGTCGATCAGCTGCGCACCGCCGCCCAGAACAGCTCGGGCAGCACGCAGGTCGAGCTAAACCGCCTCAATGAGGCGGTCGCCACCCTCCAGCGCACGTCAACGCAGTCCTCCCGCGATGCCGCTGCCGCCCGCGCCCTCGCGCAGCAGCTGCAGGGCGCCAACACCGTGCTCGCCGGCGAAAACTACCAGCTGAAGACGATGCTGTCCCGGACCACCGGCAGCCCAACGGCGCCCACGGTCGCAGCCGCGACGCCCGTTCCCGTCCCCGGCGCCCGCACCCACGTGGTGGCCGCGGGTGATTCGCTCTCGCGCATCAGCCAGCGCTATTACGGCACCGCCAACCGCTGGCAGGAGATCTACAACGCCAACGCGACCCTGCTCGGACCCAAAGGCATCCTGAAGGTCGGCACCGAGCTGCGCATCCCATAAGTGGAGGGCTCAGCTCCGGCTGAGCCGCCCCCGTTTTGGCATCGCCTCGTGCCGGCCGGCGTGTTGCGTTCGACGCATGTCCTCGCACTCTATCGCGTTCATCGGCACCGGCGTCATGGGCCGCAGCATGGCGGGCCACCTGCTCAAGGCCGGCCACCCGCTGCACGTCTTCAACCGCACCAAGGCCAAGGCGCAGCCGTTGCTCGACGCCGGCGCGCACTGGCACGACACCGCCGGAGCCGCGGCGGCGCAGGCGGATTTCGTTTTCACGATCGTGGGCTTTCCGGCCGACGTGGAAGCGACTTATTTCGGACCCGGCGGCGTGCTCGCCAGCGCCCGGCCCGGCGCGGTCCTCGTGGACATGACGACTTCCAGCCCGCTGCTGGCCCGGCGGATCGCCGAAGCGGCGGCGGCGAAGGGCCTGTCGGCGCTCGACGCCCCGGTCTCCGGCGGCGATGTCGGCGCCCGCGAGGCGCGGCTCGTCATCATGGTCGGCGGCGACGCCGCGGCCTTTGCGCGGGCCAAGCCCCTGTTCGAGATCATGGGCAAGAACATCATCCTGCAAGGGGGCCCCGGCGCGGGCCAGCATTGCAAGATGGCCAACCAGATCTCGATCGCCTCGATCATGATGTCGTGGTGCGAGGCGCTGACCTACGCGCAAAGGGCCGGGCTCGATCCGGCACGCGTCATCGAGAGCATCGGCGGCGGCGCGGCGGCTAGCTGGTCGCTCAACAACCTCGCGCCCCGCGCGCTGAAGGGCGACTTCGCGCCGGGCTTCTACGTGAAGCATTTCCTGAAGGACATGCGCATCGCGCTGGAATCAGCCGAGGCGATGCAGCTTGATCTGCCCGGCTTAAAGCAGGCGAAGAAACTCTACGATGAGGTCGCGTCCCGTGGCTGGGAAGAGAGCGGCACGCAGGCGTTGCTCAAGTTGTATCAGGCACAAGCCTAGCGGCGTTGACTTAACGGTATAGACAGCAGGTAAATTGCGACGACCGGGGGCCGCTGGTGTCGTGCTTTCCCCTCCTACCCCTTATGAAGACCAATTCCGTTCTCATGTCCGCCCTCGCCCTTGCTTTGCTCGCCGGCTGCTCGACGCCCAGGCCGGCTCCCGTGGTGGCGGTGCCCGCCCCCGTGATCGCCCGCGACCCGGTGCTGACCGCGGACCCCGAGAGCCCGGCGGCCAAAGAAAAACGCCTGGAGTGGTTCCGCCATGACAAGTTCGGCCTCTTCATCCACTGGGGCCTCTACGCCATCCCCGCCGGCTACTGGAAGGGCGAGCGTTCGCCCGGCATCGGCGAATGGGTGATGAACCGCATGAAGATTCCCGCCGCCGAATACGCGCAGCTGGCGACGCAGTTCAACCCGGTGAAGTTCGACGCCGAGGCTTGGGCGCAGTTCGCGGAGGACGCCGGCATGAAATACGTCGTCATCACCTCGAAGCACCACGACGGCTTTGCGCTCTTCAAGTCCGCCGCCAGCCCTTACAATGTCTACGACGCCACGCCGTTCCATCGCGACGTTATCAAGGAACTCGCGGCGGCCTGCGCGCGGCATGGCCTGCGCTTCGGCGTCTACTACTCGCAGTCGCAGGACTGGCACGAGCGCGGCGGCACGGGCAACAACTGGGACTTCCCCGCGAACGAGGTGAAGGACAAGGACGGTTCTTACGACGCCTACCTGCAGAACAAAGTCGAGCCGCAGCTGAAGGAACTGCTCACCAATTACGGCCCGCTGTGCCTGATCTGGTTCGACACGCCGCAAATGATGACCGGCGACCGGCCCAGGCGCCTAACCGACATCGTGCGCACGCTCCAGCCCGCCACGCTGATCGACGGCCGCCTCGGCAAGGTCGGCGATTACCGCAGCACCGGCGACAATGTCATTCCGGCGAAGGCCTCCGAGGACGCCTGGGAAGTTCCCGCCACGCTCAACCACACCTGGGGCTTCCGCTCCGACGACCACAACTGGAAGTCGCCCGGCGAGCTCGTCTTCAAGCTCGTGGACATCGTCTCGAAGGGCGGCAACTACCTGCTCAACGTCGGCCCACAGGCGGACGGCGTCATCCCGCAGACCAGCCAGGACAATCTGCGCGAGGTCGGAAAATGGCTGAAGGCGAACGGCGACGCCATCTACGGCACGACCCACTCACCCTTCGGCGAAGAGTTCGGCGACAACGCCACCAACCTGAAGGATCGCGAAGGCAAACCGGTCTTCCTCACTTTCAACGACTGGCGCTGCACGGCCAAGCCCGGCAAACTCTACTTCACGATCTTCCACGTCGAACGCGATGGCCAGAACGGCTACTTCAGCCTGCCGGACTTCAAGAACAAGATCACGACAGTCTATCAGCTGGACGACGCCAAGCGCACTCCGCTCGAGGTCCAGACCGCGAAGGACGGCCGTCGCTTCATCAACCCGCCCCGCTGGGTCAACGACTCGCTCGGCACGGTCTTCGTGGTCGAATACGAGGGCGCCAAGGTCGAGCGGTAAATGAAACAGGCGGCGCGGTGATGCGCCGCCTGCGTTTACCGGTTCATCCGGTTAATCGATCGTCTTGCTGTCGAGGCCCGGTGAGTTGCGGGTCGTGATGCCGTGGGCGTTGCGGAGGTTGAACGTGGGCACGTCCGCGACCTTCGGCAGCGTCAAGCCGTCGAATAGCACGCCGGTGGCGTCGTCCAACATCACAACGGGACGCAGGTCCTCCTTGGCCGTGCGGAGCTCGACGTTGGTGAGCGTCAGGTTCTTCACGTGCCGGGCGAACACGCCCCAGCTCGGCATGACGCCGAGGCGGCCCGGCTCGGGATAGCGGGCCGGCTCATATTTGGGCACCTCGCGGGCGGCCTGCTCCTTCGTGCCGCCGCCGACAAAATCGATGAAGATGTTGCTGAGCACGACGTCCTCGACCGGGTGGCCTTCCTCGCCGACGATGAGAATGCCACTCTCGGCGGCGACGTTGTGTGCGACGATGCTGTCGATCTTGATACGGCGCGCCGTGCCCACCTCAATCGGCGCCGGACCGCGGAGGCGCTCGCCCAGGCGGATGTAGATCGGCGCGTTGTTGATGTCGCGCATCGTGATATTCGATATGGCGATGTCCTCCATCAGCCCGCCGTCGACTTCCTCGAGCGCGAGGCCGCGGCAGGATTCGAAGACGCAGTTGGAAATCGTGAGGTTGCGGAAGCCGCCGTTGGCTTCGGTGCCGAGCTTGATGCGGCCGGTGCCCTTGCCTTTCATCACCTTGTTCGAGCGCGTGCCATCGAGCAGCGTGCCCTCGTCGAAGCCGCTGACCTGGCAGTTCGTGATGGTGACGTTCTCGGTCCCCATGACGCGACCGAGGCCGAACGAGGCCTTCGGGCAGATGCCGTCGTCGTAAGGCGAGTTGACGGTGCAGTTGGACACGCGAACGTTCTGGCAGCAGTCGAAGTCGATGCCATCGCGGTTGGTGTCGATCTTCAGGCCGTCGCAGGTCCAGTTCTGCACGCCGGTGGCGAGGATACCGAAGTGGCCCCCGTGGTAGATGGTGAAGTCCCGGAAGATGACGTTGCGGCAGTTCTTCAGCGCGATGGCCTTGTTGCCCACCCCGGCCGGCAGCGTGTCGCGTCCCGGATAGGTGAAGGGGCCGGGTTTCTGCGCGGCGATGGCGGTGCGAGCGGACTCGGGCAGCGGGAAGCCCACGCGGTAGTTGCCATCAGCGGGCGTGCCGGCCTCGGTGCGGGCCGTTTCGTTGCGCGCGGCCTCGGCGCGCGCGGCGCGCTCCTCCGGCAGGAGATCGCGGCGGCCGCCGCCCTTGCTCAAGCCGCGGCCAAAGATCCGACCCGGGCCGGTGATGGCGATGTCAGTCAGGTCCTCGCCCCAGATGAGGCTGTTGTGCCAGTGCGAGTGTCCGAAGTCCTCGTAGTAATCGACATTGGGCACCGAACCGGTGGTCGGCTCGGGCGCGTCGTAGCCGCTCGCCAGATCCGCCGGCGGCTCGGCCGCGACGATGGTGGCGCCAGCGCCGAGGTAAAGCGCGACGTGGCTCTTCAAATGGATGGAGAAGCTCAGGTAGTTTCCGGCGGGAAACACCACCGTGCCGCCGCCCGCGGCGGCCGCGGCGTCGATCGCCTGGTTGATCGCGACGGTATCGAGGGTGACGCCGTCACCGGTGGAACCGAAGGAGCGCACGTTGAACCGTCCGTCGGATACGGCGGCGGGAGCGGCCGGCGCGGCGGGAGCCGCGGGCGGGGTGGTGCAGCCGGTGGCGAGCAGCAACGCTATGACGAAGGCGAGGGACAGCTTGGGGTAACGCATGGGAAAAGAGGAACGGGGTTATTTGGCGGGCCAGACGCGGATCAGGCATGTGCCATGCCGCGGCACCTCGGCAACGAAACCGTCGCCTGACAGTATGATATCCTGCTGGCGCCAGAGGTCGCGGGCGCGGGCCGGCCGGGCGAGACCGAGCTGGGCCCAGGTCACGGAGATCTTCTGCGGCTCCTGCGCGAGGTTGAAGAAACCGATGGCGCGCGAGCCGTCGGAGAGTTCCTTCACGTAGACCTGCTTGCGGCCGTCCACGATGAGCTGCCACGCGGGCCGGCCGAGCTCGTCCTGGTCGATCGCCAGCACCTCGTCGTTCGTGAGCAGGTTGAGGGTGAAGTCGTCCGCCTTCTCGACCGGGCAGCCGATGAGCAGCGGCGCGGACAGCAGGCACCACAGCGAGATGTGGGTGTATTGCTCGTTGGGCGTGAGGCGCGAGGGGCGGATGCTCTTGCCGCTGCCGACGTCGACCGGGCCGACGACGAGCATGTCGGGATCGTTCCAGTGGCCGGGGCCGCCGAACTCGCGCCATTTCTCCTGCTGGGACCAGATGTTGCGAACGTTGCCCCAGCTGTCGCGGATGTCGCCGGTGGTGCGCCAGGAGTTGGAGAGCGCGGAGAGCGCGGCCGCATTGGCGAACGGCGCGTTGTTCGACAGGCTGTAGATAATGTCGCGGCCGGAGGCGCGCAGGGCGTCAGCCATTTCCTTGGTCTCGGGCGCCTCGTTGGGATTCCAGTCGTATTTGAGGTAATCCATGCCCCACTCCGCCCACTGCTTCGCATCCGCCGCGGCGAAGGAATAGGTGCCGAGATCCCAAGGCTTGATCTTCTGGTTGGGCTTTTTCGGTCCGGTGGGCTTGGTGAAGTCGCCCGCGGGATTGTCGGCGCTGCCACCGGGATAGGAGGCGTAGCTGATGATCCAGGGCGTAGAATAGATGCCGGCCTTCAGGCCCATGGCGTGGATCTCGTCACAGAATTTCTTCAGGTCGGGAAATTTTGCGTTCGCCTGTAACGCATGCGTCGGGCCCGGGCGCGCGCCCTGCCAGGTGTCGTCGATGTTGATGTAGGACCAGCCGTGCTCGACCAGACCCTTGCTCACGATGGCGCGGGCGGAGGCGAGGACCTTCTCCTGGTCGACCGATACACCCCAGCAGTTCCAGCTGTTCCAGCCCATGGCGGGCGTGAGGGAAATTTTCTCGCCCACCTCGAGGCGGAGCGGCTGCGCCGTGGTGCCCCGGGCGTTGGTCGCGCGCAGCGTGACTTGGTGAGTGCCGGGCGCGGCGATCACACCGGTGATGCGGCCGGTCGCCTCATCGAGCACCAACCCGGCGGGCAGGCCCTCGGCCGCGAACTTCATCGGCCGCTCGCCGGTCGCGGGAATCTGGTAGAGGAACGGGTGGCCCGGCCGCACGCCGAAGACGCGCGCGCCGTTGAGGCGCGGGGTGGCCGGAGCCTTCGGGGTGAGGATGACGTATTCCTCGGCGATGGCCGGCGGAAAGACCGATTTCGGTTTGTCGCCCTCAACGGCGAACTGCGCGTCCGCCCAGTCGGCCAGCGCCTGCGTGTAGTTGTTGCCGAGATCGCGGCAGACGAGGACCAGCGTGTGCTTGCCGCGGACGTCGAGATCGATCGCGGCAGCTGCCTCGCCCTTTTTCATCTCCTGTTGCCAGACGGTCTGGCCGTCCACCTGCACCTCGAGGTGAACCGGCAGTGCCGACGCCGTAGCATCGTCCACGCCGGCGAACGCCGTGAAGCGCGTCGCGCCGTTCAGCTCGACGGCCGTGCGGTTGTCGGTCTGGGTGCCGAGCCCCCGGGCGTAAGTCCGGCCGGCGATGACCAGCGGCTGGTTGGCGGTGCTTTTGTCGAGCACCGGGCGCGAGTGCTCGTAGTCGGCGTCGCGAATGTTGACGACCGCGGAAAGCAGGACGGTCTCCGGCGCGGCCGCCAGGCGGACGGCTACGAGGACGGCAAGGAGGAGGAATTTTCGGGTCATGGAGTTATGGGAGGGGAGTAAATTCAATCTGGCGCAGCCGCATCAGGTTGCCGCCCGCGACCTGCGTGGCGCGGATGACCAGCGTGTGCGCGCCGGGCGGCAGGGCGATTTCCCCGGCCTCGTCGGTGCGGAAATCGCCGGGCTTGCTCGTGGCGGTGACTTGCCCGGTGAGGGTCTGGCCCGCCACCTCGAGCAGGTAGGTGCCCCCCTGGTCAGGCTTCGCGGTGCTGTAGTTTATCGTGACCTTGAAACGGCCCGGCGCTGCGACCCGCACCGGCCATTCCACCGCGCCGGCGGCATCGGGCCAGTCGTTCACGACATCGTTGTTGCGCTTCGCATCGCCGTAATGGAGGCCAGAGCCCGTAAGGCGGCCGTCGAAGACGTGCAACACCGTTGGCTCGTTCCGGGCGGCGAGCAGGCGGGCCCGGTCGGTGGCGATCTCGCCGGCAAAATCGAGCGCGATGACACTGTCGGCGGCATCGGGCGCCACGGCGGGCAGAGTGAGTTCGAGATCGTCCGCGCTGACGCGGTGCCAGGTCGCAAACTTGCCGCCGAGCGGCTGCACGGAACGGGGATCGCTCTTCAAGCCGGCCACGAGCAGCCGGCCGTCGGCCGGCCAGCGGAAGACATGCAGATAAAGCTGGTGACCCTTGAGCGTGGAAGTGCCCCAGTTCTGCACGGGCAGCGGCGTGCGATCGCAGCCGTAAATGCTGGCCGAGTAGCGGTCCATCCATTCACCGATGCCGCGCAAGATGGCCTGGTCGGGCGCATCGATCGTGCCGTCCCCCTTGGGCCCGATATTCATCAGCATGTTGCCGCCCTTCGAAACCGAGATGGCGAGCAACTGGATGAATTGCCCGACCGGCTTGTGCGAATGGTCGAATTTGCTGTAGCCGTAGGATTCGTTGGTCGTCGGGATACCCTCCCAATGACCCGGGGTGTCCGGACAATAGGCGGGGCGGTCGGCGGTGTTCTGGTAGTCGCCATAGTTGCCGAGCAGGCGGCCATTCACCACGACGTCCGGGCCGGCGGCGCGCACGGCCTCCAGGATGCGGCGATTTTCCTCCGGTGGCAGCTTGCTGGGGGTGTCAAACCACAGGATGTCGGGATGGTATTTCGAGATGAGTTCGCGGATCTGCGGGATGGATTTCCCGTCCACGTAGCGCCGCGCCTGCGGGAGGAAGTCCGGCCGCCGGCCCTTCCACCATTGCGCATCGTCGCGGTTCTTGTCGCCGCCAGGATTGTCGTAGTCCCAGTCGTTGCCGGGCGCGTCGGGATGCTCCCAGTCGAAGGCATGCGAGTAATAGAAGCCGAACTTCAGCCCGTATTTCCTGCACGCGGCCGAGAGCTCGGCCATCGGGTCACGGTGAAACCGGGTGACGGTGATGTTGTAGTCGCTGACCGTGGACGGATACATCGCGAAGCCATCGTGGTGCTTCGAGGTAATGATCAGGTAGCGCATGCCCGCGTCGTGCATGAGCTTCACCCAGGCCTCGGCGTCGAATTGCTCCGGGTTGAAAGGCTGCACGACCCGCTCCAGGTAGGTGGCCCGCGGGATCTTCAGCACGCGCATGATGTGCTCGGCGTAGGTTCCGCCCTGCCGCCCCTCGAATTCGTTGCCCAGGGCGGAATACACGCCCCAGTGCACAAAGCACCCGAAGCGTGCCTCCCGGTGCCAGGCCACACGGGCGTCGCGCGCCGGGTCGGGCTCGTCGAGCGAGCGCAGGCCGGCGCCGGACGGCCCGGCTGCGACCTGGCCAAGGGGAAGCAAAAGCAGCAACCAGCGGAGCGGGGTCATACGCGCAACTTTTCTACTAGGCGGCAGCAAGGTAAGCGCGGTGAAGCTTGTATGCTTAAACC